>JBJOKY010000058.1:0-16021 GCA_046045865.1 Pseudomonadota bacterium | reverse complement strand
TCATTTTGATGTTCATTTTCCAGCGGGTTACTTTGTTGAATGGTGTCGATTTCCTTTTCTTGTAATCCCTTCGGCAAGGATGAATGTTTGGAATTTGTTTTTCTTCAATATCTGCTTCTTCCCTTGAAACTTGTAAAATTAAAAGGTCCGTTTATTTGGCACAAACACGACAACGAAGATGAATTTTTTTATGTAATAAAGGGATGTTTAAAAATAGAACTTCGTGAGAAAATTTTGGAATTAAATGAAAACGAATTTGTGATTATCCCCAAAGGTGTTGAGCACAAGCCTGTTGCAAAGGAAGAGGTGTTCGTAATGCTTTTTGAACCCAAAACGACCATAAACACTGGCAATGTAAAAGGAAAAAGAACCAAAGAGAAACTTGAGAAATTATGAATAATATTCTAAAAACAGAATTAGCAGGAAGCAAATTAGCTTTGATGGATGAATACAAGAAGGCAGTAGATGATCTTATCTCTGTCATTCAGCCCATTACAAAAGATGAATTAGTGAAAATAATTGACCCAAAAACAGTTGATTTGGATTGTAAATCAATTCAAACCGTTTTGTCACATGTTGTGTGTTCTGGATTTGACTGCCGCCCCAAGGGTTTATAATATCATCCATATAAGAGCGCTTATGTTCGATAGCGCGCTTTCTCCGGGTGATAAAGCCATGTCAAGTCCCATGCCTCTTCCTGTCGAGCGCGCCCTGGCACGGTTGGGTCAGAACATCTCGTTGGCTCGACGGCGCCGTCACATGTCGCAGCAGATGCTGGCAGAGCGCATCGGCGCCTCGCTGAACACCGTGCGCAGGATGGAGCAGGGATTTGCGGGCATGGCACTGCAGCACGTCGCCCGCGCCCTGCAGGTCTTCGGGGAACTCGACAAGCTTGAGGCCCTCCTCGACACCCCGCAGGACAGCGTGGGGCTGACGCTGATGGACGAGGCGCTGCCGCAGCGCGTCCGAACGCGAGCGCGCACCCCTGAGTCGGGTGCGTTCTGACGATGGCGACGCCAAAGAGCTCGCGAAGGCCAAGCGCAACGCAGCTTGGGCTGGATGTGTTTCTCGGAGCGGCTGAGCATGCCGTGGGCACATTGGTTTACGTGCGTGCCGGGCAGCGGGAGTTCTCCCAGTTCGCCTACCGGGAAGCCTGGCTCTCGGACCCCCGCTACTTCGATGTGTCGCCCGACCTCGACAAGACCGTGGGCTACCAAGTTCGCCGGGCTGCGACCAAGGAGGACAGCGTCTTCTTCTTCGCGCTGGCAGACACCGAGCCCGACAGCTGGGGCCGGCGGGTCATCGCACGCGCTCACGCCAAGGAACGACAAAAAAATCCGTCTCTCGGCCCGCTGACCGAGCTGGACTACCTCTGCGCGGTTGACGACCACAGCCGAATCGGTGCCTTGCGTTTGCGCGATGCCAGCAAGCGCTATCTGCGCAGCGTCGCGGCGGGGCAGCGCACCACGCCTGCGTTGTTGGAGCTTGAGCACATGCTCTCCGCCAGTCGCGCCGTAGAGCTGAGCAAGGAGTCGGCCGAGGACTTGAGGTATCTCCTCGGCAAGGCGACCTCACTGGGCGGTCTTCGGCCCAAGTGCAGCATCCTCGATGAAGATGGTGCACTTGCCTTGGGCAAGTTCCCGAGCGTGCAAGACGAGCGCAGTGTGACCCGCGGCGAGGTCTTGGCGCTGCGCTTGGCTAAGCTGGCGGGTATCGAGGTTGCCTCAGCCCGCATCGTCATGGTCCAAGGCGAACCGGTGGCCGTCATCCGCCGCTTCGACCGCACTGCCGAACAGGCTCGAATCCCGTACATCTCCGGGGCCACGCTGCTGCAGTCCAACCGGGGCGACGAGCGCGCGTACACCGAGGTGGTCGACGCGATGCGCTCAAAGTGCCTCGCCTTCAAGCAGGACGCGCAGCAGTTGTGGCGGCGGATGGTGTTCAACCACCTGGTCACCAACGTGGACGACCATCTTCACAACATCGGTTTTCTCTACGCTGATGCCAACCTGTGGCGCCTGGCGCCTGCTTTCGACCTGAATCCGTTCCCCGACAAGGAGCGCGAGTCCAAGACCTGGCTCAGCGAAGACACCGGGCCCATCACCTCGGTGCAGACGCTGCTGGAGCAGGCCGCGCGGTTTGAGCTGAGCGCTGATGAGGCCAGGCAAGTACTGGCTGAGGTGGTGACTGCGGTCAGTCGTTGGCGACACATGGCGGTGATGCCTGAAGTCGGCCTAGCGCCGCATGAACTCGAGGCCTTTGCGCCCGCCTTCGAGCATTCGGAGCTCGACCTTGCTCGGGGTGTCGTCGGCTCGGAGTAGACGTGGTCAGGTCCCGCGACCGCAAGTGGCGGCGGCGACTAGTCGAGGCGTGGGGCCGGTTGGTGCGCGAGGGCAACCAACAGGTTTCCGAGCCTCGCTACGTGACCACTCCACAGGGCACCGAGCAGGGAAGAGAAGTGCGACGGCAGCTGCGGGGTCAAAGGCACACAGGCAACAGAGCGCCGAGGCGTGCATCCGCGGTGATGCCCAAGGCATGCTGACCTTCAACTGCTATCGACGAAGCCGTTCGCTCGCGTCAGACGCCTATAACTGCCGGATTCCCGTTTTGAGTCGCAAGCGGCATCTTCGGCTGGAGCTGCCTGAGTCATCCGCCACAAGTTGGAGCAGATGAGCCCCGAAGACTTGTAGCTACCGTGTATCAAAAATATGTAACAACATCCTAAGTTGTTGATATTATTGGGTATTCAAGTAATGCTGCATCATGGGCGTGTGCAGCGACAGGTCGGTGTCGGTCATGCGGTGGGCTGGAAAATATTATTCGAATCAACGACTTGCATGCGTGGTGCAAAGGCCGGCTGGACGCTGGAGTCGCATCATATGAAACTGCCGTGCGGGCGAATTCGGCATGGCTGCCGGCACCGTCGCCGGTCAGCAGTCGACCGGCGTTCACCCGCATGGTCTCTTGCGCGACGCCCGGATACCTGCCCCGCCACGGCGCGCAGACCTGGCCGGCCTGATGGCAGGTCAGCCGGGCCGGGCCGGTGCAGGACTCGGGCACCCTGCAGGTGGGTGCGGCCGATCTCGGCCAGCAGCCGGGCGAGCACGGCCGCCGGCCGCGTCAAGGGTGCATCGGCGCGCAGGTGCAGGCCCACTGTCAGGCCGGGCAGGCACTCGGCGATGGGGATCTCCTGCACCTGCTCGGCCACCTGAGGCATGGCCAGGAAGGGGTGCTGCACGACGGCCAGCATGTCCGAGCCGCCCAGCAGCGCCAGCAGCGCAAGCAGCGCAAGCAGGGTGCTGAACGACTCGCACTCGGTGAACTGGCGCGGCTCCGGGGCGCCGACCGTGTGCAACAAGCCCGTCGCCACCTCCGGTTTCAGCTTGCTCAGCCACTCGTCGGCCACCAGGGCGGACGCCGAACCCGCGTTCGCCAGCGGATGACCGCGGCGCGCGACCACGATCTGCCGCAGGTAGGTGCGCCACGGGCTTGAATCGGATCGCCGGCTACGCCTGGGTGGCCGGCGCCCGCGGTGCCAGGCTCCTGTCCAGCGTGCCGTCGCGCACCGCCGGCCCGGCCGTGCTGCCGCATGCGCGCGCGGGCAAGCTGGTGGCACTGGCTGGTGGCACTGGCGGTGCCGGGCGTGACGCGCTCCACGTGGCCGCCCGAAGTGCCGACCCTGGCCGAGACCGGCTACCCTGGCTTCGACGCCAGCTTCTCGCTGGTCCTGTACGCGCTCAAGAACACGCCGGCCGCCATCGTCGATGCCATGGGCAAGGCGCTCGACGCGGCGCTGCGGCAGGCCGACGTGGTGGAACGGCTGCGTCAGAGCGACCAGACCGTGGTGGCCGCGTCGCCACGCGATTCGGCCCGGCGTCTCGCGGCGGACTCGGCCAGGTGGGCCGCGGTGGTCAGGCGCATCGGCCTGCAGCAGGACGGAGCACGCGCCACCGCGACGGTGGCCGGGGCCGCCCGGCGCCGGCGCTAAGGCGCCGGCAGACGGAAGCTGAGCTCGACGCGGGCGCCGTCGGGGTCGGTGAGCAACACCTGCCAGACATCGGTGTCGGCCAGGTGGCAGGCCTCGAAGGCATGGCCGGCGGCTTCGAACCGGCGCTGGAACGCGGCCGCGCCGGGCTGAGGCGGGCCTCAAGGATTTCCCGGGGTTTTCTCAGGCGGCGCGCCAAACGCCGAGCCCGATCCGGCCTCTGTCTCTATCTTTATTTATGGTCGCGGCGGTGGCGCATCTTCCTCCCGATACGCAGCCCGATCGATGCACCCTCTGCCCCTGGCAGGTGGACAGCTCGCGCGACGAGGTGACGGGGCTGGGCCGGACGCCCGGCTCGCTGTACGACGCCGTGACACAGCTGCGCAAGGTGCTGGGCACCGGGCACATCGCCACGGTGCCGCGCAAGGGTTACCGCCTGGCCACGCCGGTGACCCGGCCGGACGACGACTCCGCAGCGCCCCGGCGCGCTGCCACCCCATCCGCCACCCGACCCGCTGGCCCGTCCGCCACCCCGTCCGCCACCCCGCCCGCCACGTCGGCCGCCACGCCGGCCCCGGACACCGTGCCGCCGCGCCTGGGCACGCGCTCGGTGGCGGTGCTGCCCTTCGTGATGCGCGGCCTGCCCGAGACGGTGTCCTTCCTCAGCGAAAGTCTCGCCGGCGCGCTGATCTCGGACCTCTCGCGCCAGCCCGGGCTGGTGGTCGTGACCCTGGGCACCATGCTCACCTACGGTCAGCGCCATCCGCCGCCGCAGCAGCTGGCCGGCGAACCGGGCGTGCGTTACGTGGTCGACAGCCGGCGCGGCACCCAGACCCTGGCCGACGAGCCGCGCGACGAGCAACTGGCGCGGGCCCTGACCGAGGCCGAGCGGGCCGTGGCCATCGACCCGCGCGACCCCGATGCCCACTATGTGCTGTCGCTGGCCGTGCGCCAATTCCGCGGCCAGCGGCAGCGCGCCGACGAGGCCTTGCGCCACTGCCTGCGGCTGTCCTCGTCCTACGCTCCCGCCTACGGGTTGCTGGCCCAGTCGCAGGAGCGGCAGGGCCGCCACGACGAGGCCCGGGCCCATTGCGACCAGGCCTTCGAGCTCAGCCCGCTGGAGCCGCTGCGCGTGATCTGGCACTTCGTGCGGGCCGAGGCCGCGCTGGCCACCGTCGGCAGCGCGACCTTCTTCTACCTGATGGTGTGGAAAATCGCCAGCACCTATGCCGCCGTGCTGATCCCCTCGGGCCAGGCCTCGGTGCTGGGCTTCACCATGCCCCTGTGGTCGGCCTTGATCTCGTGGGCGGTGCTGCGCGAGCGGCTGAGTGCGCGCATGCTGCTGGGCCTGCTGGGCCTGCTGGGCCTGCTGGCCGGCCTGGGCTGGGCCATCGGCAGCCTCGTGCTCAAGCGCGGGCAGGTGGCGGTGCATGCCCTTGTGCTGACCGGCTGGCAGCTGCTGATCACGGCGCTGCCCACCACCCTCGGCGCACTCTGGCTGGACCACCACCAGTGGTTCATGCCGAGCTGGCAGGCGGTGGTGGTGGTAGCCCACATCGCCCTGGTGCCCATGAGCATAGGCAAGGTCGCCTGGCTCTCCATCGTGCGCCTGCTGCCGGTCAACGTGGCCGGCCTGTCGTCCCTCATGGTGCCCATGGTGGCCATGGTCTCGGGCGCGCTGGTGCACGGCGAGCCGCTGGGCCTGACGCAATGGGCGGCAATCGGATGCAGCGCCTGCTCCCTGTGGCTGGTGCTGCGGGCACCGGCGCCACGCGACACGTGATCACCTGGCGATCACGCCGCTGGCCATCCTCGGCGAACCCGTGTGGGTGATCGCCCGCCCGGTCCATCCGGCCTGTCCCGCACCTTCAGGCGCCGGGTGCGCCGACTGGCAGGTCAGGGGACGCATCGGCCGCGGGCTGCCCCGGGGGCGTGCCTGCCGAACCGGTACAGGACAGCCGCATTGCGCGATCCGATGCGCTCCCGCAAGTCCGGCGGCGTCCAGGCCTCGAACAGTCGCACCAGTGCCGCGGTGCTCGGGCGTGGTCCGGCCGGCCTGGTGTGCGGCCAGTCGGAGCCCCAGACGAGGTGCTCGGGTGCCGCCTCGACCAGGGCCTCATGGACGGCGCGGGCGTCCGCGTAGCCCGGTGCGGCGTCGGAGATGTTGGCCACGCCCGAGAGCTTGGTCCACACCGGCGCCTCGTGCATCAGGCGGATCAGGGTGCGGATGCCTTCATGCACCGCGCCCAGCGACGCAGGCGCCCGGCCCAGGTGGTCGATCACCACCGGCACGCGGGCACGGCACAGGCGGTCGGCGATGGCCGGCAGCAGGCGGCTGTCGGTGAACAGCTGCAGGTGCAGGCCGCGTTCTGCGAGGCGGTCTTCGAGCGCGTCGAAGTTGTCGCGCAAGGCGACGAAGCCGCCCATCGCGCGCGGGTCGCCGGCCTCGAAATGCGCCATGCGCACGCCGCGCACGCCGGCGGCGACGAGCCGGTCGAGCTCAGCCTCGGGCAGGTCCGCGGCCACGGCGGCCACGCCGACCAGGCGGCCTTCACCCTGCGCCAGCGCGGCGAGCAACACGCGGTTGTCGGTGCCGTAGACGCTGGGCTGCACGACGACGCCGTGGGTCACGCCCAGCGGTTCGAGCGTCTCGGCCCAGTCGCGCAACGAGGCCGGCGCGGGCGTGTAGCTGCGCCCGGGCCACATCGGCACGTGATCCTGCGGCGCCACCACGTGGAAGTGGCAGTCCACCATGCCCAGCGGTCGACCCATGTGCAGCATCAGGTCAGTCCAGGGTGATCCTGGCGTCACGGACGATCTTCGCGGTGCGGGCGATCTCGGTGCGGATGAACTCGGCGTAGTCGGCCGGCGTGCTTTCGCGCACCTCGGCACCCAGCTTGGCGAACTGCTCGCGCACGGCGGGTTGCTTCAGCACCTTCTGCAGGGCCTGGTTGAGGCGTGTCGCCAGCTCGGGCGCGGCACGCCCGGGCAGCACCAGGCCCAGGGTGGTCGACGCGTCGAAGCCCGGCACACCCGCCTCGGCCAGCGTCGGCACGTCCGGCATCAGCGCGGAGCGCCTGGCCGTCGTCACGGCCAGTGGCCGCAGCTTGCCGCCCTGCACCAGCGGCAGCACCGACGACTGCTGGTCGAAGTGGATGTCGACATGGCCACCGGCCAGGTCGGTGTTGGCCGGTGCGCTGCCCTTGTAGGGCACGTGCACGAAGCGCGCACCGGTGGCGTCCTGGAACAGCTCGCCGACGATGTGGTTGCCGCTGCCGCTGCCGGCGGAGGCCATGGTCATCGCGCCGTTGCGCGAGCGGGCCAGACTCAACAGCTCCTGCACCGTCTTCACCGGCGATGAGGGGCCGACCACCAGCACCATCGGCACGCTGGCGATCAGGCCGACCGGGGTGAAGTCCTTGATCGAGTCGTAGGGCAGCCTGGGATGGAGCGAGGGCGCCGCGAGGTGATTCACCGGCGAGGCGATGGCAATCGTGTAGCCGTCCGGGGCCGCCTTGGCCGCAGCGTCCAGCCCGAGCGTGCCACCGGCGCCGGCCTTGTTCTCGATGACGATAGTCTGACCCAGTTCCTTCGAAAGCTCAGGCCCCAGGATGCGCGCGCTGAGGTCGACGTTGCCGCCCGGCGGAAACGGGACGATCAGCCTGATCGGTTTGCTCGGGTACGTGACCTGGGCATGCAGGGCCAGGGGCAAGGCCACCAGTGCCAGGGCCAGCAGTCGACGCGGGGTGTTCATCATGATCGGGTCTTCCGCGTTCATTCAGCCTTGAGGTTGAGTTCCCGCGCGAGGCGGGCATTGGCGTCGATCTCGCGCGCCAGCTGCGCCGAGAAGGGCTCGCCGCAGCTGCCCTGCGGCTCGAGCCCGGCACCCGCCAGGCGCTCACGCACCGCTGGCGACTGCGCAAACTCGGTGGCTTCGCGGGTCAGCACACGGATCGCCTCGGGCGGCGTGCCGGCAGGCGCGAGCAGGCCGTACCAGGTGTCGATGACATACCCCTTGACGCCCACTTCGTCGAAGGTCGGCACTTGGGGCAGCAGTGCCGAACGCTGGCGCGACGCCACGGCCAGGGCTGTCAGCTTGCCGGACCTGATGTGCGGCAGCACCGACCCGACGGTGGCGAACGAGAGGTCCACCTGCCCGCCGAGCAGGTCCGTCACCGCCGGCGCGGCGCCCTTGTACGGCACGTGGACCATGGTGACACCGGCGAGCTTGCTGAATTGCTCGGTGGCCAGGTGCGGTGAACTGCCCTGACCGGGCGTGGCATAGGTGGCCGAGCCTGGCTTGGCCTTGACTCGCTGGAGAAACTCGGCGACCGTCTTCACCGGCATCGAAGGGCCGACGATGAGCACCGTCGCGCTGCTGGCCAGCGTGCAGACCGGCACGAAGGACTTGAATGCGTCGAACTTGATCCGGCTGCCATACAGCGCCGGGATCATCGTGTGGTTGGTCGCGGCCGCCAGCAGCGTCAGGCCGTCGGGCTTGGCGGACGCGACCGCCTCGGTTGCGAGCACGGCATTGGCGCCGGGCCTGTTCTCGACGATGACCGCCTGCGACAGCGACTTCGCCGCCAGGTCGGCGAATGCCCGCGCCACCAGGTCGGAAGGACCGCCGGCCGCGAAGCCGACGACGAGCTTGACCGCTTGCTGCGGGTAGGCGCCGGCCTGGGCCATGCCCGCGGTGGCAATCAAGCAGGCCGCCGGTGCGACCATCGAACGGGCGAAGCTCATGGTTGGTTTTCGATGGGGCATGCTGAGCTCAATGCGAGGGGCGGTGGATGGGCAGGCCGGGCTGGTCCAGCGTCACACGCAGCACGCTGCCGCTGACCGACTCGGTGCAGTAGAGCGTGCGGCGATCGGGACCGCCGAAGGCGATGTTGGTGAGCGAGCTGCCGGCGCAGCTGCGCAGCACCTGCTCGGGTTCGGCGCGGTGGTTGAGCACCCAGACATGACCCAGGCCGGGGTTGGCCACGAGCAGCCGGCCGCTGGCGTCCACCGCCAGGCCGTCCGGGCCGCTGGGGCCGTAGGAGGTGAAGAAGGCGCTCACCTTGGCCACGCTGCCGTCGTCCAGCAGCGGCACGCGCCAGACCTGGTTGCCACGCGTCACGGCAAGGAACAGCACCCGTTCGTCGGGCGACAGCGCCACGCCGTTGGGGCTGGGCACGTTGGCCAGCAGCAGGTCGAGCTGGCCGCTCGGGCGCAGGCGGTACAGCCGCCCGGTGGGGTCGTGCAGCCCGGTCTGGCCCTGGTCGGTGAAGTAGAGGTTGCCGCCGCGGTCGAACACCAGGTCGTTGACACCCTTGAAGCGTTCGCTGTTGCGCCGCTCCAGGTAGGGCCGCACCGCGCCGCTCTGCACATCCACGGCCATCAGGCCGTTGCGGTAGTCGGTGACGAGCAACTCGCGCTCGCTCAGGAACTTAGCGCCGTTGGGCTCGCCGTCCCACTGTGCCACCTGCTCCCATTCACCTTGCGCGTCGATGCGGAAGATGCGGCCGAAGGGGATGTCGGTGACGTAGAGCCTGCCCGCCGCGTCGAACACCGGCCCTTCGAGGAAGGAGTCGGTGGGCTGGCCGCCGCGGTTGGCATCGGCCCAGCTCGACCGCTCGCCGGTGCGGCGGAAGCGCTCGGGCAGGCGCGTGAAGACCTCGGTCTCGCGGAACTTGGGGGCTTGCAGCAGGAACATCGCCGGCTCACTCCTTCTTGATGCCGGCGCTCTTGACCGTGGCGGCCCAGCGGGTGTTCTCGGCGGCGAGGAACTTGCGGAACTCGTCGGACGATGATGCGACGATGCGCGAGCCCAGGCCGTCGAACCGGGCCTTGACCTCGGGCAGCGCCAGCACATCCTTGATCGCCGCGTTGAGCTTGACGACCACGTCGGCCGGCGTGGCGCCGGGCACGAACATGCCGTTCCATTCATAGACCTCGTAGCCCTTCACCGCCGTCTCGCCGATGGTGGGCACGTCGCCGAAGGTGGCGTTGCGGCTGCCCGAGGTGATGGCCAGCGGCTTCACCAGGCCGTTCTTCACATGGCCGGACAGGGCCGGCAGGTTGCCGAAGCCCATGTCGACCTCGCCGCCGACGATGGCCATCAGCCCCGGGCCGCCGCTCTTGTAGGGCACGTGCAGCATCTGGATGCCCGCACCCTGCGCGAACAGCTCGGCGCCCATGTATTGCACCGTGCCCTGCCCGCCCGAGCTGAAGGTGAGCTTGCCCGGCGCGGCCTTGGCGGCCTTGATGAAGTCCTGCAGCGTGTGGTAGGGCGAGGTCTTGGGGACGACCGCGAGCATGGGCGTCACCGCCACCAGGGTGACCGGCTGCAAGTCCTTCTCGGGGTCGAAGGGCAGCTTCTGCAGGTGCGGGTTGATCGAGAACGGCGTGGCGTCGTAGAGCACGGTGTAGCCGTCGGCGACGGCCTGCGTGACCGAGGACTGGCCGATCACCCCGCTCGCACCGGCCTTGTTGAGCACGACGACCGTGGTGTTGAGCTTGGGGCCCAGATGCTGCGCGATGAGGCGGGCCAGCGCGTCGGCCGTGCCGCCGGGCGCGTAGGGCACGACGATGTTGATGGGCTTGTCGGGCCAGGCCGCCGATGCGGGGGTGGCGGCAAGGCCGGCGGCCAGCGCCAGGCCGGCCAGCAGGTGGTGGGCGAATCGACGGTTCATGGGCATCCTCTTGTGATGGGTGATGGGGTCGCTCTCGGTGGGTGGGGTGCAGGCGGCGCTGGTCGCCGGTGGCCACGCCTGTTGTTGGCTTCGACTGTCGGACGGTGGCAGTCAGACGGTGGCGATGGGCGTCACCGGTGAGCCCACCGCGCCCGGCAGGCGCAGCGGCGGCGCGGTGAGCAGGAAGTGGTGGCGGCCCGCCGCACGCAGCCAGGCGGCAAGTTCGGTGAGGTACCAGAGCTCGCCCAGGTGGATGCCGTTCTTGAACAGGCAGTGTTCGTGCAGCGGCAGGCGCGGCTGGCGCAGGCATTGGCCATGAGGCCGGCGTTCGGTCAGCTTGGGAACGACGAGTTCGACCGCCGGGTTGTCGGCGATCAGGCAGGCCAGCCGTGTGTCGACGATCCACTGCAGCAGCCGTTCGTCCCAGCCATCCAGGCCGCTGCCGGTGGCGTGCAGGTGCGCCAGGTCGGGCTGGCGGTTCATGGCCAGCAGGGTGTCGGCAAAGCCGGTGTGGAGGCAGACCATGTCGCCGGGCTCGATGCGGATGCCGTCGGCCTCGAGGATGCGCATGAGCGTGTCGTAGCCCACCGCCTGGCGTGTCCGGCCCAGGTGGTGGGCCAGGTCGATCAGCACGCCGCGGCCCTGCACGCCCTGTTCGGCCATTTGTTCGATGCCCAGCGCGCCGGCCTGCGGCTCGGGGTAGCGCGCATGGGCTTCGCGGGCATGGTCGTCGGTCGGCGCGGGCCGGATCTCCTGCCCGGCACGGTAGCCGTTGTAGAACACCGGCTCGGCCACGCCGTCGCCATCGGCGTCGAAGAGGCTGCCGACATGGGCCAGGCTGTCCCACTGCGTCGAATACTGCAGGCTCATCAGCACCAGGTCGTCGTTGATGACGTCGCTGAGGTCCGCGTCCTCGCTCGCATAGGCCCAGCAGAAGCCCTGCTGGCCGGCGCTCGCGCCATCGCGCGTGACGGCGTAGCGCCGTGGCGCGATGCGGCGCGGGTTCATGGCCTGGCCGCCCGGCACGTCCAGCGGCAGGCTGAGGCAGAAGCTGCGGCCGGCCTGCACCTGCGCCACACCCTGCAGCACCTTGGCGGGTGTGAGCAGGTTCAGGCGGCCGCGCTGGTCGTCGGCGCCGAACTCGCCCCAGTGGCTGCCAGGGGGTGCGTGCACCCAGCGCTGCGCCATGGCCGGCTCAAGCCTGCTGCGGCACTGCCATGCCGGCTGCGGCCAACACGGCGAGCGCGTTCTGCGCCGCGCCTACGCCCATCTTCACGTAGGCATCGGCTGTCACGCCGCCGATGTGCGGGCTGAGCGTGATGCGTGCTTCGCCGTGGAAGGGGTGCGGCGCGACCATGGGTTCGACCGCGAAGCTGTCCAGCCCTGCACCGGCCACCTGGCCGCTGCGGATGGCATCGAGCAGCGCCACCTCGTCGATCAGGCCGCCGCGCGCGGTGTTGACGATGATCACGCCGCGTTTGCAGGCCGCCAGCGTCTGCGCATTGAGCAGCCTGGCGTTGTCGGCCGTGAGCGGGCAGTGCAGCGAGATGGCGTCGGACTCGCGCCAGATCGTGTCGAGGTCCACCGCCCGGACATGGGCCGGCAGATCCTTGGCATACGGATCGAAGCCCAGCACCTTCATGCCCATGGCATCGGCCATGCGGGCGAAGCGCAGGCCGATGGCCCCCAGGCCGACCAGGCCGATGCTGCGCCCTTCGAGCTCGATGCTCTTGTGGGTGGCCTTGTCCCAATGGCCGGCGTGCATGCGGGCGTCGAGCGCCACGACCGACTTGGCGCAGGCCAGCAGCAGCGCCAGCGCATGTTCGGCCACCGCGGCGGCGTTGGCGCCAGCGGCGGCGACGACGCGGATGCCGCGGGCCGTGGCGGCAGCCTTGTCGATGGTGTCGGTGCCGCTGCCGTGTTTGGAGATCACCTTCAGGCTGGGCGCCGCGTCCATGGCGGCGGCACCCACCTTGCCGTAACGCACGATGATGGCCACCGGGTCGTGCTGGCGGCACAGCGCCACGATGTCGGCGTCGCCCGGCGCCTTGCCGGCGTAGACGATGTCGAAGTCCTGCAGCAGCGCCAGCGCCTGCGGCGCCAGGTCGTTGCCGGTGACCAGGAACACCGGCCGGCGCGCCGGCTGCAGGGCCGGTTCCGGCACGCTCGAGGTGATGGTGCTCACAGCGTCTCGCCGTCCTGGATCACGCCGGCGGCGCGCAGGGCGCCGTCGAGCCAGCCGGGGCGCAGCGCCTTGCGGCTACGGATGTCGGCGATGCGCCTGGTCTCGGCCGCCACCTTCTCGGCCGCCAGCGGCAGCATCGCGGCGGCCTTCTCGCGTTCGATCACCGTCACGCCATCGGCGTCGCCCACCACCAGGTCGCCGGCGCGCACCGTCACGCCACCCACCGAGACGGGATGGTTCAGGCGCCCGGCAATGGCCTTGGTCGGCCCGTTGGGGTTGAGGCCGGCGGCATGGACCGGCAGGCCGAGCGCACGCAGCGCCTCGCTGTCGCGCACCGCGCCGTCGATCACCACGCCGGCCACACCCAGGGCCGCGGCCTGCTGGCACATGATCTCGCCCATCAGCGCGCTGCCCAGGTCGCCCTTGCCATCGACGACGATCACGTCGCCCGGCTTCACCAGTGCCAGCGCGGCGTGGATCATCAGGTTGTCGCCCGGGCGCACCTCGACGGTGACCGCCGGGCCGGCGAACCTCATCGACGGCGACAGCGGCGCGATGCGGCCGTGCAGCGCGCCGCGCCGGCCGGCCACGTCGGCCAGGATGGACGAGGCGTAGGCGGCGGCCTGCGCCACCACGCCGGCGTCGACACGTTCGAAATCGCGGATCACGTCCGGCAGTGCAGCGGCTTGACTCATGTGTATCTCCTGGAAAAAGGATGGGCGGGCTGGACGCGACCGTGCGCCAACCCAGCGTGTGGCCGAAAGCTCAATCGATCTTGGCGCCTGAATCCCGGACGACCTTGCCCCAGCGCGGGATGTCGTCCCTGATCAGGGCGGCGAACTGTTCGGGCGTGCCGCCGGCGGGATCCGCCCCCTCGTCGCTCAGGCGCTTGTGCAGCTCGGGGTTCTGCAGCGCCTTGTTGAACTCGGCGTTGAGGCGGGCGATCACGTCCTTGGGCGTGCCGGTGGGTGCGAGCAGGCCGAACCAGGTGACGGCATCGAAGCCCTTGAAGCCGGATTCATTGATGGTCGGCACCTCCGGCAGGTCGTCGACGCGCCGGGCCGAGGTCACCGCCAGCGCGCGCACCTTGCCCTGCTTGATGTGGCCCAGCAGCGTGGGCACCGAGGACAGGTAGAGGTCGACGGTGCCGCTGATGACGTCGGTCATCGCCTGCGCCGCGCCCTTGTAGGGCACATGCTGGGTCTTGATGCCGGCGGCCTTCTGGAACAGCTCGCTGGTCAGATGCGCCACCGTGCCGTTGCCGGGCGAGGCGAAGTTCACCGCACCGGGCCTGGCCTTGGCGGCATTCACCGCGTCGGCCAGCGTCTTGTAGGGCGTGTTCACGGCCGTCACCATCACCAGCGGCGCGTTGGCCAGCAGCACGATGGGCGCCAGGTCCTTCTGCGCGTCGTACGGCATCTTGGCGTACAGCGTCGGGTTGATCGCCATGTTGCTGGTCTGGCCGATGACGATGGTGTAGCCGTCGGGCGCGGACTTGGCGGCGGCGTCGACGCCCAGGTTGCCGCCGGCGCCGGGCTTGTTGTCGATCACGAAGGTCCAGCCGGTCGCCTTGGCCACGCGCTGGCTGGTCTCACGGGCAATGATGTCGGTGCCCCCGCCCGGCGGGAAGGGCACGACGAGGCGGATGGGCTTGGCCGGCCAGGCCTGGGCGGCGGCCGTGCCGCTGAACACGAGGGTGGCCAGCGCGAGCAGGAGGCGTCGGGTGGGTTGCAAGGTCTTGTCTCCGTGGGATCGGCAGCGTTCGGAGGCCATTGCGGCCGGCTGCTTCGGTGTCGCAGTATTCGATCGACGAGCCTTGCAGTCCAATCGATACTTTCTTGAGTTCGATAAACGGAGCTTTTGGAATGGATCTGCGTGACCTGCGCTACTTCGAGACCATCGCCGGGCTCGAACACCTCGGCCAGGCCGCCGAGCGGCTGCACCGCACCCAGCCGGCGCTGACCAGCAGCATCCGCCGCCTGGAGGCCGACTGCGGCACGGCGCTGTTCGAGCGTGCCGGGCGCGGCATCCGCCTCACCGAGGCGGGCAAGGTGCTGCTCAAGTGGGCCCGGCGCATGCGCTTCGACGTCGATGATGCGCGGCGCGAACTGCAGGCCATCGGCGCCGGCCTGAGCGGCGACGTGCGCCTGGGCATCGTGCCGACAGGCGCGCAGTTCCTGCTGCCCGCGGTGGCGCGGCAGCTGCTGGCCGAGGCGCCCCAGGTGCGGTTGCGCACGGTGGTGGGCCTGATCGACACGCTCAAGCCGCAGCTGCGCGCCGGCGAGCTCGACCTGATGGTGGGCACCGAGACCCCGCCCGAAGCCGGCTGGGCCTCGACCGCCCTTTCGGAAGACCTGATCGTGGTGGCAGCCAGCGAAACCCACGCGGTGCTGCGCCGCCCCGTCACCCTGGCCGACCTGGGCGCCTACGCCTGGGCGCTGCAGCCCCCGGGCGCGCCCACGCGCGACTGGCTCGACCACAGCTTCGACCGTCTGGGCCTGCCGCGCCCGCGCGTGCAGGTGGAAACCACCATGCTGCTGATGCTGCCGGCGCTGATCGTGCAGACCGGCCTGCTGAGCTTCATCTCGCGCCACCACCTGCAGGGCGTGAACCGCATCCCTGGCCTGGCCGAGGTGCCGGTGGCCGACGCGGTGATGCGCCGCCGCCTGGTGGTGAGCTACCGCGAGCACGGCTACCTCTCGCCCGCCGCACGCCGGCTGCTCGAACTCTTCGTGCAGATGCACGCGGCGCCCTGAGCGGGGCGCCGCCAGGCGGACGCTGTCAGCGAGGTGACGTCCGCGCGGTCCTGGCGGGCTGTGCCGGACGGGTTGCAGCGGTTCCGGATCGTCGCCGACCGGATCCGGCCTGCGCCGCGTGCCTGTTCAGGGCGACGGCAGGATGCTGCCCGAGCAGCTGCCCAGGCCGATGCGCCGTGCGCCCGGGCCTTCGCACCAGCCGACGATCTCGAGCGTGTCGCCGTCCTGCAGGAAGGCGCGCTTCTCGCCGCCGGGCAGGGTGATCGGCTCCTTGCCGCCACCGCTCAGTTCCAGCAGCGAGCCGGCCTGCTCGCGCTGCGGCCCGCTCAGCGTGCCCGAACCCAGCAGGTCGCCGGGCTGCAGGTTGCAGCCGTTCACCGTGTGGTGGGTGATGAGCTGGGCCACGGTCCAGTAGGCC
>JBJOKY010000317.1:0-5443 GCA_046045865.1 Pseudomonadota bacterium | reverse complement strand
AGGGCGTCGCCCAGGTCGGCCAGGCGGTCACGCAGATGGACCACGCCGCGCGGCAGAACGCCGCGCTGGTGGAGCAAAGTGCCGCCGCGGCCGAGAGCCTGAAGCAGCAGGCCGGGCAGCTGCTGCAGGCCGTGGAGGTGTTCAGGCTGAGGCAGGGCGCCTGAGCCGTGTGGCCCGCCTCAGGCGGCTGCGGGCCGGGCGCGCTGGCGGCGGCGCAGCACCAGGGCGGCGCCGAAGAAGCTGGAGCTGTGGATGACCACGTCGGTGACGAGATAGCCGCCGATGGACACCGACTCGTCCGCGTTGCGCGTGCCTTCGGTGATGACGCTGAGGCTTTCGGAGCCGCCCTGGCCGGCCAGCTGCAGGTCGTAGTTCCAGGAGATGCTGGCGTGCGCCGCACCGGCCAGCGTCAGTGCCGGTGCAGCCAGGGCTGCGGCGAGGGGAGTCTTCTTGTGCATGATCGAAGGATGGGACGACCCGCTGCCCGGGAACCTGGGGGCCCGCACGCTGGGGATGGCGCGGGGTGCCGGGGCGATCCTGGGCAGGATGCCGGTGTGCCGGACGCGGCCGACCACCCGGGATCGGCGGGCAGGCCATACCGGCATCATCCGCCCCATGACCCCTCACCTCAGCTTCATCACCCTGGGCGTTGACGACCTGGAGCGCGCCGTGGCCTTCTACCGCGACGGCCTGGGCCTGGCCACACCGGGCATCGTCGGACGCGAGTTCGAGTTCGGCGCCGTGGCCTTCTTCAGGCTGCAGGGCGGCCTGCGCCTGGCGCTGTGGCCACGCGCCAGCCTCGCGGCCGAGACGGCACTGGCCGTGCCGCCGGCGCCGAAGCCGGGCCAGGCCGTCGCCGGCTTCGCGCTGGCGCACAACGTCGGGTCGCCTGCGGCAGTCGAGGCCCTGCTGGCGCAGGCGGTGGCGGCCGGTGCCACCCTGGTCAAGCCGGCCGCGCCGACCTTCTACGGCGGCCACGCCGGCTGGTTCCAGGATCCGGATGGCCATCTGTGGGAGATCGCCTGGAACCCGCACCTGGCGGCACTGGGTTGACCTGAAGCGGGCCACGGCGTCCTCCATCGGGGGGATGCCGGCGGGCCGGCACCCCGGACAAACATGTGCTGGCGACATGGTCATGCCCGCCAGGCAGGACCGGCAGGCGTAGTCTGCCGATCGGCGCCCGGCGAGCGGCGCTCGTGGCGGCCACGCACACGGGCGGCTCGTCGCAGCACCCGGCACATCGTCAACCTGGGGGACCAAGATGCATCAACAGTTCAAGAGAGTCATGCTGGCGGCCGTCACGGCCGGGGCAGCCGCATGGGCGCCGCAGGCCGCGCTGGCCGCGGACACGGGGTCGACCGCGTTCGACCGCTACACGCAGGATCTGCGGGCACGTCTGCAGGCTGCAAACAACGGCAGCTACTGGATCAGCACCCTGGTCGACCAGGGCGCCTACGAGCGCTACCTGGCCGCCCTGGGCGAGAGCGCCGCCGGGCCCGGCCTGACCGACACCGCGACGCAGCTGGCCAGCCTGGGCGCGCAGCCGCTGCGCACCTTCAACAGCTACCTCAGCTACCTGGGCCGACGCATGAGCGCCGATGCAGGCCCGCCCGGCGCCTTGCTGGACGCCGGCAAGGGCACCGAGCCCTTCGACCGCTACATCGAGGAGATCAATTTCCGCATCCAGGCGCTGTATCAGGCGGACGAGGAACTGCGCTGACAGCTACGCCGGCCGGGTGGGCTGGCGCCGGCAGGGCTGGCGGCGCGCCCAGGCCGAACAGCTGCTGGATCTCGGCGACGAGCGTCTGCAGGCCGGCCGGCAAGGCGTTGCGCCAGCGGGCCAGGAAGCCGGCGAAGGACAGGCCGGGCGACGGTTCCACCGGGTTCAGGAAGGCCAGCGCCGCCCAGCGCCAGGGGTCGCGCTCGAACAGCGGCAGCAGCTGCGCGGCGGCCAGCTCGTTGAGCTCGCGCAGATAGGGCTGGCTGCGCAGCGCGTCCTGGTGGCTGGCGTACCACTGCGCCATGTCGGCACCGTCCGCGAGCTGGCGGTGCGCCTGACCCAGCAGCTGGCGGTCGTACAGCACGAGCTGGGGCGCGGCGCGGCGCAGCAGCGGCTCGGCGCCTGCGTCGCACCACTGCCGCGCCAGGCGGCGCACGGCGTACAGCGAGGCGGTCTCGCACAGCGCCTCCTCGAACCACTGGTGGTCGCGCACGATGTCCTCGCCCTGGCGCTTGCGGTCGAAGTGCGACAGCAGGTGGCAGTACTCGTGGGCGAACTGGTAGACATACTGGTACCAGCGCTCGTCGCGCGCCGACAGGAAGATCACGACGCGGCCGTCGCGGTCGCGCTGGTACTCGATGCGCGGGCCGCCGAAGCGGTGGCGGATGCGCAGCAGGGGCAGGGTGGCGCCAGCGCCAGGCGCGCTCGGCAGGAAGACGGCCGTCACCCCGGCGAGGACCCGGCGGATCTCGTCGGGCCGTCCGCCGCCCCAGCCGCCGTCGACCACCTCGATGGCGTCGGCGGTCGGGCCGGGCGCGGGCTGGCCGGGGCCCGCTCCGGCTGCCGCGGCGCATGGCAGCACCAGCCCGGCAAGGATCAGACCGGCAAGGATCAACCGGTCGAGCGCCACGCGCACGCAGCCGGCCAGCACATGTCGCGGCCACGGGATGCGTGCGTGGTCGGTGGCCAGGGACGGCAGGGCAGGAAGCGGCATGGCGACCAGTGTAGGCAGGCTGGACGCGCGGCACCGGCGCGGACCTGGCATGGCACGTGCGCTGTGCATGGGCCTTGCGTCGCACGTGTCACTTGCGTTCAAGACGTCGCCACCGCACGCGGGCAGCATGGCGGCATGTCCACGACGACGGCGAAGATGCAGCCCATGAGCACCCCCTTCGAATCCATCCCCGGCCCCGACGTGCCCTGGTGGGGCCTGCCCCACCTGTTCGGCATGCGGCGCGACTACCTCGGCTACAGCGAGCAGCTGCAGCGCAGCCACGGCGACCTGGTGCGTCTGCGCCTGGGCGCCGAGCGCGCGGTCGAGGTGTTCGACCCCGAGCTGCTGCGTCAGGCGCTGGTGGAACACGCCGACGCCATGATCCGCTGGTCGCGCGGGCCCGAGGTGTTCGCGGAGTCCTCGGGCCAGAACGTGCTGGTCACCGAGGGCGCGACCTGGCAGCGCCAGCGCCGCCTGCTGATGCAGGCCTTCACGCCGCGCAAGGTGGCGGGCTACGCCGCGCTGATGGCGCAGGCCACGCGCGATGCGCTGCAGCTGCTGCCACACGCCGGCACGCCAGCCGACAGGTCGGTCCACGCGCCGGCCGACACGGCGGTCGACATGGACGCCTTCTTCAGCCACCTGACGATGGACGTCATCCTGCGCACCCTGTTCGGCGCCGGCGCCAGCACCGACCCGCAGGCCGCCGCGCAGGCGGTGCAGACGCTCAGCGAGATCGGATTCAAGGCCATGTTCTGGCCCGCCTCGCCGCCGGACTGGCTGCCGCTGCCCGCCAACCGGCGCAAGCGCCGCGCGCTGGTGGTGCTGCGCCGTGTCATCGAGGCCGGCATGGCCGGACCGGCGGGTGACGCCACGCTGCTGGCCATGCTGCGCGCCGCACGCGACGAGACCACCGGTGAAGGACTGGCCGACCAGGAGGTCCACGACCAGTGCATGATCAGCTTCCAGGCCGGCCACGAGACCACCGCCACCGCCCTGCTGTGGTGGAGCGCGCTGCTGGTGCGCCATCCCGAGGCCGCCGCACGTGCCCACGCCGAGGTGGACGAGGTGCTGGGGCAGGGTGAGGGGCAGGGCACCGCACCCGCACCGGGCGGGCCGGCCGACCTGCCCGCGCCGACGCCCGGGCAGCTGGCGCGCATGCCCTGGCTGGCCGCCACGCTCAAGGAGGCGATGCGCCTGTACCCGCCCGTGGCCGCGCTGATGACGCGCCGCGCCACCCAGCCCGTGCGCCTGGGCGAGCACGAGATCCCGGCGCGGGTACTGATCCGCCTGACGCCCTGGGTGCTGCACCGCGACGCGCGCTGGTTCCCCGAACCTGACCGGTTCCGGCCCGAACGCTTCATGCCCGGCGCGCCCGAACTGCCGCGCGGCGCCTATGTGCCCTTCGGCGTGGGTCCTCGCGTGTGCCTGGGCCAGCATTTCGCCACGCTGGAGATGGGCCTGGTGGCGGCGATGCTGCTGCAGCGCCACGAACTGGCCCTGCCACCGGGCACACCCGCCGCACTGCCGGCGGCGCGCATGCACATCACGCTGCGCCCGGCCGAGCCGGTGCGGCTGCTGCTGCGCCCGCGCCAGCGTGCAGGCTGACGGCCGCGCCGCACACAGGCCGGTGCCGGCGCGGGCGCCCGCTCAGTCCCTCACCTCGAAGCTGGCCGCCGTGAGCGCCGGTGCGCCCGTCAGGCTGGCAAACCTGACCGCCGCTGCGGCGCCGGTGCCGTCGGGGTCGTAATACACATCACCGGTGCTGACGTTGTAGTAGACGCCGCCGCTGCCCGTGCCGCCGGTCAGGCCGGCGCCGCTGTGGAACTGGCCCGCGGCCAGCGCGCCCGGTGCGCCCAGGGCGGTGTAGAGGTCGTTGTCCAGGCTGATGCGGTCGCCGGCCGCGAAGTCGGTGATGCGGTCGACATTGGCCGTGCCGTCCGGTGCCGTGTCGAACACGAACACGTCGTTGCCCGCGCCACCGATCAGCGTGTCCAGGCCCGCGCCACCGGCCAGGGTGTCGGCACCCGTGCCGCCGCTGACCAGGTTGGCTGCGGCGTTGCCGGCGAGCGTGTCGGCAAAGCTGGAGCCCGTGAGGTTCTCGATCGACACCAGCGTGTCGCTGCCCGAGCCACCGGTGGCCTGGGCGCCCGCCAGCGCCAGGCTGACGCTGACGGCGCCTGTGGCGTAGGCGTACGAGGCGGTGTCCAGCCCGGCGCCGCCATCCAGCACGTTGTCGCCGGCACCGGCAAACAGCGTGTTGAACAGGTTGTTGCCGGTCAGGCTGGCCGTGCCTGTCACCAGGACACGGCCGTTCTCGACGCTGCTGCCCAGCGTGTACGCGCCCAGCAGCGAGTTGACCAGGTCGGTGCCACCGGCGGGCTGGGTATTGGTCTCGGTGACGACATCAGCGATGTTGTCGACCGTGTACGTGTCGCTGCCGTCACCGCCGGCGAGTGTGTCCGCGCCCCTGCCGCCGTTGAGCACATTGGCCGCGGCATTGCCGGTGAGCGTGTCGGCGAAGCTGGAGCCCGTGAGGTTCTCGATCGCCACCAGCGTGTCGCTGCCCGAGCCGCCGGTGGCCTGGGCGCCCGCCAGCGCCAGGTTGACGCTGACCCCAGCGGCGGCAAAGGCATAGGACACGGTGTCCAGCCCCGCGCCGCCGTCCAGCACGTTGTTGCCGGCACCGGCAAACAGCGTGTTGGCCAGGGTGTTGCCGGTCAGGCTGG
>JBJOKY010000316.1:0-5447 GCA_046045865.1 Pseudomonadota bacterium | reverse complement strand
CTGCCCGGCACCGAGGCCCAGGCCTGGGGCGCGCTGGTGACCGGCGTGCGCGACTACATCGGCAAGAACGGCTTCCCGGGCGCGCTCATCGGCCTGTCGGGCGGCATCGACTCGGCCCTGGTGCTGGCCATCGCGGTCGACGCCCTGGGCGCCGACAAGGTCCGCACGGTGATGATGCCCAGCCCCTACACAGCCGACATCTCGTGGATCGACGCGGCCGACATGGCCCGGCGCGTGGGCGTGCGCTACGACGAGATGAGCATCGTGCCGATGTTCGATGCCTTCAAGGCCACGCTGGCAACGGATTTCGCCGGCCGCGCCGAGGATGCGACCGAGGAGAACATCCAGGCGCGCGTGCGCGGCACGCTGCTGATGGCGCTGTCCAACAAGTTCGGGTCCATCGTGCTGACCACCGGCAACAAGAGCGAGATGGCCACCGGCTACTGCACGCTCTACGGCGACATGGCGGGCGGTTTTGCCGTCATCAAGGACGTGGCCAAGACCCTGGTCTACCGCCTGGCCGCCTGGCGCAACGCCCAGGCCATGGCCGCCGGGCAGCCGCCGCCCATCCCCGAACGCATCATCACCCGCGCGCCTAGCGCCGAACTGCGCCCCGACCAGACCGACCAGGACAGCCTGCCGCCCTACGAGGTGCTGGACGACATCCTGGCGCGCTGGATGGAGCAGGACCAGAGCCTGGCCGAGATCGTCGCCGCCGGCCACAGCGTGGCGGATGTCGAACGCGTGACACGGCTGATCAAGTTCAACGAGTACAAGCGCCGCCAGGCGCCGGTGGGCATACGCATCACGCACCGCGCCTTCGGGCGCGACTGGCGCTACCCCATCACCTCGAAGTTCCGTGCCTGAACCGGCGCCTGGTGCGCGCAGCCGGTTGCCGCACCGTCCCCCGCCGACCACGGCGCACCATGCCACAGACAGGGCCGAGCGGCCCCGGGAGTCCATCGATGACGCATACCCTCGCCGTCCACCGGCCTGATGCCAGCGTGCGGCCTGCGCGCAGGCTGCTGGCCGGCGCTCTTGCCAGCGCCGCCGTGCTGGTGCTCGCCGCCTGCGCCCAGCTGCCAGGCGCTCCGGCCAGCGCTGCCGGCGCCGCCAGCGGCCCGGCCCGCGGGGCCAGCGGCGTTGCAGCCGCGGCATCGGCCGCGCCGACGCCTGGCCAGCCGCCGGCCTTCGCCACCGTGATCAAGGACGCCCAGAAGATCGACGGCCTGTTCACCCTGTGGAAGAAGGACGACAAGGTCTGGATCGAACTGGCCGACAAGGACTTCGGCGCACCGCTGTTCTTCTCGCCCAAGATCGCCACCGGCATCGGCGAAGGCCCGCTGCTGGGCGGCCTCATGGCCAGCCGAGGCGCACCCTTCGGGCGCCCGCAGCTCGTCGAGTTCCGCCGCGTGCACCAGCAGATCCAGCTGCTGGCGCGCAACACGCGCTACATCGCGCGCGACGGCACGCCCAATGCCCGCGCGGTGAAGAGCTCGTTCTCGCCCAGCCTGATCGGCAGCGCGCCGCTGGCCAGCCAGCCGCACCCGGAGCGCAAGACCGTGCTGGTCGAGGCGTCCAACCTGCTGGCGGGCGACCTGCTCGGCCTGGGCCAGGTGCTGCAGCGCGCCTACCGCCAGGGCTATGGCTGGGACGGGCGCCACTCGACCATGCTCAACGCGCGTGCCAAGGCCGACGCGCTGGAATTCCAGACCCTCAACCACTACGCCACCCAGTCCATCGCCGTGCCCCAGCCCGGCAGCCCGCCCGGCGCCCCGGTGCCCACGCTGCCCGACACCCTGCCCGACGTGCGCAGCCTGTTCGTGACGGTGCACTACTCGCTCATGCGCCTGCCCGAGCAGCCCATGGCCGCACGGGCCCCGGACGCCAGGCTGGGCCACTTCCTGAGCGTCGTGAGCGACTACAGCGACGACCTGGCGCGCACGCCCCGCCAGCGCATGGTCAACCGCTGGCGGCTCGAGAAGAAGGAGCCGGCCGCGGCACTGTCCGAGCCCGTCAAGCCCATCACCTTCTGGCTCGACAACGACGTGCCCGAGAAGTACCGCGCCAGCATCACCGCCGGCATCCTCGAATGGAACAAGGCCTTCGAGAAGATCGGCTTCAAGGACGCCATCGTCGTGAAGCAGCAGCCCGACAACGCCGACTTCGACACCCTGGACGTCGGCGTGGCCTCGGTGCGCTGGATGACCAACGCCCAGGCCAGCTTCGGCGCGATCGGCCCCAGCCACGTCGACCCGCGCAGCGGCGAGATCCTGGACGCCGACATCGCGATCGAGAGCCTGTCCTCGCGCAGCGTGCGCAACCAGCGCGCGCAGATCCTGCCCGCACGGGCGGCACCCGGCGCGGCCGGCACGGCGCCCTGGGCGCGCCTGCTGCAGGCCGGCGACCTGCTGGCCGAGCTGCGCGCCGACCCGGCCGCGGCCGGCCTGCCCGAGCTGGCGCGGCCGGTGGCCGAGGCCTGCGAACACGCCGACCACGCCGCCGAGGAGTTCGCCTACGGCCTGGACGTGCTGGCCGCGCGCGGCGATCTCGACCCGGCCGGCCCCGAGGCCGAGGCCTTCGTGCAGGCCTACATGAAGGACGTGACCATGCACGAGGTCGGCCACACCCTGGGGCTGAGGCACAACTTCCGTGCTTCGCGCGCCTACGGGGACCGCGAGGTGTCCGACCCGGAATTCGGCCGCACGCACGCGCTGTCGGGCTCGGTGATGGAGTACCTGCCCATCAACCTGCCGCGCCCGGGCGCGCAGGCTGTCGCGCCCTTCCAGACCACGCTGGGACCGTACGACTACTGGGCGATCGAGTACGCCTACAAGCCCATCGCACCCGAACAGGAGGCGGCCGAGCTAGCGCGCATCGCCGCGCGCAGCGGCGAGCCCGAGCTGGCCTACGGCACCGACGAGGACAACTTTCTCGGCCTGGATCCCGAGTCGCTGCAGCTGGACCTGGGCAACGACCCGGTCGTCTACGCCGCCAAGCGCCTGGCCATCGCGCAGGATCTGCTGCGCCGCCTGGAGGCGCGCAAGCTCGACGACAACGACGACTACACCGTGCTGCGCCGCACCGTGAACTACGCGCTGCGCGACGTGGGCCGTGCCACCGGCATCCTGGCGCGCCAGATCGGCGGCGTGCGCACCCTGCGCGACCGCGCCAACACCCGGCGCGACCCGCTCGAGCCCGTGCCGGCGGCGCGCCAGCGCGCCGCGCTCGACGCGCTGGCCAGCGGCGTGCTCTCGGCCAGCGGCCTGACGCTGTCGTCCGAGCTGCAGCGCCGCCTGGTGCCCGACTTCATGGAGCGCACCGACGCGGTCTTCGAGGGCGACACGCCGGTGGCGACCGATTTCGCGCCGGCCCAGGTGCTGCTGGAGCTGCAAAGGACGCTGCTCGGACAGCTGATGAGCGACGGCGTGGCCGTGCGCCTGCTCGACAGCGAGGCCAAGGCCCCCGGCCCCGACGGCAGCCTGCGCCTGCCCGAGCTGTATGGCCGCATCCAGCGCGAGCTGTGGTCCGAACTGGGCGGCAGCGCGCGCGGCGACATCGGCGTGCTGCGCCGCGAGCTGCAGCGCGACCATGTCGGGCGCCTGGCCGCGGTGCTGCTCAACCCGTCGCGGCTGAGCCGCAGCGATGCACGCAGCCTGGTGCGCGCCCAGGCCACCGAGCTGCAGCAGCGCCTGGCCCAGGCGCTCAAGCGTCCCGAACTGTCGGAGGACGCGCGCGGCCACCTGCGCGACTGCGCCGACACGCTGCGCGAGGCCCTCACCGCGCGCCTGACCAGATCGGGCGCCTGAACCGGCAACACTGTTGCAGCCATGGCGAAAAACCGGCACCGCCAGCCTGCATTCGGGCGTGCCCGCCTCGCCGGCGCGGGGTCAGGCGCGCCAGAATGACGCCATGTTTGCCCTCAGACCCTTGAGCCTGCCCGGCCGCCTGCTGCTGGCGTTCGCGACCCTCATCGCCCTGCTGCTGGCCCTGGCGCTGACAGGGTGGCTGGCCGGCCAGGCGTCCTACCCGCGCATCGCCGCCCACGCCGCCGAGATGCACCGGGCCATCGTCGCGCTGGGCCTGCTGGGCGCCGGCGCCGGTCTGGTGTTCGCCCACATCCTGCTGCGCGGGCTGCGCCAGCAACAGCAACTGCTCGATGACGAGCTGCATCTGGCCGAGCACCCGGCCGAGCACCCGCCAGGACATCCGGTCGACCGGCCAGGCCGCCGCGGTGACCGGCTGGCCATGGCGGGCGCAGGTGCTGGCGCTGCGGCGGACGATGCGCCCCCTGCGGCCGCGCCCAGGCATTTCAGCTACATCGTGGCCCGCCCGCCAGCGGCCGGCGGCGCCAGCGCGGCGCCGGTGCCGGCAGGCGCCAAGCCACCCGGCGCCACCCGCCAGCCGGCCGACCCGGCCGGCGACCTCGAGCTGGCCCGGCTGCAGCAGGCCGTCGCGCAACTGCAGGTGAGCCTGCGCGAGGTCGTGCGCGGCGTGCGCGACAAGGCCGCATCCGGCCAGTCCGGTGCCCGTCCGGTCACCGCAGCCGACCCCACCCCTTCGCACGGGCCGGCGGCAGGCGGCACGGGGCCGGCGGGCACCCGCCGCAGCCACCACGCCATCAACAGCGGCCCCAGCCTGATGGTGGACCACGCGGTCGACGTGGCCCAGCGCAGTGCCGAGGTGGTGAGCCAGGTGGTGGACAACCTGGACGAGATCACCGCCGCGAGCCGGCGCATCGCCGACACCGTCGGTGTCATCGACGCCATCACCTTCCAGACCAGCCTGCTGGCCCTGAACGCCACGGTCGAAGCCGCGCGTGCCGGCGAGCAGGGCAGCGCGGCGAGCGCCGCTGCGGCCGACGTGCGCATGCTGGCGCAACGCGCCGCCACCGCGTCGCGCGAGATCCGCGGCCTGATCGCCGGCACCCTGTCCAGGCTGGAAGGTGATGCGCGCGGCCTGGGCGACAAGGGCCACACCATGGCCGCCATCGTCGGCTCGGTGCAGTGCGTGACCGACATCGTCGGCCATCTCAGCCAGGCGCCCGGTGCGGCGGTGCCCGATCGCGGCAAGTTCGAGGGCAGCGCCGCCGATGCGGCCGCCGGCACGGCGGCGGCAGGCGCGGCCGGCCAGCTCGGTGCCGCCCAGCTGTCGGTGGCGCAGCTCGAACAGATGACGCGCCAGAACACCCAGCTGGTGCAGCAGAGTTCCAGCGCGGCCGAGTCGCTGCGCCTGCAGGCCGAGCGGCTGCAGAAGGTGGTGGCGGCATTCCGGCTGCTGCAGCAGACTCAGCAGGCTGCCTGGGCGGCGCACAGCGCCATCACCGATGCACGCCGCAGCGCGCGTCTGGGCGGCTCGCCCTTCGCGGCGGGCGCACCGGGTGCTGCGCCGCCGTCCAGGCCGGACACCCAGGACGGCGGCTGAGCCCCGGCGGCGCGCGCCGGGGC
>JBJOKY010000315.1:0-5454 GCA_046045865.1 Pseudomonadota bacterium | reverse complement strand
GGACTCCCCCTTGAGCGCCAGGGTGTGCGAGCCGTGCAGCAGCCGATCCATGATGGCGTCGGCGATGGTGGGCTCGGCCAGCCAGGCGTGCCAGGCGCTGGTGGGCAGTTGGCTGGTGATCAGCGTGGAGCGGCTGCCGACCCGGTCGTCCAGCAGTTCCAGCAAGTCCTGCCGCTCAGGCGCCGTGATCGGGGCGATGGCCAGATCGTCGAGCACCAGGACGTCCAGCCTCGCCAGCTGGGCCAGCCGGCGGCTGAAGCTGCCGTCGCCGTGAGCCACCTGCAGATCCTGCAGCAGCCGGGTGGCGCGGGTGTAGAGCACACCAAAGCCCTGGCGTGCGGCCTGCTGGGCCAGCGCACACGCCAGCCAGGTCTTGCCGCAGCCGGTCGAAGCAGTCACATACTGCCCGCGAACAGCTTGTAGAGCTGGTTCGCATCAACTATCCATTCCACCCGCGGGCAGGTCTTGACGTCGAGGTGCTCGGTCGATCCCAGCACGGTGTCGACGATTTCCTGATCGTGCGCCAGCCCGACGGCACGAGAGCGCATCTTCCCCAGTGGATGACGCTGCCTACTGCCGGCGATGTGCCCACGCACTCGCCGCCGCGACTGTTGCTGAGTTCCCTGCGCGCACTGCGGCGCGAACTCGACACCGTCCTATCTTCATCGACCTCAGCCCTGTCACACGGAGGCGTCGATGAAGCCAATTCCAACGCGGGCAGCCCCGCTCGTGCAAGCCGACCTGTTCGATGCCCCGGCGGCGGCGGCGCCCCTGACGAGCCTGCAACTGCAGCGCGACGAACTTGTCGAGTTGCTGAGCCAGTTGCTGTGGCAAGTGGCAAGGCACGCCGACATCGCTCAACGACAGGAGGATGACGATGAGCAAGATTAGCCCTGAGCATTTGGCGCGCACCGCCTACGTGTACGTGCGGCAGTCCACTGCCGATCAATTGCGCCATAACCACGAGAGCCGTCGGCGCCAGTACGCCCTGGCGGATCGGGCGCGCATGCTGGGCTGGACCGACGTCGTGGTGATCGACGACGATCTCGGTGTGTCCGCCGGTGGCGTTGCACGCCCAGGCTTCGAGCGACTGCTGGCGGCCATCTGCAGCGGCCAGGTCGGCGCGGTGGTGTCCATCGAGGCCTCTCGCCTGGCACGCAATGGTCGTGACTGGCACACGTTGCTGGAGTTCTGCGCCCTGGTCGGCAGCGTCATCGTCGACGAGGACGGCGTCTATGACCCGCGCAGCGTCAACGACCGATTGCTGCTGGGCATGAAGGGCACCATGTCGGAGATGGAGTTGTCGCTGCTGCGCCAGAGATCCGTCGAGGCCCTCAAGCTCAAGGCAGCCAGAGGCGATCTGCACACGACGGTCGCCATCGGGTATGTGCGCAGCGAGGGCGACCGGATCGAACTCGACGCCGATCTGCGCATTCGCGAAGCGATCGCGGCCGTGTTCACCCGCTTCGCCCAGGCCGGCAGCGTGCGCCAAGTGCTGCTGTGGTTCAGGCAAGAGCGCATCGAGCTGCCCGCAGCGGTCTACGAGGCCGGCAGGCGCAGCGTGCTGTGGCGCCTGCCGGTCTACAACACGGTGCTCAGGATCCTGACCAATCCCGTTTACGCAGGGGCCTATGCGTTTGGTCGCACCGATACGCGGGTGCGCCTCGAAGCCGGCCGCAAGCGCGTCGTACACGGTCATCGTCGCGCGCAAGAGCACTGGCAGGTCTTGATCCAGGAACACCACGAGGGCTACATTGACTGGCACACCTACGAACACAACCAGCGCGTGATCGCCGACAACACCAACATGCGCGGCGGCATGGCCCGTGGCGCATTGAGGCGCGGGGAAGCCCTGCTGGCTGGGCTGCTGCGTTGCGCGCACTGCGGTCGCAAGCTGCACGTGGCCTACAGCGGCAGCGATGGCAACACGGCCCGCTATCACTGCAAGGGGGCGGCGATCAACCACGGCTCGGCGCATAGTTGCATCTCCTTCGGCGCACTGCGCGTGGACGGCGCGGTCTCCCGCGAAGTCCTGACCCTGCTCAGGCCGATCGGGGTACAGGCCGCATTGCACGCCATCGAGCAACGCGCCGACGACGAGCATGCGAAGCGCCGGCAGCTCGACCTGGCGCTGGAGCAGGCCCGCTTCGAGGCCGCGCGTGCGCAGCGCCAATTCGATGCCGTAGACCCCGGCAACCGGCTGGTGGCCGGCGAACTCGAACGGCGCTGGAACGAGCGGTTGGCGCAGGTCTCACAGCGCCAGACGGAGATCGAGGCGCTGCAGGACCAGGCCGGGCCGAGCCTGACGCCACGGCAACGCGATGAGCTGATGGCTCTGGGCACTGACTTGCCCCGGGTGTGGGCTCATCCGGCGGCCGGCAACGAGGTTCGCAAGCGCATCCTGCGCTGCGTCATCAGGGAGATCGTGGCGCGCGTCGCCGAGGCGCGCATCGAACTCGTCATCCATTGGCAAGGCGGTGACCACACTGAGATGAGTGTGGTGAAGAACCGCGTTGGACGGCACCGCTGGACCACCGATACCGAGGTTCAGACACTGATCACACAGTTGGCCCGACAACTCAATGACGGCGGCATCGCCGCACTGCTGAACCGGTTGGGCCATCGGACCGGCAAGGGCCACACCTGGACCGAGATGCGCGTGCGTTCGTTCCGAAGCGACCACCACATCGCGGTCTACAAGGCCGGCGAACGCGAGACACGCGGCGAGCTGACACTGGAGCAAGCCGCTGACGCTCTGGGTGTGAGCAAGATGACGGTGTTGCGCCTGGTCGGCGCCGGCGCACTCCAAGCGACACAAGCCTGCAAGGGTGCACCATGGGTCATCAAGGCTGCCGATGTGCATCGCCCCGAGATACGTGCAGCTACTGCTGCCTCCGCCAGGCGCCCGCAACCAGAAGATCCTCGACAAATTTCCTTTGATATTCAATAACGTGGTGAGGTGAGCATCATGTCGCGTGACCCGTGGCCCCGGTGATCAGCACATTGCGCCCGTGGCGCACCCAGTCGCCCCCGGCCAGGGCCGTGACCAGGTGCCGGTCCAGGCCGCGGCTGGCGCGCCAGTCGATGTCCTCCACACAGGCCGAACTGACCTTGAGCCGGGCGGCCTTGAGCAGCCGAGCCACGCGCCGGGCATCACGCCAGTCGAGCTCGCGCTGCACCAGCATCGCCAGACGTTGCTCGAAGGGCAGTGCCTCGCCAGCGTGCTGCGTGGCGGTGTCGGTCAGTGCGGCGAGCATGCCGTCCAGGCGCAGGCCACGCAGTTGATCCAGGGTGTGTTGTTGCAGCATGGGCAGATCGGTGTGGGGTGTGTTGGTGGGTGTGGTCATGGGAGTGGTCGGTACGACCGGCATCAGTGATGCCCGTAGTAGCCCGCGCCGCGCACGTTGTCGTGGGCCGGCATGGGGGCGGCCGGGCCACCCAGCAGGTTCGCGCCCTGGCGGTCCAGGCCGTTGGCCAGGATGGACTTGACGCTGCGGTAGTGGGGCGCGCGGATGGACTGGGCCCGCGCGCAGGCGGCCTCCAGGCGCTCGTCGCCGAACTCGCGTGCCAGGCGCATCAGGCCCAGGCAGCTGCGGTAGCCCTGCTCGGGGTGGGCCCGGTGCTCCATCTGCCAGCGCACCACGCCCGCGGTGGCCGCCCCCACGCGCTCGCCCCAGGCGATGAGCTTGGCCGGCGTCCACTGCGCCTGCGCCCGGTGCGAGGCCGGCATGTGCTCGGCCAGGGTGGTGAAGCCGCCGACCCGGGGGCTGCGGGCATGGGCGGCGATGCGCTGGCGGCGCAGCAGCACCTCCAGGGTGGTGGCGGTCACCCGCAACTCCACCGCCGCGCCCACGTGCTGGTGCGGCACCGAGTAGTAGTGACCCTCGAAGGCGACGTGGTAGTCGATGTTGACCCGCGCGGGCTTGAACTGGGCCAGCACCAGGGGCGTGGCCGGCAGGGGCTTGAGGGCTGGCGCGTCCAGGGCTTCGAAGGCTGAACGCCGGCAGCCGGTCAGGCGCTTGAAGGGGCGCTGGTTGAGGTCGGCCAGCAGGCCGGCGATGGCCCGGTTCAGCTCGGCCAGGGTGAAGAAGCGCTGGTGGCGCAGGCGCGCCAGGATCCAGCGCTCGACCACCTGCACACCCACCTCCACCTTGGCCTTGTCCTGCGGGCGCCCAGGCCGCGCAGGCAGCACCGCCACGCCGTAGTGCTCGGCCATCTCCTGCATCAGCCGGGCGGTGACGGGCTCGTAGGCGTCAGGGTTGGCGATGAGCGCACGGGGCTGGTCGGGCACGATCAGTCGCGGTGTGCCGCCGAAGAACGACAGCGCCTGGACGATGGCGCCCACCCAGTCCGCAGCCGTCTGCTGCCAGGTGGCGCAGGCGTAGGTGTAGTTGGACGCCCCCAGCACGGCCACGAAGATCTGCGCGCGGCAGATCTCGCCGCTGGCAGGGTCGACCACCGGCACGGTCTGGCCGGCGTAGTCGACGAACAGCCGCTCGCCACCGGGGTGCACCTGGCGCATGGAGCGCTTGAGCCCCTTGGCCCACGCGCGGTACTTGTCGCAAAAGGCGCTGTAGCGGTAGGCCGCGTCACCCACGACAGCGCGGTACTCCTCCCACAGCAGTTGCAGGGTGACGCCCGGGCGCTTCAACTCCTGGTGCAGCCGGGCGTGGTCGGGCTCCACCCGCACGCTGCTGCGCGGACGCGGGGGCGGGTACAGGCGCGCCTGCAGTTCTTCGTCGCTCAGGCGCTGGGCCTGCGCCCAGTCCAGCCCGGCATCGCGTGCGTACAGCGCGATGTCGCTGACCGTGCTCTTGCTGATGCCCAGTGCACCAGCCACCTGCCGCGTGCTCAGCCCCGACTGGGCCAGCAGTTGAAGTGCTTGTCTGATCTTGCTCATGAGGACCCTTGGTGTGGGCATCGCCTCTCCCGGCCACAAAGCCGGGCAGCCTATGCCGCGTTGGGTCACTCAGGACACCCTCCCGGTGTCCGCCATCAGGATGGAACGCTGTCCGCCTTCAACCTGGAACGCTGTCCGCGATCACCGCGGAATGCTGTCCGCCATCAGCGCGGAACGGTGTCCGGGATGGGGCGGAATACGCAGAGTAGTAGATCGGCTCCAAGCCCTTTTCAACCTTGACCACGCACGCGATCCGACCGTCGACGCAGGCCCAACGGACGCTTGGATGTACAGGCGGCTTGATCTCTTTGGCTGCGCTCAGCAGCCTTTGCTGTGTCCGGTCTCGCCACTTGGGGTCATCTGCCTCTGACAGGCCAACGATGCGACCATCGTCGCTGACGCCATAGATCAGCAGACCTTCGTTTGAGGAAGCGAAGGCGGCGATTGACTTCGCGATGTCATGGGATTGCGGCGGGAGGTCGAGCTTGAACTCGATCGCCTGGCCTTCGCCTTTGGCGCAGAGACTTGGCAGTGCGCTGCTCAGGTCTGTGTCT
>JBJOKY010000314.1:0-5465 GCA_046045865.1 Pseudomonadota bacterium | reverse complement strand
GTGCCAGCTGCCGGCGTCCAGCCCGGCCAGCTGGGCCCAGCGCAGGTCGCCAGCGCGGCCGCGGCCGCTGGTGGTGCGCTCCAGCGTGGCGTCGTGCAGCAGGAAGGGCTCGTCGTCGGCGCTGAGCTTGACGTCGCACTCGAAGGCCCGGAAGCCGTGCGCCGCGCCCAGGCGGAAGGCGGCCAGCGTGTTCTCGGGCGCCAGCAGGCCGGCGCCGCGGTGCGCCACCCAGCGCGGCCAGGGCCAGACCGCGGGGCCGGCGAGCGCCGGGATGGTGGTGGCGGTGGCGGCGGTGGCGGCGGTGGTGGTCATCGGCAGCCTTCCTTCAGACGCGCTGGCCGCTGGCCGTGTCGAACCAGTGCAGCTGGCCGGCGCCGGGCAGCAGGTGCACCAGGGCGCCGGGTTCGGGCAGGCCGAGCGTGGCCTCGACCCGCACCGTGACCAGCGTGGGCGGGTGCGCCAGCGGCGCCACCACGTCGCCCAGGCGGGCGTCGCCGCGGCGCGGGTCGACCAGGCTGCAGTAGACGAGTTTTTCCGCGCCCAGCATCTCGATCAGCTCGATGCGCGCCGGCCAGGCCGCGCCGGCGCTGAGCAGGCCGGTGTCGACCGCCACCAGCGTGAGGTGCTCGGGCCGCACGCCCAGGGTGAGCGCGCCGGCGCGGGGCGCGGGCTCGGACAGGTGCACGGCATGTTCGCCGACCACGAAACGTGCGCCGTCGGCCTGGCCGGGCAGCAGATTCATGGGTGGCGAGCCGATGAAGCCGGCCACGAAGGTGGTGGTCGGGCGGGCGTAGACCTCGGCCGGCGTGCCGAACTGCTCCATGCGACCGGCGTTCATCACGATCATGCGCTGCGCCAGCGTCATGGCCTCGACCTGGTCGTGGGTGACGAACAGCGAGGTCACGCCCAGCTCGGCGTGCAGCTTGCGGATCTCGATGCGGGTCTGGGCGCGCAGCTTGGCGTCGAGGTTGGAGAGCGGCTCGTCGAACAGGAAGACCTGCGGCTGGCGCACGATGGCCCGGCCCATGGCCACGCGCTGGCGCTGCCCGCCCGAGAGCTGGCGCGGCTTGCGCTCCAGCAGGGCGCCCAGCTCCAGGATGGCGGCGGCCTTCTCGACGCGCAGGCGGATGGCGGCCTTGTCCAGCCCGGCGATCTTGAGGCCGTAGGCCATGTTGTCGTACACGCTCATGTGCGGGTACAGCGCGTAGTTCTGGAACACCATGGCGATGTCGCGCTCGGCCGGCTCCAGGTCGTTGACCACCCGCGCGCCGATGCGGATCTGGCCGCCGCTGACCTCCTCCAGCCCCGCCACCATGCGCAGCAGCGTGCTCTTGCCGCAGCCGCTCGGGCCGACGATGACGACGAACTCGCCGTCCGCGATCTCGGCGTCCACGCCATGCAGCACCTGCTGCGCCCTGGGCCCCTGGCCGTACCGTTTCACCACCTGCTGCAGAGCTATGGCCGCCATGCGGTCTCCTGGTTGATGCTGATCCGCGTCGTCGCGCAGGCCCGGCCGGGCGGCGCACGACGCCGTCCATTCTGCGGGTGGCGCGCAGGGCCACCATCCGGCGCAGCCCGGAGGCTGCCGGGCCGGTCGAGCCGGTCGAGCCCGTCCGGCCGGGCCGACGGCAGGCTGACACCAGCCCGGCGGCCGGCACGCTGCAGGCCTGTGCGGAACTACCTCACGGCAAGCGCCGCGCAGCCGCCCGGAAGGCTTGCTGCACTCGCTGAAGATCAAAAAATCGAGCACTCTCTTCCATCATCGACATGCATCCAGGGGGGTTCCGCGATGAAACTGATACTGGTCACCAACATCCTCGAACACGCAGGTTTCGAGGATTTCGTGCGCGACGCGCTGGCACATCATCCGGACGCCCGTTTCCTGGTCGCGGGCGATCTGCTGAACGTCTTCCCGGAGCCCGGCGAGGATCTCGACGGCTCGATCTACCGCGACATCCACGGCAGCGAGGACATCCACCGCGGCATGGCCGAGCTGCTGCAGACGCGCTTGCAGGCGCCGGCCAGCTCGGCGTTCGTGGCGCCGCTCAAGGCGATGTTCAGCCCCACCGGCAAGACCTTCAAGATCGCCCAGAAGATCGCCCGCGAGCGTTACCGCAGCTTCTTCGAGCGCCTGGCCGGGCACATCGAGCGCTATTCGAGCAAGTTCCTCTTCATCCCCGGCAACATGGACTACCCCTACCTGGCCCAGGACGCCATCAGCCGCTGCGAGGAACGCTTCGTGCAGATCGACGTGGACCATTTCGAGCGTGACGGCGTGCGCATCGGCGGGCTGGGCGGCATCCCCAACACGGCCCACCCCTTCCGCGGCGTGACCGAGATCTCGCCCTACGAGATGGCGGCGTCCGAATACGACCGCCGGCTCGCCTCGATCGCCGGTGTGGACGTGCTGGTCACCCACCTGTCGCCCGCCGAGCATCCACCGCTGGCCGAGTTCGCGCGGGCGCACGCGCTGAAGTTCCTGGTGTGCCGCGCGCCCTTCGACTTCCGGCGCGAGGCCGACTTCCGCGGCGAGCTCGGCTGCAGCCTGCTGGACGGCACGGTGGTGATCCAGGTGCGCCCCTTCGAGCACCCGGTCAACACCTTCTGCATGCTCAGCCTGGGCGAGGACGTGGCGGGTGGCGCGCGCATCGAGACCTACCGCTGGCAGGCGCCGGACATCGTGCGCATCGGCGACGTGCAGCTGCCCGCGACCCGGCAGCTGCGGCAGGGCAGCGCGCCGCACACCGCCGTGCTGCCGGGCGCCTGAGCGCGCCACCCCGCCGGTCAGGCCACCTCGTGGCCGGCACCGGCCTGCCAGATCTCGTACCAGCTCGGGCGGTCCAGCTCGACGCCCAGGGCGGCCAGCGCGTCGCCCAGCGCGCTGACCTGGCGGCTGCCGGTGACGAGCACCGGCCGGCTCGGATGGCGGCGCAACCAGGCGTGGGCGATGGTGGCGGGGCTGACGCCACGTTCGCCCGCCAGGCGCTGCAGCACGGCGCGCACGCGGCGCGCGTCGGCGCCGTCGCCGGTGAGCAGCCGCCCGCCGGCCAGGGGTGACCAGATCATGGGCGCCAGGCCACGCTGCTGCAGCGCGTCCAGCGTGCCGTCGTGCAGCGGCGTGCGGTGCAGCGGGTGCAGCTCGATCTGGTTGGTCTGCAGCTTCAGGCCGGCCGGCAGGGCGGCGTCCAGCAGGTCGAACTGGCGGGGCGTGAAGTTGGAGACGCCGAAGGCGCGCACCTTGCCCGCCGCGTGCAGACGCTGGAAGGTGGCGGCCACCTCGGCGGCATCCAGCAGCGCGTCGGGGCGGTGGATGAGCAGCAGGTTCAGGTGGTCGGTGCCGAGCTGGCGCAGGCTGTGGTCGACGCTGGCGGTGACGTGTGCGGCCGAGGTGTCGTAGGCCTTGACCCGGTGTGCCGGGCGCGCCGGCTGCACCAGCTGGATGCCGCACTTGCTGACCAGCTGCAGGCGCGCGCGCAGCCCCGGCGCCAGCGCCAGCGCGGCGCCGAACAGGCCCTCGGCGGTGTAGCCGCCATAGACGTCGGCATGGTCGAAGCTGGTCACGCCCAGCTCGACGGCCTGCTCGATCCAGCGCAGCGTCTCCTGCGCCGACCAGCCCCACTCGGCCAGGCGCCAGCAGCCGGCCACGACCGGGGTGAGGTTGAGGGGGGCGGCTGCGGTAGGGGTCGTCATGGCCAGGCTGCATGTGGAAGGTGGGCCGGCACTCTAGCCCGCCCGGCCCGCCCAGCGGTTACAGCATGGGCACAGCGGCCGTCCCCCTGCCTCGCCCCGGTCCCGGCGCACATCCGCCCGGCGTCCTCCCGCTAGAAATAGGCGTGCCACTGCGCGAACAGCTCGGTCGTGTTCTGCGCCGGGTTCTGCGGGATGCCGTCGGCCTTGCGCGCGCCCACCCGCAGCTGGGTGTAGGGCAGCGGCGTGTATTCCCAGACGGCGCTGTAGCGCACGCGCTGGTCCTCGCGCACCCGGGTGTCGGGGTCGTGGAATTCCCAGCCCAGCTTGAGGTTGTGGCCGCGCGCCAGCTCGGCGTTGCCTTCGAGCAGGGCCACGCGCTGGCGCTGGTGCGGCGCGGGCGGCGCCAGCTCGTCGCTGATGACGACGACGCTGCCCAGCCAGCTGACCCAGCCGGTCCTCACGCCACCGAAGGCGCTCACCATGCGCCGGTCGGCGGCGGGCACCTGGTTGACGCTGGCGCTCAGCCCGGCACGCCAGAGCGGCTGCACGTGGTTGAGCAAGGCCGTGAGCAGCTTGCCGCGGTTGTTCTCGTCCGCCCCGCCGTTGCCGTTGGTGATGGACAGCGCGCCCGACCAGGCGCCGAGGTCGACGCCGGCCTCCACGCCGTCGTCGGACGCGTTGAAGTTGACGCCGGTCACCTGGCGGACATAGGCGCTGTCGTCCTCGACGCGCAGGCCGAAGGGCACGAACAGGCGCCCGGCCTTCACGTAGACGCGGTGGTCGGCCATCCACAGCAGCAGCCAGGCCTCGCGGTTGGCCGCCGCGCCGGGCGCGAAACGCTGGTCGACGTGCACGGCCAGGCGCTCGCCCAGCGGCGCCAGATCCAGGTAGACCTGGCCACGCAGGGGGTTGCTGCCCAGCGTGATGGTGCTGCCAGGCGTGGTGGGGCTGCCCGGCGTGCGCACGCTCTGCGCCGTGGCGCGCAGATCGGCGCCCAGGCGCAGGCCCGGCGCGAGCTGGCCGCTCCAGGTGGCGGGTGCCGCGGGGTCGGCCGGCTCCTGCGGCAGCGCGCCCAGGCCGTACTGGCTGCCCACCGCGGTGCGCGAGCCACCGCCGGTCGGGTTGACATGGCAGGCCCCGCAGGGCAGGCCGCTCCTCACGGCCAGGTAGGGCTCGGCCTGCGCCGCGCCGACCGGCAGCAGCGCCAGCAGGATCGTCAGCACGAGCAGGCACAGCAGGCGCGCGGAAGTCATGAGGGTGCTCCGTGGGTGATCCACAGGCGCAGCACGTCGATGGTGGCCTGCGGCAGGTAGGGGCCGAACTGGGGCATGCGGTCGCCCAGGGTCTGGTCGCCTTCGAGCTTGTGGATGAGGAAACTCGCGTCCGGCTGGCCCGGCACCACGCGCACCAGGGTGGCGTCGCGCGGGCTGGCCACGCCGATCAGGGTGGCGGCGCTGAAGCCCGGGTCCAGGCGCAGCCCCTCCTGCACCGTGCCGCCGCCGTGGCAGCCCGGCACGGCACAGCGCGGCGTGAACACCTTGGCCTGGATGGACGCCAGTGTGGGCTGCAGCGTGCCGGGCGCACCGGCGCCGGCGTCGACCGGGCGGCCGTTGGCGTCCAGCCCCTCGCCGCTGCCGCCGCCGCAGGCGTTCAGGAGCAGCAGCAGCAACACCCCCAGCGCGCCGGACAGCGCGCCGGGCAGCGGGCGCCCCCGTGCCGCCGGGCCCGGGGTGATCTGGCGCGCGGGCCGCCGGGGCCAGGCGCCGCGGTGGCGG
>JBJOKY010000313.1:0-5475 GCA_046045865.1 Pseudomonadota bacterium | reverse complement strand
GGCAGCAGCAGCCTGCGCTCAGGCAGGTGCTGCCCGGCGCAGGGTCAGAAGCTCACGACCACCGAGGTGGCGAGCAGCGAGTTGTTCCTGCGCAGGCTGCCGTCGGCGGTGTTGACGAAGACCGGCTGACTGGCGCGGTCCAGGCGGTACTCGGCCTTGAGCGTGGTGTTCAGGTTGAGCAGGTAGGACAGACCGAAGCTCAGCGCCGAGCGGTTGGCGCCGATGTCCGGGTCACCGTTCGCGTCCGGGCCGATGCCGTTGCGGTCATCGGCCGAGGTGTAGCCCAGCAGGCCGCCACCGTTCTTCTTGTTGAAGATCATGTCGTAGCGCAGCACGGCTTCCATGCGCGGGTCGAGCTTGTAGCCGAACAGGCCGGACAGGCCGGCCCAGCGCGCGGTGCGCAGCCGGCCGGCGGCCGAGGGCGTGATCGCGGCCTTCTTCTGCATGCCCGCGCTGAGCTGGCCCTGCACGGTGACGTCGCCGCGGATGAAGTAGGCGTCGAACTCGAACAGGTGGGCGGTGGTCTCCTTGCCGATGTCGTTCGGGTAGATCGGGTCGTCGGTGGTCTCGTCGGTCTCGTCGGCGCGGAAGTTGGCCGCCTTGCCGTGCACGCCGGCAAAGCCGAAGCCCTGGAATTCGCCGCGCGAGTAGTCGACGCGGTAGGCCACCACGGGCGACTTGTGGCCGGCCGGCTTCATGGCGGTGTTCATGTTGCCCACCACCCCCTTGACGATCCACTTGCCGCTGGTGATCTCCATGCCCGCGCCGGTGTAGGCGGTGGGCAATGTGAAATCGAACAGCAGGTTGTGCGTGATGAGCTTGTTCAGCGTGGGCTGCAGGTACTCGTAGCCCGACCAGTCGGGGATCTGGCCGGCGATGAAGCGCGTCTGCAGGTCGGTCAGCGGGATCGAGACCGAGGCCTCGTGCACCACCGAGTTGCCGTTGAACACGGTGCCCACGCCGCGGTTGGGTACCAGCGTCAGACGCCACTTGGTGCCCGAGTCGGTCTCCTTCTGGAAGTCCAGGCTGACGCTGCCGAAGTAGGAGTTGTCGTAGTTGTAGCCGTCGTCCTCGGCCCGGCTCAGGAACTGCGCGCCCGAGCGGCCCTGGTTGCGGTTGTAGACCCAGGTCGGGTCCATGTAGCCGCTGAACTTGAGCAGCTTCAGGCCCGAGGCGTCGCGCGCGTCCTCCATGGCCTCGGTCTTGACCGCGATGCGGTTGAACTCGCCGACCTGCTCGGGCGTCATGCCCCACTGCGCGCCGGCCGGCCTGGTGGCGGCGCCGGCCTGTTGCTGCTCGGCCAGCTTCTTCTCCAGCTCGGCGATGCGGTCCTTCAGGGCCTGCAGTTCCTTGCCGAGCTCGCTGCTGGTCTGCGCCTGCGCCGGCGCCACCAGGGCGGCTGCAAGCGCCAGTGCCAGGGGGGTGAGCTTGCCGTGTGTCATGGTGTTCTCCTGTTGCGGTGTAGGCGGGTCGTGTCGTCGGAAAGGTCGCGTGGGTCGCAGCGAAACGGACGTGGGTGGTGGACGGGGCGTGTCAGGGGTGGGCGCGCTGGGCGGCGCTGATCTCGCGGGCGCGGCGCCGTTCGGCACGTGCGATGGCCAGGCTGGCCACCACCACGCCGATGGAGACCACCAGCACGATGAGGGTGGCCACGGCGTTCACGCTCGGATTCAGGCCCAGGCGGGCGCGCGAGAAGATCACCAGCGGCATGGTGGTGGCGCCGGGGCCCGAGAGGAAGGCCGAGAGCACCACGTCGTCCAGCGACAGCGTGAAGGTCAGCAGCCAGGCCGACATCAGCGCCTGCGCGATCATGGGCAGCGTCACCAGAGTGAAGACCTGCCAGGGCCGGGCGCCCAGGTCCATGGCGGCTTCCTCCAGCTGCGGGTTCAGGTCCTGCAGGCGGGCCTGCACCACCACGGTCGCGTAGGCCATGCCCAGCAGCAGGTGGCCCAGCCAGATGGTCAGCATGCCGCGCCCGGGAAAGCCCAGCAGGCGCTGCACCGACACCAGCATGAGCAGCAGCGACAGGCCGATGATGACCTCGGGCATCACCAGCGGCGCATTCACCATGCCGGTGAACAGCGTGCGCCCGCCGAAGCGGCGGTACTTGACCAGCGCGAAGGCCGCAAGCAGGCCCAGCAGCACCGAGCCGGTGGCGGTGAAGAAGGCGATCTGCAGGCTCAGCCAGAAGCCGGAGATCATCTCGCGGTCGTCGATCAGCGCGAAGTACCACTTCAGGGTGAAGCCCGACCAGCGGTTCGGGATGGGCGAATCGTTGAACGAATAGATGATGAGCGCGACGATGGGCAGGTACAGGAAGACGTAGCCCGCCGTCAGCCAGGCCTTGGAGAAGCCCAGCGCGAAGCCGCGACCGAACAAGGCCTTGTTCTTCGGGGCGCTCATCGGCGGGTCTCCTGGGCGATGGCCTGGTAGCGGTTGAAGATGGCCAGCGGCACGATGATCAGCAGCACCATCACCACCGCCACGGTCGAGGCCATGGGCCAGTCGTTGTTGCTGAAGAACTCGTCCCACAACACGCGCCCGATCATCAGCGTCTGCGGCCCGCCCAGCAGTTCGGGGATGACGAACTCGCCGATGCACGGGATGAACACCAGCATCGAGCCGGCGATGATGCCGGCCTTGGACAGCGGCACGGTCACCTTCCAGAACGCCACCCAGGGCGTGGCGCCCAGGTCGGAGGCGGCTTCGAGCAGGCGCAGGTCGAGCTTGGCCAGGTTGCCGTACAGCGGCAGGATCATGAAGGGCAGGTAGGTGTAGACCATGCCCAGCACGAGCGAGAAGGGCGAGTTCATGTACTTGCCTGCCGCAGGGATGAGATTGGCCAGCAGCAGCAGCTGGTCCACGCCCAGCGCGGTGAGCACCTCGGCCACCCAGCCGTGGTCGGACAGCAGGCCCTTCCAGGCGTACACGCGCAGCAGGAAGCTGGTCCAGAACGGCAGCATCACCAGCATCAGCAGGGCCGGCTGCAGGGCAGCGCGGGCGCGCGCCATGAAGTAGGCGAAGGGGTAGCCGATGGCCAGGCACAGCACGGTGGTGACCGCGGCGTACTTGATGCTCGACAGGTAGGTCTTGAGGTACAGGGCGTCTTCGGTGATGAACACGTAGTTGGACAGCTTGACCGCCAGCAGCAGCACGCCGTCCCTGTACGAGATGACGTCCTTGAACACCACGCCCTCGACGTCGGACACGCTGATCTTCAGGACGATCAGGAAAGGCAGCAGGAAGAAGGCCAGCAGCCACAGGTAGGGCAGGCCGACCACGGCGGTGCGCTCGCGCAGCAGCCAGGTCAGGAAGGCGTGGGGCTTGTTCAGGCTGGCCATGGTGGGTGCCGCTCCGGTCACTGCGTCAGCACGACCTGGGACAGGCGCGACCAGCTGGCCCAGGCGCTGTCGCCCCAGGTCAACTCGTGCTCGCGGTGGCGCTGGGTGTTGTTCTGGCTGATCTTGAGTACGCGCCCGCTGGCCAGCTCCAGGTGGTAGACCGTGAAGCTGCCGAAGTAGGACAGGTTCTTTACCGTGCCGCGCACGCAGTTGACCTGGCCGGCGTGGTCGTCGTCGCCGGGTTCGTCGACGCTGAGCTGGATCTTCTCCGGCCGCACCGCCACCGACACCGGCATGCCCAGGCTGCCGGTGATGCCGTGGCCCACGTAGTGGCGCAGGTCGGTGCAGTCGATCACGCAGTGGTCGGGCTCGTCCTCGGCCAGCGTGCCGTCCATGAGGTTGACGTTGCCGATGAAGTCGGCCACGAAACGTGTGGCCGGGGTCTCGTAGATCTCGGACGGCGCGCCGACCTGCAGCACACGGCCCTCGCTCATCACGGCGATGCGCGTGGCCATGGTCATGGCCTCTTCCTGGTCGTGCGTCACCATCACGCAGGTCACGCCCACGTCCTCGATGATGTTGACCAGCTCGATCTGCGTCTCTTCACGCAGCTTCTTGTCCAGTGCGCCCAGCGGTTCGTCGAGCAGCAGCAACTGCGGGCGCTTGGCCAGGCTGCGCGCCAGGGCCACGCGCTGCTGCTGGCCGCCCGAGAGCTGGTGCGGCTTGCGCTTGGCGAACTTGCCCAGCTGCACCAGCTTGAGCATGGCGTCGACCCGTTCGGCGATCTTGTCCGCGGCCATGCCGTCGCGCTTCAGGCCGAAGGCGATGTTGTCCCATACGCTGAGGTGCGGGAACAGCGCATAGCTCTGGAACATCATGTTGATCGGCCGCTCGTAGGGCGGCAGACCGGCCAGGTCCTGGCCGTTCAGGATGATGCTGCCCGAGGTGGGCGTCTCGAAGCCCGCGAGCATGCGCAGCAGCGTGGTCTTGCCGCAGCCCGACGAGCCCAGCAGGGCGAAGATCTCGCCCTTGGCGATGTCGATCGACACATGGTTGACCGCGACGGCACCGCCGCCGAAGTCCTTCACCACGTTGCGGATCTGCAGGTAGGCCGGGGCCTCGGTCTGCGCGGGCTGGGCTGGACTCATGCGGGGCTCCGGGGCTGGGCGACGACGCTGCGGCGGCTGGTCACGGCGTGGGTCACAGGCCGGTCTTGAAGCTGGTGTACAGCCGTGTCATGGTGCGGCGGATGTCGTTGCTCAGTGCATCGGGCGCCTGCATCTTCTTCATGTCCGCGTCGCTCGGGAAGACGGTCGGGTTGCTCGCCACCTCGGGCTTGATGAACTTGCGCGATTCCTTGTTGGGATTCGCGTAGAACACCTTGTTGGTGAGTGCGGCATGCACCTCGGGGCGCAGGATGTAGTTGATGAACTTGTGCGCGTTGCCCGGATGTGGTGCATCCACCGGCACCACCATGACGTCGAAGAACAGCACGCCGCCGGTCCTGGGAATGAGGGCCTCGATGTGCTGGCCGGTCTTGCCTTCGATGGCGCGCTGGCGCGCGATGTTGATGTCGCCCGACCAGCCCAGCGCCAGGCAGATCGAGCCGTTGGCCATGTCGTTGATGTAGCCCGACGAGCTGAACAGCGTGACCGAGGGGCGCACGGCCTTGAGCAGCGGTGCCACGCCGGCGTAGTCGGCCTGGTTCTTCGAATAGGCGGGCTTGCCCAGGTAGTGCAGCGCGGCCGGGATGATCTCGGTGGCCGAATCGAGGAAGCTCACGCCGCAGCCCTTGAGCTTGCTGATGTACTCGGGCTTGAACACCAGGTCCCAGGCGTTGTCGGGCATGGGCGTGCTGCCCAGCGCAGCCTTGACCTTGTCGACGTTGATGCCCACCGTGGTGTAGCCCCACAGCCAGTTGACCTGGTACTGGTTGCCCGGGTCGAGCTTGGCCAGCTGCTCCTGCAGCGCGGGGTCGAGGTTCTTGTAGTTGGGGATCCTGCTCTTGTCGATCTTGGCCAGCAGGCCGCCATCGGCCTGGATCTTGGCCCAGTAGGACGAGGGCACGACCACGTCGTAGCCGGTCTTGCCCGCCACCAGCTTGGCGTGCACGATCTCGTTGTTGTCGAAGTTG
>JBJOKY010000312.1:0-5532 GCA_046045865.1 Pseudomonadota bacterium | reverse complement strand
TGTCAGTATCACCAAACGGAATTTCACGACCATCAGGAAGGTACAGATTTGGCGCCACCGATCTGGCGCCATCTATGTAACCATCGAGGATGGACCTCCCGCCACAAACATTCTTTTTCTGAAATGCGATCAAGGACTTCAGAACCAGGTGATGGTAATGTGGAGAATGCTCCTTATGGACATGATTCTCATCGAATTGAGACGCCAGAATCATGCCCAGCACCCCATCGACCCTTCGCAAGACCCGCTCCCGACGTTCGGGATCCAACAGTTCCGCCAGACAACTCAGACCATGGGCGACAAAAAGGCCATGGTTATGATTTGTCTTCATGAAACCATCCTCCAGCATCACCTCGAGATGCATGCAGACCATTTCGTCAAACCATGATGGCATGTCGACGCCATCACGCCGCATGACGGACGCCAGATCATAGATCTTTTCCGCCCGGATACCCGCACTCATGTCGTACCAGGCATATTTGGCGCCATCTACCTTCGATGCATTCCACCAGTCGCGGAACCATGCCAGCAGTGCATGCAGATGCCCCATATCGCCGGTCGCTTCATAGGCCCGCAGGTAAACCGCCAGATACCTCAGGGTATGCAGTTGAAAGCACCAATTGGCATCCTTGTAGGGGTCCGCCCTCCAATCAAATGGAATAGTCATCCTGTAGGGCGCCAGATCCTTTCTTCCTATCGGCACGAATCCAGTCCGCTCGAATTCAGTGACCTCTTTCGTCACAGCCATCATAAATTCCACCCCGAGTATCCTGTCATGCAAGCAGGAAAACAACCAGACCACTCAATCCGGCATGAAACTCTGCACAACCTGTCTGTAGATCACATCGGCAACCTTCACGCTGCCGAGTTTGTTCAAGTGCAGGTCATCATAGAAGTACAGGTTATCCCCGCCCAACTCGGCCTCCAGGTCGACCAACTGGACGGTGCCAGAAAGGGCCACCGAACGCAGTGCCTCGTTGAGATACTTCCGCGCCCGCACATTTGCCTCGAACCAGCCCCTGGTCTTGTATTTCGACTCCATGTAGGCTCCTTCATAACGACCGGCAAAAGGACAGGTCGCAAGGACAAGCTCAATGGAGAAGACATCGCAAACCTTTCTCAAGATCTCGATCACCTTGATGAAATCGGGCTTCCTGAGATTTTCATCAAATCCCCCCACACGATCCCGGGCGGGTGAAGGGACTATATTCGAATAATACTCGCTGTCATTCCAGTAGGTATTGATGAACCGATGCACTGCCGCATCGTTGGATGGCAGCACAAAGATCACCCGCGCCGGAGCGATGGCGACCACCTTGTTCAGCACGCAGTTCAATATGTTCAACGAGGTACTGCCTGAAACTCCCGCATTGAGCACCCGACCAAACACCTTGCCCTGGCGCGCGAAGTCCAGTCGTTCGAGTAGCGAGCAGAACCGATCCGGTTCGGCGACAAAGGTGCTCTCGACAAACGAGTCCCCCGTCACGACGGTGGTGGTCACCATATCGACGTCTGGATCATGGCCCGACACGATGAATCCATTCGAATCGGTCGCCAACCTGTAATCGAAGTTTCCCAGATCAGGGCACTGGCTCAGTTGGGCTGCACTGGGCCGCATGTTGCGGACTTGACCCGGCACATGCTCCTTCAGTCTGATGCTTCTTTTCATCTTGCGTCGTCAATAACATTTCAAGATGCACCCGGCAACTATGCGGGGCACGTAGCTGCCTGTATCCTCCGACTGGCCATGGGCCGTTTGCGGGCAGGATGTCAGGCCAACACGGGCGTGCAGGCACGGCCGATTTCTTTTGCTAGGCGGGCAGGTTCGCCCTGCACAGGCTGGAATTCCCGCGACCTGACGGGCGCTTTTTCATCAATTCATGGCCGGCAATGGCGGCTGCTCCCTTGTGCCGCACTTTGCCGCAGCTTTGTGATCCGGGCAAGCCGGTCAAGTCAAGGGTTCGATGAGGCAGGCAAGCCTGCACATGCAAGCGCCTTGTCGGAGGGTGGCGACACGCCAGGTCAGTCGACCTGGTCGACGAAGTCGGATGACCGGCCAGCCCAGCACCGGCCGCGCCACGTTGAGCGTGCCGCGCTCCTGGCAGTGCTCGCCCCGGTGATCGAGCGTGCGCCTGCGCGCAAGGTCGAAGTAGCGGCCGTTGTCGACGTCGCGGATGTAGGCGTCGTCGGCCCAGCTGTCCCACAGGCCGGTGACGACGTCGAGGAACTCGCTCGCGCTGGTAGCGGAAACCGTGCACGTGGTGCTCGTCGCGGCTGAAGTTGAGGGCTTCGAGCGGGTGGGCCGAGGTGACCACGTTCCAGCCGGCGCGCCCGCCGCGCAGGTGGTCGGCCATGAAGAAGGCGTCGAAGCGCCCGCGCTCCAGGGTCTGGATCAGGCGCTTGAGGTGGCCGAAGTTGAAGTCGGCATCCGGCCAGGCGCCCGGCCAGCGCCAGGCGCCGGTGTGGACGCTCACGGGGCGCATGAAGGCGCCCAGGCGCGGTTCCATCGCCACCACCTTGTCGCCCAGGTAGACAGCTTCCTCGACGTCATGCGTCACCAGGATCATGGTGATGCCTTCGGCCTGCCAGATGTGATGCAGCGCCTGCTGCAGATGGGCGCGGGTGAGCGCGTCGAGCGCGCCGAGGGGCTCGTCGAGCAGCAGCACCTCGGGCCGGTTGACCTGCGCGCGGGCTATCGCCACGCGCTGCGACATGCCGCCCGAGAGCTGGTGCGGCCAGGCGGTCTCGAAGCCCTTCAGGCCCACCAGCTCGATGTGTTCGCGCACCGAGCGGGCCTTCTCGTCCTCGCTCAGCTCGGCCTTGAGCTGGCCCAGGGCGATGTTCTGCTCGACCGTGAGCCAGGGGAGGAGCGGGTGCTCCCGGAACCCGATGCCGCGGTCCAGGCTGGTGCCGACGATAAGGCGCAGCAGCGTGCTCTTGCCGCAGCCGCTGCTGCCCACGATGCCGACGAACTCGCCCGGGTTGACGGTGAGGGTGATCTCCTCCAGCACCGGCAGCGGCTCGCCGCGGACCTCGAACTGCCTGCTGAGCTGACCGATGTGCAGGTTGCCGGCATGTGCCATGTTGCTTCCCTCCTTTCAGAATCGGCCGACGCTGCGGCCGTGCCAGGCCAGGGCGCGCGCCTCGATGCGGCGGGCGATCCCGTCGAGCGTGAATCCCACCAGGCCGACGACGATGACGCCGAACAGCACCAGGTCCATCCAGAAGTGCTCGCGTCCGTCGATCATGGTGTTGGCGATGCCCTTGCCCGAGACCAGCAGCTACTCGGCGCCCAGCGTGGCCAGCCAGGCGTGGATCAGGCCCAGGTGGATGCCTGCAAGGATCGAGGGCGACGCGGCCGGCAGGATGAGCTTGCGCCAGGTCTGCACCCGCGTGAAGCGCAGCACCCGGGCGACTTCCAGCAGCTCGGGTGGCACGCTGCGGATGCCCTCGAAGGTGTTGAGCACCACCGGAAAGAAGGCCGCGAGTGACGGGAACACCACCTTGACGGCTAGCGCCCGCACCGCCGACATGTTGTAGTGCGTGGTCGAGACGAAGGGTACGGCCACCTTCCTGTCCACCAGGTCGTTCGCCTTGACGATGCCGGCGCCGTTGCGCACGACCAGGGCATCGGCGCTGCCGGCCTCGGCAGCGATGAGGAAGGTCTCGACCGGCAGCTTGCGGCTGGCTGCGGCGGCCAGCGGGCTGGAGCCCACGTAGCCGATCTGCACGTCGCCCGAGGCGACGGCGGTGATGACCTCGGTGCCGCTCTCGAACTTGCGCCAGTGGATGGTCTTGCCGGTGGCCTTCTCGTGCAGGCCGTCAGCCTGGGCGATCTTGGCCGGCTCGACCACGGTCTGGCAGGCCACGGTGACGCTGTCGTCGGCCGCGAAGGCCTGCACGGCAGGTGCGCCGCCACGGGCCGTGAACGACCGATTCCGGATGAGCTCATGACAAATCCGCTGCTGGACCCACCACATCCGCGATGAACACTGCAAGCCGGACTTGCCGCAAGTCACGAATCGACATGGACCGCGCCGTCATGCCGCGTTTTCCGCATAAGCAAGCTTGCAATGCTTCGTTCCGGTCTGGTTGTGCACTGCATACGCTGGCGGCTGCCGGCTATAGCCACCACTGATGCCCGCCCTCATCTCATCAACAGAACACAGGAACTTTCGCCATGTCCGCCGTGCTTGCCGCTCCCGCGCTCCACCCCGTACTTGCCTCGACCCGTGACCGCGCCCGCGCTGCCGGCCTGCCGTACGCAGGTGGCGTCTCGCCCGCCGAGGCCTGGGCGCTGGTGCAGTCCGGCGACGCCGTGCTGGTGGACGTGCGCACGGCCGAGGAACGCAAGTTCGTCGGCCAGGTGCCCGGCAGCCAGCACGTCGCATGGGCCACCGGCACGGCCCTGACGCGCAACCCGCGCTTTGCCCGCGAGCTGGAGGCCAAGGTGCGCAAGGACCAGCCCGTGCTGCTGCTGTGCCGCAGCGGCAAGCGCTCGGTGCTGGCTGCCGAGGCCGCGGCCAAGGCCGGTTTCACCGCCGTGTTCAACGTGCTGGAGGGCTTCGAGGGTGAACTCGACGCCCGGCAGCAGCGCGGCCATGCCGACGGCTGGCGCTTCCATCGCCTGCCCTGGGTGCAGGACTGATCCCATCACCTCTTCGAGGAGGACAACCATGACCACAACCACCGCCACCCCCGCCGTCCTTGCCGACAACTCGCTGTCCATCGGCCGCATGCCGCTCGTGCGCCTGAGCCGCATCACCGACGGGGCCCAGGCCACGGTGCTGGCCAGGATCGAGGGGCGCAATCCGGCGTATGCGGTCAAGTGCCGCATCGGCGCGGCGCTGATCCGGGACGCCGAGGCGCGCGGTGTGCCCGGTGCGGGCAAGGAGATCGTCGAGCCGACCAGCGGCACCATCACCGGCGTGTCGCGCTACATCAAGGGCGCGCAGGGCAAGGCCATCACCAGCGTGGCGGTCGAACCCGTGGCCAGCCCGGTGCTGACGCAGGCGCGCGCCGGCGAGCCGCTCAAGCCCGGGCCGCACAAGATCCAGGGCATCGGCGCGGGCTTCGTGCCGGCGGTGCTCGACCTGTCGCTGGTCGATGCGGTCGAACAGGTCAGCAACGAGGAGGCCGTGGCCGTGGCGCGCCGCCTGACGCGCGAGGAAGGCATCCTGGCCGGCATCAGCTGCGGCGCAGCCACCGCCGCCGCCGCGCTGCGCGGGGCCCACAAGCCCGAGAACGCCGGCAAGACCATCGTCGTGGTGCTGCCCGATTCGGGCGGGCACTACCTCAGCTCGGTGCTGTTCGAGGGCGTGTTCGACGCTGCCGGCCAGCCGGCTGCAGCGGCAACGCCCGCAGCAGCCCCCGTGACCGCCTGAACGGGGCCGCCATGAGCGAGACCGACCTGCATCGCGCCGCCGCCGCAGCTGCTGCCGCGGCCGCCGCCGTCGACCTGGCCAGCATCGTGGCCGGCCTGCGCACCGCACGCGAGGAGTGGCGCGACAACCAGCAGCGCCCGCGCGAGGT
>JBJOKY010000311.1:0-5536 GCA_046045865.1 Pseudomonadota bacterium | reverse complement strand
TCGGGCTACGGCGGCAACGCGCTGCTGGGCAAGAAGTGCTTCGCGCTGCGCATCGCCTCCAACATGGGGCGTGACCAGGGCTGGCTGGCCGAGCACATGCTCATCCTGGGCGTGACCTCGCCCGAGGGCAAGAAGAGCCACGTCGCCGCCGCCTTCCCCAGCGCCTGCGGCAAGACCAACTTCGCCATGCTGATCCCGCCGGCGGCGCTGGGCAACTGGAAGGTCACCACCATCGGCGACGACATCGCCTGGATCAAGCCGGTGAACGGCCAGCTGCGTGCCATCAACCCCGAGGCGGGCTACTTCGGCGTCGCCCCCGGCACCAACTACAAGACCAACCCGAACTGCATGGCGAGCCTGGACAAGGACGTCATCTTCACCAACGTCGCCCTCACCGACGACGGCGACGTGTGGTGGGAAGGCATGACCGACACGCCGCCCGCCCACCTGATCGACTGGCAGGGCAAGGACTGGACGCCCGAGACCGCCAGGGGCGCCGACGGCAAGCTGCGCCCGGCCGCACACCCCAACGCCCGTTTCACCGTGGCCGCCACCAACAACCCGGCGCTCGACCCCGAGTGGGACAACCCGGCCGGTGTGGCCATCGATGCCTTCATCTTCGGCGGTCGCCGCTCCACCACCGTGCCCCTGGTCACCGAGGCGCGCAACTGGGTCGAAGGCGTCTACATGGCCGCCACCATGGGCTCGGAGACCACCGCGGCCATCATCGGCCAGCAGGGCGTGGTGCGGCGCGACCCCTTCGCGATGCTGCCCTTCACCGGCTACAACATGAGCGACTACTTCCAGCACTGGCTGGACGTGGGCGCCAGGCTGCAGGCCGAGGGTGCCCGCCTGCCCTCGATCTACTGCGTCAACTGGTTCCGCAAGGGCGCGGACGGCAAGTTCGTCTGGCCCGGCTACGGCGACAACGCCCGTGTCATGCAGTGGATGCTGGCGCGCATCGACGGCCAGGCCGGTGGCACCGAGCACATCTTCGGCGTCAGCCCCAACTACGGCGACCTCAACTGGTCCGGCCTGGACTTCAGCGAAGCGCAGTTCAACAGCGTGATCGGCATCGACCGCGCCGCCTGGCAGCAGGAGCTCAAGCTGCACGACGAGCTGTTCACCCAGCTGGCCTACCACCTGCCGGCCGAACTGGTCGCCACCAAGCAGGCCATCGAGCAGCGCCTGGCCGCCTGATCGAAGCTCGCCCGCCCCGCTAGCCGGCGCCATGCCGGCAGACCATCCAGGCCCGCGACCGTCCACCGGCGCGGGCCTGGTCGTTGGAGGGCAGCAGGCGCGACGACCGGCGCCTGCGGCACGACGAAGGTGGCACGACGGTCAAAAAAGAGGCGAGCGGTGCTTGCGCCACGCTCGCCCAAAAAAGAGGCTTCTCAATGTGGGTCGGATGCCGGTTCATGGGCCGCGTGGCGGCCTGCATCCTCCCCGCGCCCGCCAGTGCGGGCCACGCGTGGCCGCGTACAGGCGGCCCGCGCGCCACCACACGGGCCGGCCGACCGGCCGGGCGCTGCGCGACGTCGCTGCCCAGGGCGAGCAGGGTGCGCAGCCAGGCCGTGTGCAGGGTGGCCTGGATGACGGGGGGCGGTGCGGCATCCGCACCGACACACAAGGGGCAGGACAGGCCGTGACCTGCCAGGCGCGACCAGGGCGAGGGCGAGTTGCGCGACGGCTGGCCGGATCCCGGATCCGGCGCGGCCTGGGTCACCATGCCGCGCGCGGTACACACCGCCGACAGCAGCGGCTCGCCCTCGGCCTGCTGCGGCAGCGGGCCGGCGCCCAGATGGCCGAAGCCGAGCAGCAGCACATGGCCGCTCGCCAGCCACGCGGCCAGGCGACGGGTCCAGCGATGCAGGCTCGAACGGGCCATGGTGGTCAGGGTCGCAGCAGAGGTCGAGGTCGTGACCGCTCAGCTCACAGGTCGAACTTCAGCTCGGCGTTGTAGCTGCGCTGCGGGTAGGGGTGGAAGTTCCAGTAGGTGTAGCCGAACAGGTTGTCGATGCCGATGGCGGCGCTCCAGCGCCTGTCGAACTGGTAGCGCGCGCGCCAGTCGGCGGTCGCGTACTTCGACGACGCCGTGTAGGCGAAGCCGTTCGGGTCGCTGTTGTCCAGCGTGCTGAACTGCTTGCTGCCGTAGCGCGCGCCCAGGCTGGTGGAGAACTTCTCGTTCACGCGCCAGCTGGCCAGCGCGCTGGCACGCCAGCGCGGCACGCGGATCTGGTCCTTGCCGACCACGTCGCCGGGCACCTTGACGTAGCCGCTGCTCTCGACCACCTTGGAATCGGTGTAGGTCAGGCTGGCCTGCAGGTCCACGCCCTTCACGCCGACCACGTCCTGGGCGTTGAGCGCCGTCTCGATGCCGCGCGTGCGCACATGGTCGACGTTCTGGATGTTGCTCTGGTTGGTCGCGGTGTTGAGCAGCGAGTACAGCGCGTCGCGCGTGGTCTCGTAGAACAGCGTGGCGCGCAGCGCGGTGGCGGCGAAGTTCCACTCCGAGCTCAGCTCGCTGGTCACCGAACGTTCGGGCTTGAGATTCGGGTTGTTGTTGATCGTGACGCCCTGGGCGTTCACGCCGCCCTGGTACAGCTCGGCCACCGTGGGCAGGCGCACGGCGCGGCCCATGGAGCCGCGCAGCACCCAGTCCTCGCCGGCCTGCCAGCCCAGCGCGGCCTTGGGCGAGACCCAGGTCTTGCTGCGCTTGTCGTGGTTGATGGTGCACAGGTCGGTACCGGCATCGCAGTTGCCCACGCTGGTCGCGCCGGTGAATGCCGACTGCGTCAGGCCGTTGTAGGCGCTCCACTGCTCGACACGCAGGCCCAGCACGCTCTTGAGGCGGTCGTTGATCGCCCAGGCATCCTGGCCCCAGACGCTGCGCAGGCGCGTGTTGCCGTCGAAACGCGAGGCAAAGGCGCCCACCGGGTTCTCGATCCAGTTGCCGGTGACGCTGTTGACGACGGTGCGCAGCGCGTAGCTTTCCTGCTGCACGCCGGCATCGATGACGTGGTCGGCGCCCGGCCGGATGATGGCCTTGGCCGTCAGGGTGTTCCAGCCCGTGCCGTTCATGTCGGTCACTCGGCCGTTGCCGCCCGCGTCGGCCGCAGGCTTGGCCACGCCGGGGGCGCGCACCAGGTCGCGCTGGTAGTCGTAGACGCTGGCGGCCAGTTCCCAGTCGAAGAAGCCACGCGTGCGGCTCTTGACCGACAGGCCGTGCATCAGGTGCTCCATCTGCTCGCGCGTCTGCGTGAAGTCGCTGGCGGCGATGGTGTACTGCTTGCCACCGATGGCGACGTTGCCACTGTAGACGGCGTTGCCGCTGGCGTCGCTCAGGTAGCTGGCCGACTGGTTCTCGGACTTGTTGTGCCAGTAGCCCAGCACGTAGCTGGCGCGCACGCTGCCGCCCAGGTCGTAGGCGAGCTTGAGCTTGGCGTGGTCCTGGATGGTGTGGTACTGCGTGGTCGTGCCCAGGATGTACCAGGGCGCCTTGGTCTTGTCGACCTCGGACCAGGCGCCGTCGACGGCCGGCGTGGTGGCGCCGACGGCAGCACCGGTCGAGGCGACCTTGGTGACGAAGCCCAGCGGCTGGCCCTTGCTGTCCAGGTGGTTCACGTTGACCCACCAGGCCAGGTCGCCCGCACGGTCGCCGATCGACGCGCTGGCCTGCGTGGCGCCGTAGGTCTCGTGCGTGTTGTAGAGCTCGAAGGGCTGGCTGGTCAGGCCCAGCTTGACGTGCGCCTCGAACGCCTTGGGCATGCGGGTGACGTAGTCGACCACCGCGCCGACCGAGTTGCCGGCGTAGCCCGCCGAGAACGGGCCGTAGAGCACATCGACACGCTCGATCTCCTCGGGCGTCACCAGGCCCCAGCGCGGCGTGAAGGCCGCACCGTTGCCCAGCAGGTTGGACAGCTGGATGCCATCGGCGAACACCAGCGAGCGCGCGCTGTTGCCGGTGCCCGAGGCGCGCGTGGACAGCACGGCGTGGTTGTAGTCGCCGATGTAGCGCTTGCGCACCAGCAGGCTGGGGAAGTACTTGAGCGCGTCCTCGCTGTCGGTGGCGTTGACCGTGGCCTCCACGTCGGCGGCCGTGACGCCGACGATGGTGGTGGGGATCTGGGTGGGCAGCGAGGTCGGCTGCATGCCGGTCACGACCACGATGCCGAGCGACTTGCTGTTGTGCTCGTCAGCCGCGGCAGCGGCCTGGGCGTCGGCGGTCTGGGCCTGCACGGCGGCCAGCGCCGACAGGGTGAGGGGGAAGGCCAGAGTCAGGGCCCGGCACAGGGGATGCATGCGCATGATGGAAACAGCTCCGCGAGATCGATGGATGCGCGCGCATCCTGGCGAGGAAGCGTCGACGCAGCAGGCCAGCGCCCTCACCCGCCGACGCACACAGCGGTCGCCAGGGTCGGATCAGGACGGCACGGCCGGCCAGGGCCCGGTCACACCGGGGCCCGGGGGCTCAGATCGCGCGGAGTGGGGGAGCACGCGCCTGCTGGCGCGTGACGACGAGCCAGGGGCTCGCGTGCTGCCGCCCTTGCGGCAGGGCGTAGTCGGCCGCGGGCGCGGCAAGGACAGGGGTGGCGCCAGGCGGCGCGCCGATGGCCACGGCGCACAGCCCGCAGGCATCGTGATGATGCAGTGCCGCGGCCTGCTCACCCGTGGACGCGGGCCGGGCCGCTGCCGGGTCCAGCCCCATCAGGACCGAACACAGCTCGTCCATCGGCTGCCCGGCCGGCGCACTGGCCGCCAGCACCGGCGTCAGCCACGCCAGGCCCAGCGCCATGGCCAGCACCGCCAGCATGGCGCGGGCGCGTCGGGCAAGGCGGTGGCGGGACAACATGGCGGCCATTATGCGAAGTGACACCGACGGGCTCGAACTGCGAAACCACGCCCCGTGCTGCGCTGCACGGTAATCACCGGATTGTTGGCCGGCAGCAACAGCCGGCTGACGATCAGGTGGCGTGGTCGCGCCTGCGCTCAGGCCGCGAGTTCGCGCCGCATCGCGTCGATGACGCCGCGGTAGTCGCCCTGGCTGAAGATGGCGCTGCCAGCCACAAACGTGTCGGCCCCCGCATCGGCCACGCGGCGGATGTTGTCGATCTTGATGCCTCCGTCGACTTCCAGGCGGATGTCGCGCCCGGTCTGCTCGATGAGCTTGCGCGCCTGCTCGATCTTGCGCAGCGCGCTGTCGATGAAGCTCTGGCCGCCAAAGCCCGGGTTGACGCTCATGATGAGGATGAGGTCGACCCGGTCGATCACGTACTCCAGCACGTCCAGCGAGGCGGCCGGGTTGAAGGTCAACCCCGCCTGGCAGCCCGCGCCCTTGATCAGCTGCAGCGTGCGGTCGACGTGCGTGCTGGCATCCGGGTGGAAGCTGATCAGGTCCGCCCCCGCCTTGGCAAAGGCCAGCGCCAGCTCGTCGACAGGCTGCACCATCAGGTGCACATCGATCGGACAGGCCGTGCCGTCGGGCTTGACACTGTGTTTCTTCAGGGCCTGGCACACCATGGGGCCGAAGGTCAGG
>JBJOKY010000057.1:0-16155 GCA_046045865.1 Pseudomonadota bacterium | reverse complement strand
TCGTTGACATTGGTGCCGCGCGGGCCCAGCTTGCGCCACCAGACGCCCAGCCCGTTGACGACGCCAGGCCGGGCGCGGGTGCTGACGCGGGCGGTGCAGTGGTAGCTGCCGCGGTCGTTGAAGACGCGCACGGGCGCCCGGTCGGCCAGACCGCGCGCGGCGGCGTCGTCGGGGTGGATCTCGACGATCGGCTCGGCCTCGATGTCGCGCAGGCTCTTCACGTTGACGAACGTCGAGTTCAGGAAGTTGCGCGCCGGGGGGGAAATCATCGCCAGCGGGTAGCGTGCCGCCAGCGCAGGCGCCGACGCCACCGATTCGTAAGGTGGCACGAAGTCCGGCAGGCCCAGGCCGGGCACGTCGATCCGCACCCGCCCGTCCGGTGTCGGGAAGCCGCCCTCGGCGAACGGCGCGTCCGGAATCGGCAGGCTCATCCAGCCGGGCGACGCCTTCAGCGCCGCGTAGGTCACGGCGCCGCGCAGGGTCTGCTCCGCCAGCGCCTCGTCGCCGTCGCGGAAGCACGGCTCGTCGAAGCCCATCGCGGCGGCCAGGCGGCGGAAGATCTCGGTGTTGGGCAGGGCCTCGCCGAGCGGCGCGATGGCCGGCTCGTTGATCAGCACGTCGGTGTGGCCGTAGCTGGTGTGCAGGTCCAGGTGTTCGAGCTGGGTGGTGGCGGGCAGCAGGATGTCGGCATAGTCGGCCGTGTCGGTGCGGAAGTGCTCCAGCACCACGGTGAACAGGTCATCGCGCGCGAAGCCGGCCACCACCTTGACCGACTCGGGCGCCACCGCCACCGGGTTGCTGTTGTAGACCACCAGCGCCTCGATGCGCGGGCCGAACCCGGGCGAGGCCGGGCGCAGCAGGTCGTCGCCGATGGTGCTCATGTTGATGGTGCGCGGCTGGCGCCCGGCCAGCAGCTCGGGGCGCTGCAGCGCCGCGGCGTCGATGGCGCGCGGAAACCAGCCCGAGGCCGACAGCAGCAGGCCGCCCGACTTGTCGCGCCAGGCCCCGGTCAGGCAGGGCAGCAGCGCGATCAGCCGCACCGCGTTGCCGCCGCCGCGCACGCGCTGCATGCCGTAGTTCAGGCGGATGGCGGCGGGCGTGGTCGTGCCGTAGTCGCGCGCCAGGCCGCGCACCTCGTCGGCCGTGATGCCGCAGACCTCGGCCACACGCTCGGGCGGCCACTGCAGGGCGCGCTCGCGCAGCGCCGGCCAGCCCTGCTCGCCCTGCTCGACGTGGCGATCGATGTAGTCCTGGTCCAGCCAGCCGTGCACGATCAGCTCGTGCATCAGGCCCAGCGCCAGCGCGCCGTCGGTGCCGGGGCGCAGGGCGATGTGCTGGTGGCACTTCTCGGCCGTCTCGCTGCGCCGCGGGTCGATGCACACCAGCTTCGCGCCGGCGCGCTTGGCCTGCTGCGTCAGGCTCCAGAAATGCAGGTTCGAGGCGATCGAGTTGCTGCCCCAGATGACGATCAGCTTCGCCTGCGCAAAGTGCTGCACATGCATGCCGAGCTTGCCGCCATAGGTGGCCGCCAGGCCGGCGCCACCGGCCGAGGCGCAGATGGTGCGTTCCAGCCGGGAGGCGCCCAGGCGGTGGAAGAAACGCGCCGCCATCGATTCACCCTGCAGCAGGCCCATGGTGCCGGCGTAGCTGTAGGGCAGGATGGCCTCGGGGTCGCGCGCGGCGATCTCGCCCAGGCGCGCCGCGATGGTGGCCAGGGCCTCGTCCCAGCCGATGCGCACGAACTGGCCAGCATCGCGGCCACCCTTGGGGCCGACGCGCTTCATCGGGTATAGCAGCCGATCGGGGTGTCCGGTGCGTTCGGCGTAGCGCGAGACCTTGGTGCACAACACGCCGCGCGTGTGGCGGTGATCCGGGTGGCCGTGCAGCTCGACCACCTGGTCATCCTGCACGATGACGCGCAGGGCGCAGGTGTCGGGGCAGTCGTGCGGGCAGGCGGCGTGCACGGTGCGGGGCGCGTGGGCACCGGACGGGACGACAGGCAAGGGGCGTGTGACGGCATTCATGCCGCGATGATGTCATGAGCCCATCGCCACGGGTTTGCCCCGGGTCGAGCGCCTGCCCCTACCCCGGCGGGCCCGGGTGGGCGGCGATAAGATGGTTCGAGTCTGTCTGCAAGACACCCCAGGAGCCTGCCGCATGCTGATCGAACCCATCATTGCCGATGCCGCCGCGGTCACCGCGATCCGCCGAGACATCCACGCCCACCCCGAGCTGTGCTTCCAGGAGCAGCGCACGTCCGACGTCGTTGCGCAGGCGCTCACCGACGCGGGCATCGAGATCCACCGCGGCCTGGGCAAGACCGGCGTCGTGGGCATCATCAGGAACGGTACGTCCAGCCGCGCCATCGGCCTGCGCGCCGACATGGACGCGCTGCCCATGACCGAGCACAACCACTTCCCGCACGCCAGCGTCTACCCCGGCAGGATGCATGCGTGCGGTCACGACGGCCACACCGCCATGCTGCTGGCCGCGGCCCGTCACCTGGCGCGCCACCGCCACTTCGACGGCACGGTCTACCTGGTGTTCCAGCCGGCCGAGGAAGGCGGCGGCGGTGCGCGCGAGATGATCAGGGACGGCATCTTCGAGCGCTTCCCGATGGACGCGATCTTCGGCATGCACAACTGGCCGGGCATGGCTGCGGGCAAGTTCGCGATCTGCGACGGGCCGGCCATGGCGTCGAGCAACGAGTTCAGGATCACCATCACCGGCAAGGGCTCGCATGCCGCGCTGCCGCACATGGGTGTCGACCCGGTGCCGGTGGCCTGCCAGATGGTGCAGGCCTTCCAGACCATCGTCACGCGCAACAAGAAGCCCACCGACGCGGCGGTGATCTCGGTCACCATGATCCACGCCGGCGAGGCGACCAACGTCGTGCCCGACAGCTGCGAGATCCAGGGCACGGTGCGCACCTTCACGCTCGAGGTGCTGGACCTGATCGAGACCCGCATGCGCCAGATCGCCGAAGGCACGGCCGCAGCCTTCGGCACCAGCGTGAAGTTCGAGTTCCACCGCAACTACCCGCCCACCATCAACCACAGCAACGAGGTCGAGTTCGTGCGCGGCGTGATGCGCGAGGTGGTCGGGCCAGAAAACACCCACCAGTTCGAGCCCACCATGGGCGCGGAGGACTTCAGCTACTTCCTGCAGGCCAGGCCGGGCGCCTACTTCGTCATCGCCAACGGCGACGGCAGCCACCGCGAGGGTGGCCACGGCATCGGGCCGTGCACGCTGCACAACCCCAACTACGACTTCAACGACGAGCTGATCCCGCTGGGTGCGACGCTGTGGGTCAGGCTGGTCGAGTCCTGGCTCAAGCCTGTCGTCTGAAATCGGCCGGCAACCGGCCTGAACGCGGTCAGGCCAGCCCCCTCAGATGCCCAGCATGGTCGCCAGCGCCTGCTGGCCGGTGAGCGCCAGGCCCACCACGTACTCGCCGGGCACCGATTTGGCATCGTCGCCGAGGCTCTCGGCGCGCGCGCTCCAGGCGACCTGGGCGGCGAAGTCCAGCCGCATGGTGCCTATGCGCAGCTCGATGGTCACGGCGTGTGCCGTGGGCATGTCGTGCTGCACGTACACGCTCAGGCCGGAGGCCGACACGTCGCGCAGCGCGACGACGGGCACCCCCTCGCCGGCAATACGTGCCGCCGCCGGGTCCAGCCCCGCGGCGCTGGTGGGGGTGCGGTCCAGGGCGTAGAGCACCATCTCGCCGATCGGGCGTATGCCCAGCATGCGGCGTGCCTCGCGGCGCTGTTCCAGACCCTTGTTCACGCGCACCGGCAGCGGCCGCGCAGGGGGTTCATGGAGAGTCGCGGCGGGAGCGACCCTGGCGACCGGATCGAGCGGGCGACGCCCGGATTCGATAGCTGGCATGGCGATTCCTCAGTGCGTGGGTCGACGACCCGTGATGAGCCATCATAGGCAGCCCCCATGCAGCGCAAGAGCGGGAGGACACGCCGAATCTCGCGGCAGTTCTTCCGGTGCCTGCGCAGCGCTGCGCGGCTGCCGACCGATTCTGCCGTCGCCACAGGCGCACCGGTGTCGGTTGCCGGCCACCGCCAGGCCCGGCGATGCCCACACCATGAGCAGGATCAAGCCAGCACCTGCCAGCGCTCCAGCAGCAGCAGCCTGTCGCGCACCCGCGCCGTGGCCTGGATGCGACGACCTTCCAGCACCGCCAGTTCGGCGTCGCCGAAGGCCGGGCCGCCGACGCGGCGCAGCGTCCAGACCCGGCCATCGTCGGCCACCAGCACCAGGCCGCGCTGCTCGCTCTTGCTGCCGGCGGCGAGCAGCCGGCGTTCGACCAGACCGCACACGTCCAGGGTAGGCAGTGCCATGGTGGGGAAGCTCCGCTGTGCTCGGGGACATCGCGGCGGGATCGCCGCGGGGGATGGCTGCCGCCGCAGCCGCGCTCAGCGCGCGTGCAGCCGGCGCAGGTGCAGGATACGCCCGCCCTCGACCGTGGCCACCACCGCGCGCACGGGCTTGAGACCGGCAGCCAGCGCCGCGGCACTGACGGCGTCGCCGTTGTCGACCGACCCGGCCAGCACGTGCACCTGGCGCCCGGGCTTGCGTGTGCCGCCCTGGGCGCCCGCACCCGCCGCCGGCTCGTGCGCCAGATCGAAGGACTGAGTCCTGGCCGCGCCGCCCAGGCCGGACTCGCGTGCCAGTGCCGCCAGCATGCGGCCCACGTCGCCAGGCGCGGCCTTGTCGCTGGCCACCAGGCGCGGCAGGGCCACGGCCAGGTGCGCACCCTGACGCGCCAGGCGCTCACGCCGCAGGCCGCGCACGCCGCGGTCGTCGCCGGGCGCAAACACCTGGCGGAATGCCTTGGTGCGGGTCAGCGCATGCGCCGTCGGCGCCACCGCGTGGTGCGAGGGGTCGCCCAGAAGCACGAACTGCGCCAGCGTCTTGAGGTCGAACGGGTCCAGGTGGGTGCGCTGGCCGGCGAAGTGCAGCCGTGCCTCCAGCACCGCGCGGCCCAGCGACGCGCCGGCCAGCACCTGCTGCAGGAAGTACTGGGTGATGAGGTCGGCCGAGCCGTTGCCCTCGCTCGGGCCGTAGGCGATGGTGGTGCTGCCGAACACCGCCGCCGCGCCCTGGTCGAGATAGGTCAGCGCGATGCCCTTCCTGCCGTCGCCCTCGGCCGGGTCGTAGAGCTGGGCGCCGTAGCAGCACTCGGCCGCCAGCACCGTGCCCTTGCCGATGCGCCCGGCCAGCAGGGCGGCACGGTGTGCGACCGGGAAGTCCTCGCCGCGCTGGCCGTAGTACTCGGCCGCCAGGTCGGCGCCGTGGCAGTTGATGAAGTGCAGGCGTGGCGCCAGGTCGGCCGCGCTCCAGTGCGGCCCTGCGTCGGGCGAAAGCTGCAGCGCACGGTCGTCGCCGAAGGTGTTGCGCAGGCTCAGTGCGGTGGACTGCTGCCAGACCTCGGTCGACAGGCCGAAATAGCCCTGGTAGTCGGCGCGCGGCAGGGTCTTCGCGGCTGCCGCCGCACGGATGAGCCTGACCAGCAGCGTGGGCCGGGTGGCACCCGGCACGTCGGGGATGCGCCCGACCACGCGCGTCGGACCCATGTAGCGGTTCGGGTCGGTGCTGTAGGGCGCCTCGCAGGCATAGGGCAGGTCGCTGGGCACGTGGACATCGTCATCGCCGTCACCGTCACCGTCAGGGCCGGCGTGCGCCGGGTTGGCCAGCGCCACGAAGGGCACGACGTCGCCCGCGCCCAGCAGCACCAGGTAGTGCGGCGCGAGCTTGCGCCAGAGCTTGTCGATGGCCGCCTTGACGGCCCTGGCGTTGCCCGGGTCGACCACCGCACGTGCGCCCAGCGGCTTGAGGGCGGCGGCGTCGTCCAGATGCATCACCGCCGTGGCCAGGCCGCGTTTCGCATCGGCCTTGATCAGGGCGGCGAGTGCGGCGTCCACCTTGGCCACGCCGGCCGCGCCGTACTTGGCCAGCAGGGCGGCGCGGTGGGTGACGATGATCTTGTCGATGCTCATGGAACGTCCTCGGCTGGTCTGGTCTTGTGGGGGCCTGTCGCGCCGCGTGTGGTTCGGGCCGGCGCACGGCCGCGCATGGTAGGTCGCGACGGGTGGCTGGCGCACGCCGGCCGGTGCAACAGCGTGCAAGGCGAGGATGGCTGCCGCGGCACGGGCGGCTTGCATATCATTCCGGCGTGAACCAGCCCCGACACCCCGACATGCCCGCCTCTCGTCGCACCCGCAGCGTCCTCGTCCCGACCGGTAGCCGCACGTGTTTGCGGGCAGCCAGCCTGGCGGGCGCCCTGGCGCTCGGCCTGGCCCTGCTGTGCTCGGCGCCGCCAGCGGCCCGCGCGCAGCAGGGCGCGACCGAGGTCGACCAGGTGCAGCCCCCCCGTGCCGCAGCCAGCCGGGCTGCGCGCAACTCGGCGCGCAAGGACATCAGCGCCGAGCTGAGCGCCGCGCAGGCGCGCATCGACGTGCAGGACTGGCCGGGCGCGGTGACCGAGCTGTCGCGCGCACGCGGGCTGGATCCGGGCAATGTCGAGGTGCTCAACCTGCTGGCCTTCTGCCAGCGCCGCGCGGGCGACCACGAAGGTGCGCTGGTGACCTTCCGCACCGTGCTGCGCCTGGCGCCGCAGATGCGCAGCGCACACGAGCACATCGGCAAGACCTATCTGCTGCTGCGCCAGCCCGAGCAGGCCCAGCAGCACCTGCAGCAGCTCGACCAGCTGTGCGGCGGCACATGCAGCGAGGCGCGCGAGCTCGACGCCGCCATCCGCGCCTACCTGCGCTGAACCTGCGCCCGGTGGCGCTCAGAGCGCCACGCCCAGGCGCCGCAGCAGCCCGGCGGTCGAGGCGTCCAGCCCGCTCGTGTCGCCGGTGGCAAAACGCGGCAGCAGCTGGCTGCACAGCGCCTTGCCCAGCTCCACGCCCCACTGGTCGTAGCTGTTGATGCGCCACAGCGCACCGCTGACGAACACGCGGTGCTCGTACAGGGCGATGAGCGCGCCGAGCGAGCGCGGCGTGAGCTCGTCCAGAACGAGCGTCGTGCTCGGCCGGTTGCCCGGGAAGCTGCGATGCCGCGCCACGGTGGCGGCCGCCAGGTCGGGCGCGGCGGTGGGCGCCTTCTCGGTCGCAGCCTCGGCGGCGGTCTTGCCCAGCATCAGCGCCTGGCTCTGCGCCAGGCAGTTGGCCAGCAGCTTGTGATGCTGGTCGGCCAGGCCGGCGCGCAGCTCGTCGCTCAGCGGCTCGGGGCCGTGGTTGGTCTGCCGCACGGCGATGAACTCGACCGGGATCGCATCCGTGCCCTGGTGCAGCATCTGGAAATAGGCGTGCTGGCCGTTCGTGCCCGGCTCGCCCCAGACCACCGGGCTGGTGGCGTAGGGCAGCGGCTCGCCGTCCAGGTCGACGCTCTTGCCGTTGCTTTCCATCTCCAGCTGCTGCAGGTAGGCCGGCAGGCGCTTGAGGCCCTGGTGATAGGGCGCGACCGAGCGGCTGGCCGCGCCGTGGAAGTTGCGGTACCAGACGTCGAGCAGGCCGAGCTGCACGGGCAGGTTGGCCTCCAGCGGCGCGTCGGCGAAGTGCCGGTCCATGGCATGGGCGCCGGCCAGCAGGGCACGGAAGTTGTCTGCGCCGATGGCCAGGGCGATGGGCAGCCCGATGGCGCTCCAGAGCGAATAACGCCCGCCCACCCAGTCCCAGAAACCGAAGGTGGTGGAGATGCCGAACGTCGCCGCAGCCGCCACGTTGGTGGTGGTGGCAGCGAAGTGCTCGGCGATGGCCGTCTCGGCGCCCGCGCCGTAGTGCTGCAGGAACCACGCACGCGCGAGCTGCGCATTGGCCATGGTCTCCTGCGTCGTGAAGGTCTTCGAAGCGACGATGAAGAGCGTGCGCCGCGCGTCCAGGCCGCGCAGCACGGGCGCGATGTCGTGGCCGTCGACGTTGGAGACGAAGTGCAGCCTCAGGCCGCGCTGGGCATAGGCATCGAGCGCCGGCACCACCATCTGCGGACCGAGGTCGGAGCCGCCGATGCCGATGTTGACCACGTCCGTGATCTCGCCGCGCGTGGCGCGCCCGCGCTGCTGCTCCACCCAGGCCAGCAGGGCGTCGAGCACGCCGTGCACCTCGTCGCCGATCTCTTTGCCGAACGGGGCGGCGCCACGCGGCGCGCGCAGCGCGGTGTGCAGCACGGCGCGGCCTTCGGTGTGGTTGACGGGCGCGCCGGCCAGCAGCGCGTCGCGGCGCTGCTCGATGCCGCACTCGCGCGCCAGCTCGGTCAGCAGCTTGCGCGTGGCCAGGTCCCAGCGGTTCTTGGACAGGTCGGCGAACACCTCGGGTGCCTGCAGGGCGAAGGCGTCGAAACGCGCCGGGTCGCGCGCGAAGGCCTCGCGCAGGTCGAGGTCGCGGCCGTGCGCCTCGTAGTGGCCGCGCAGGGCGGTCCAGGTCAGGGCGCGGTCGCAACGCGGCCAGGTCGATGTCGTGCTGCTGCTCATGTCGGTCGGGCTCCGGTTCGGGTGGGGCGTGTGCGTGCGGGCTCAGCCGGCGGCCTGGCCGAGGATGAGCGCGTCGAGCCAGGCCGAGTCGACCGCGAAGGCGCGGATGCCCTCGGCCAGCTTCTCGGTCGCCATGGCGTCCTCGTTCAGGGCGTAGCGGAAGGCCGACTCGTTGTAGCTCACGGCATGGATGTCGGCCTGCTGCGCGGCGGCGGCGCTCAGCGCCGGGGAGAGCTCGCCCGCGGTGGCCTGCAGCTGCGCCAGCAGCTCGGGGCTGATGGTCAGCAGGTCGCAGCCCGCCAGCGCCAGGATCTGGCCCGTGTTGCGGAAACTCGCACCCATCACCTCGGTGGTGATGCCGAACTTCTTGTAGTAGGTGTAGATCTGCGCCACCGAGCGCACGCCCGGGTCGTTGGCGCCGGCCATGGCGGCTTCGTCCCACTTCGGGCCGGCAGATTTCTTGTACCAGTCGTAGATGCGCCCGACGAAGGGCGAGATGAGCTGCACGCCCGCCTCGCCGCAGGCCACCGCCTGGCAGAACGAGAACAGCAGCGTGAGGTTGCAGTGGATGCCCTCGCGCTCCAGCGCCCGCGCGGCCTGGATGCCTTCCCACGTGGCGGCGATCTTGATGAGCACGCGGGCGCGCGGCACGCCGGCGGCCTCGTACAGGCGGATCAGGCGCTGGGCGCGCGCGATGGTGGCAGCGGTGTCGAAGCTCAGGCGCGCGTCGACCTCGGTCGAGACGCGGCCGGGCACGACGGCGAGGATCTCGCGGCCGAAGCGCACCAGCACGCGGTCGACCAGGTCGGGCAGCGCGGCGCCGCGGTGCGCGGCGACCTCCTCGGCCAGCAGCGGCGCGTACTCGGGCTGCTGCACCGCCTTGAGGATGAGGCTGGGGTTGGTGGTCGCGTCCTGCGGCGTGTAGGCGGCCAGCTGGTGGAAGTTGCCGGTGTCGGCGACGACGGTGGTGTGGCGCTTGAGCGCCGCGAGCAGATGGGTCATGACAGCATGCGGCCCGGTGGCCGACGACGTGTAGGGCGGGTGCGTGATGGTAATCAAATTACGTCGCACTGCCCAGCAATCAAGCGTCCATTCACTCTATGAAACCGGTACCAGCCAGGGATCGCTTGCTGGGAATGATTGACGCACAGGTGACAAATAGGCATGATGAGCATGAAACAAAGTTTCACGCCCGGCAGAACCCGAACAGGTGACCGCGGGGCCTGACCCGTCCACCCTCAGCTGCGTCCGCGACGCTTTCCACCATGGCTTTTGATCTCGTCTTCTTCGGCGGCACCGGCGACCTGACCTGGCGCAAGCTCATGCCGGCGCTGTTCCAGGCCTTCCGCCACGGCAAGCTGCCGTCGGGCGGGCGCATCCTGGCCGTGGCGCGCGACGAGCAGACCGACGAGCAGTACCGCACCTGGTTGCGCGAGCGCTTCCAGGACGTCGAGATCGCCAAGCGCCCCAACGAGGACGAGTTCGCCCGCTTCGCCGAGAACGTCTACTACAAGCGCGTCGACCTCTCGCAGCCCGAGCACTACGGGCGCATCAAGGACTGGGTGGGCGAGCGTCAGGCCGACACCGTGGTGTTCTTCGTCGCCACCGCGCCGCACCTGTTCACCCAGGTGTGCGAGCAGCTCGGCGCGGCCGGGCTGAACGGCCCCAATGTGCGTGTGGTGCTGGAAAAGCCGCTCGGCCACGACCTGGCCAGCGCGCAGGCCATCAACCGCGCGGTGCGCTCGGTGTTCACCGAGAGCCAGGCACTGCGCATCGACCACTACCTGGGCAAACCCTCGGTGCAGAACCTCATGGCGCTGCGCTTCGGCAACGCGCTGTTCGAGCCGCTGTGGCGGCGCGAGAGCATCGCCAACATCCAGATCACGCTGGCCGAGAGCCTGGGCGTGGGCACGCGCGGCGACTTCTACGACCGCACCGGTGCACTGCGCGACATGGTGCAGAACCACGCGCTGCAGCTGCTCACCATGATCGCCATGGAGCCGCCGAGCACCAACGACGCCGATGCCATCCGCGACGAGAAGCTGAAGGTGCTGCGCTCGCTCAAGCCCTTCACGCCCGAGACGGTGAACCGCGACGTGGTGCGCGGCCAGTACCGTGCCGGCAACGTCGACGGCAAGCGTGTGCCGGGCTATCTGGACGAGACCAAGGTGCCGGCCGGCAGCGCCTGCGAGACCTTCGTCGCCCTGCGCACCGAGGTGCAGAACTGGCGCTGGGCCGGCGTGCCCTTCTACCTGCGCACCGGCAAGCGGCTGGCGGCGCGCGACGCGCAGATCGTCGTCAACTTCCGACCCGTGCCGCACCCGATCTTCCCGGGTGCCAACCGGGCCAACAAGCTGGTCATCAAGCTGCAGCCCGACGACGGCCTGGAGCTGCACCTGCTGGCGGCCAAGGGCACGGGCGTGGCGGAGCTGCTGGCGCCGGTGTCGCTCGACCTGGACTTCGGCAAGGCCTTCGCCAGCGAACGTGTGGGCGCCTACGAACGCCTGCTGCTGGACGCCATCGCCGGGCGCCTGAACCTGTTCGTGCGCAGCGACGAGCAGGAGCAGGCCTGGCGCTGGGTCGAACCCATCCTGGACGCCTGGGCCGCGGACCGTGAAGGCGCCGGCGAAGGCCCGCGTGGCTACGCCGCCGGCAGCTGGGGCCCGGCCGCGGCCAGCGCCCTGGTCGCGCGCGACGGCTACGCCTGGAGCGAGGAGCAATGAGCGGCCTGGCCACCCCCCACCCCGTGCCGGGCAGCTGGATGAGCAGCCTGGGCATGGTGGCCCAGCTGGCCGGCGGCGACCTGGGACGCGGTGACACCGGGCCGGCCCTGGCGGCGGGGTGCCCTGCCGCCACCGACCCGGATCCGCGCTCAGGCGCCACCAGCTTGCGCACGCCCGGCAGTGCCCGTCACTGCGTCAACCCGAAGAGAACAGCCATGGCCAGCCAGAAGACCGACCACAAGACGGATCAAAAGGCCGACCACAGGCCGGATGGCACCGGCGCGGCCCAGGCCGGCAGCGGCTCGGTGCCGATGAACATGCTCGACCGCGTGCGCGCGTCGCTGCCAGCGCTGTCGCCGGCCGAGCAGCGCGTGGCCAAGCTGCTGCTGGCCGACGCGCGCAGCTTCGCCAGCCTGCCGGTGGCCGAACTGTCCGAGCGCGCACACGTGAGCAAGCCCACCGTGGTGCGCTTCTGCCGCAGCGTAGGCTACGACGGCCTGGCCGACTTCAAGCTGAAGCTGGCCGGCACGGTCAACGAGGGCGTGCCCTTCGTGCACCGTGCGGTCGACGAGGACGACAAGAGCGGTGACCTGATCGTCAAGGTGATCGACAACGCCGTGAGCGCGCTGCTCAAGTACCGCAACGACGCCGCCGGCCTGGCCTTCGAGCGCGCCATCGCCGCCCTGGCACTGGCCGGGCAGGAGAAGAAGCGCATCGAGTTCTACGGCGTGGGCAACTCCGGCATCGTGGTGCAGGACGCGCAGCACAAGTTCTTCCGCCTGGGTGTGTACGCCGTGGCCTACGCCGACAGCCATGTGCAGCTGATGGCGGCGACCATGCTGGGGCCGGGCGACTGCGCCGTCATCGTTTCCAATTCCGGGCGCAGCCAGGACGTGCTCGACGTGGCCGAGACGGCACGCAAGAAAGGCGCGACGGTGATCGTGATCACTGCCAGCGGCTCACCGCTGGCGATGGAGGGCAACATCCTGCTGGCGGTCGACCATCCGGAGGACTACGACCGCTACAGCCCCATGGTGTCGCGTCTGCTGCACCTGACGGTGATCGACATCCTCACCACCGGCGTGGCCCTGCGCCTGGGTCCGGCGCTGCGGCCCATGCTGCAGGAGATCAAGCGCAACCTGCGCGCCAAGCGCTACATCAGCACGCCGAGCAGCTGAGCACGGCCATCGGCCTGTCGTCCGGGCGGCGCTCTACCCGGGACGCACGCCTGTCAGGCGCCGACGAGGCCGGCCACGCCGTACAGGCGCGCCAGTTCGGCCAGACGCGGGGGCAGGCCGCCCAGGGCCACGCCACAGCCACGCGCCTGTGCCCGGCGGCGCAACTCGAGCAGCACGGCCAGCGCGCTCGAATCGAAGTGCTGCAGCGCCGATGCATCCAGTGCCAGGCTGGCGCCGCGCGGCGTGGCATCCAGCGCGGCGCTCAAGCGCCCCAGTTCGACCCGGGCCTGGACCACGGTGAGCGTGGCAGGCAAGGCGGTTGTCGCGGCTGCACTCATGGCGCTCAGCCCTTGGTGGCCGAGGCCTTGTTCTTCTCGGTCAGCTTGTTGATCAGGCCGTCGATGCCGCCGGCCGAGATCTCCTGCGCGAAGCTGGAGCGGTAGTTCTCCACCAGCCACACGCCCAGCACGTTGACGTCGTAGATCTTCCAGCCCTCGGCAGTCTTCTCCATGCGGTAGTCGATCTGGATGGGCTCGCCACGGCCGCGGATCTCGGTCTTGACCACGACCTCGGTGTCCTCGGGCTTGGCGCGCATGGGCTTGAACTCGATGGACTGGTCCTTCACCTGCGTCAGCGCGCCCGAATAGGTGCGCACCAGCAGGTGCTTGAACTCCTCCTGCAGACGCTTTTGCTGCTCGGGCGTGGCCTGGCGCCAGTAGCGACCGACGGCCGAGGCCGTCATGCGCACGAAGTTCACGTTGGGCAGGATCTTGGCGTCGACCAGGGCGATGATCTTCTTGATGTCGCCGGCCTGGATGGCCTTGTCGGCCTTGACCGTGTCGATCACCTCGGTGGAGATCTGGCGCACCAGCACATCGGGCGCGGCCGTGGCGGCGGCCACTGCGGCAGGTGCTGCAGCCTGTGCCTGCGCGGCCGCGGGCGCAACCAGGGCCAGGGCGCCACACAGGCCGGCCACCAGGGCCAGGCGGTTCATCGAGGTCGGGATCTTCATGCTCATCCTTTCAGGGCGACCGGCTGCTGGCCGGTCCGGGCGCGCCTCCGGGACGGAGGGCGACGCCAGTCCTTAACGCCGCGGCACGTGCCGCGGTGCACAAGCCGCAGGGCTCAGCCAGCCGGCGCCGAGGCAGGCAGGGCGGCGGATGCCGGCGCGGCAGGCGCGGCTGCAGGTGTGGCTGCAGGTGCAGACGGGGGTGCCGACGCCGCCGGTGCCGAGGCCGGCGCGTCGGCTGGCGTGATCTCGGGCAGGTCGTAGCGCACCTCGCCCGGATCGGGCGGCTCGTCGTTGTAGATCAGGCTGCGGCGGCGCTGCAGGTAGGCGTCGCGCACGAAGCTGTAGCGGTCCAGCGCGATGTCGTCCAGCACCTGGGTGGCCTTGAGCAGGTTGGCGCGGGTCGAGACCACGCGCGTGACCGTCAGCGTGTTGCGCAGCCCGATGTCGGAGATGAAGGGATCGGGCGCGGCCATCACGTCGATGGGCAGGCCGATCGAATCGCGCACGGTCGACGGGCCCAGGATGGGCCACACGATGTAGGCCCCTGCCGGGAAGCCCCAGCGTCCCAGCGTCATGCCGAAATCCTCGCCATGTCGTTCCAGGCCGAGCTCGCTGGCAATGTCGATCAGGCCGTAGATGCCGAACACGGTGTTGGTGGAAAAGCGCAGCACGTCGGACGCGGCGTCGCCGATGCGCCCCTGCAGCACCAGGTTGAAGGCCGACCAGACGTCGCGCACATTGCCGAAGAAGTTGGTCAGCGCCGTGCGCACCGGGCGCGGCGTGATGGCCTGGTAGACCTCGGCAGCCGGCCGGATCAGGCTGTCGTCCACCGCGTCGTTGAAGGCGAAGACCTTGCGGTTGAGCGACTCCAGCGGGTCGGGACGGTGCGCGGTGGCGCATCCGCCCAGCGCCAGCAGCAGGCCGATGGTGGCCATGACCAGCATCCGGCGCAACACGGGCGCGTTCACTTCCTGGCCTCCGGCGCGGCCGAACCGGTGTCCGCCGCCTTGTTGTAGAGGAACTGGCTGATGAGGGTTTCGAGCACCACCGCCGACTGGGTCTGCTTGATCACCGTGCCGGCGGCCAGGTTCTCGGCCTCGGCGCCGGGTTCGATGCCGATGTACTGCTCGCCCAGCAGGCCGGCGGTAAGGATCTTGAGCGAGCTGTCCTTGGGGAAGGCGAAACGCTTCTGCATCTCGATGTCCACGCTGGCCTGGAAGCTCTTGTCGTCGAAGCTGATCCGGCTGACACGCCCCACCACCACGCCGGCGCTCTTGACCGCCGCGCGCGGCTTCAAGCCGCCGATGTTGTCGAAACGGGCGCTGACGCTGTAGGTCTCGTCGAAGGAGATGGACAGCAGGTTGCCGGCCTTGAGGGCCAGGAACAGCAGGGCCGCTGCGCCGAGCACGACGAACAGGCCCACCCAGAGGTCGTTACGCGATTTCTGCATGATGTGTCTGGGGCAAATGTGAACGTAAGAACGCTGAGGCGGGGCGCAAGGCAGCCGGCTCAGATGGAGAACATCAGCGCGGTGAGCACGAAGTCCAGCGCCAGCACGGCCAGCGACGAGACCACCACCGTGCGCGTGGTGGCGCGCGCCACACCTTCCGGCGTGGGCTGGCATTCATAACCCTGGAACAGGGCGACGAAGGTGACGGTGAGGGCGAACACCACGCTCTTGATGAAGCCGTTCAGCACGTCCTTGGTGACATCCACCCCGCCCTGCATCTGCGACCAGAAGGCGCCGGCATCCACGCCGATCAGCACCACGCCGACCAGCCAGCCGCCGATGATGCCCACCGCGCTGAACATGGCCGCCAGCAGCGGCATGGTGATCAGGCCGCCGACGAAGCGCGGCGCCAGCACCCGCCTCAAGGGGTCGACCGCCATCATCTCCATGGCCGAGAGCTGCTCGCCGGCCTTCATGAGGCCGATCTCGGCGGTGAGCGAGGTGCCGGCCCGGCCCGCGAACAGCAGCGCGGTGACGACTGGGCCCAGCTCGCGCACCAGCGACAGCGCCACCAGCAGGCCGAGCGCCTCGGCCGAGCCGTAGCGCTGCAGCGTGTAGTAGCCCTGCAGCGCCAGCACGAAGCCGACGAACAGGCCCGACACCACGATGATGGCCAGCGAGTGATTGCCCAGCAGGTGCACCTGGTCGTTCACCAGGCGCAGCCGTCGCAGCGCCGCCGGCACCAGGGCGACGAGGCGGCCGAACAGGCGTGCGCCGCGGCCGATGTCGGCCAGCTTGGCGCGCGTGCCGGCGCCGATGCCTTCCAGCCAGGCGACGAGGCCGGCGCTCATCGGCCCGCTCCGGCGGACGTGGCGCGGTCGGCCAGGCCCAGATCGGCGGCGATGCCCGCGGCCGGGTAGTGGAAACGCACCGGGCCGTCCGGCGCGGCGGTGACGAACTGGCGCACCAGCGGGTCGTCACTGGCGCGCAACTCGGCCGGCGTGCCCTGGGCGGCGATGCGGCCGTTGGCGATGAAGACGACGTGGTCGGCGATGGAGAAGGTTTCCTCGACGTCGTGCGACACCACGATGCTGGTCACGCCCAGGGTGTCGTTGAGGTCGCGGATCAGGCGGGCCGCCACGCCCATCGAGATCGGGTCCAGGCCGGCGAAGGGCTCGTCGTACATGATGAGGTCGGGGTCCAGCGCCACGGCGCGTGCCAGCGCCACGCGCCGGCTCATGCCGCCCGAGATCTGGCTGGGCATGAGATCGCGCGCGCCGCGCAGACCCACGGCGTCGAGCTTC
>JBJOKY010000310.1:0-5541 GCA_046045865.1 Pseudomonadota bacterium | reverse complement strand
CTGGGTGCCGCCCTGCTGCTGGGCACCGGCCCGGCCGCCGCCCAGCTGGCGCCCACGGCGAGCGAGGTCGCCGCCTACAGCGGCCTGCACGCCGCCGCGCACAAGGGCGACCTGGCCAGGCTGCGCCAGCTCATCGCCGCCGGTGCGCCGGTGAATGCGCGCGACGGCTACGGCCGCACGCCCCTGCACGTGGCCACCTTCGCGCGCCAGCGCGAGGTCGTCCGCGCCCTGGTGGCGGCCGGCGCCGACCTGGGCCTGCTGGAAGCCGACCGCTACGACGCCGTCACCATCGCCGCCGTGGCCGACGACGAGGAAACGCTGCGCGTGCTGCTCGGCCTGGGTGCCAGCGCCAAGCTCGTCACCAGCCGCTATGACGGCACGGCCCTGATCGCCGCTGCCCATCTGGGCCACGACGGCGTGGTGCGCCAGCTCATCGCCGCCGGCGCGCCGCTGGACCATGTCAACAACCTGCACTGGACGGCGGTGATCGAGTCCATCGTGCTGGGCAACGGCGGGCCGCGCCACCAGGCCGTGCTGCGCGCCCTGCTGGACGCCGGCGCCAGCACCGAGCTGGCCGACGCCCAGGGCCGCCTGCCGCTGGAACTGGCGCGCTCGCGCGGCTACGACGCCATGGTCCGGCTCATCACCCAGGCCGCGGCAGCGCGGCGCGGCAAGCCGCCGGGCTGACGACGCGCCGTCAATGCCGCAGCAGGCTGTCCAGGGTGTCGACCACCTCGGCCCAGTCGGCATCGTCGGCCACACCGCTGGCCAGCAGCTCGGCCTGGGCGGGCGACCAGAACGGCGCCTCGGCCAGGCGCAGGTGGCTGGGCAGCGGACGATGGCTGCTGATGAAGGCCTCGACGGCGGCGGGCTCCTCGGGCAGGCCGAGTTGGGCGAACAGCTGGCTCAGGCTGTGGGTGTGGGCGTGCATGCAAGCTCCTTGCGGGCCGGGTGCGGCGTTACGGCGACATGAACAGCAACAAGGACCGCAGGCTAGGGCAGATCGGCCCGCCACGCTGCCGCCGTACCTGTACCCCGGGCAACCGGCAGGGCCAGGCCGACGACGTCCAGCCACCAGCCCAGCAGGGCCCACACGGCCAGGGCCAGGTGCACGCCCAGCACGGCCGCAGCGCCCCACTGGGCGATGGCGCTGCCCAGGCCCAGCACGAGGGCCGGCGCCAGCAGCAGGCCCAGCGCGGCGCATGGCGGCCGGAACGTCCCGCGCGGCGCGGCCACGGCTGCTGCGGGGCGACGAGGTGGCGACCTGTCCGCGTCACCCAGGCCGTCAGGCATGCCCGGGGTGCGCCCATGCCGCAGCAGCGGCCCGGCCCAGGCCAGACTCCAGGCCGCCCCCTGGCACAGGCCCAGCAGCAGCAGGCCGGTCGACGGCTGCGGCCACGCTCCCCACAGGCACACGCCGGCCAGCATCAGCATGGCCACGCCGACGGCCTGACGCGCCTGGCCCGGCACATGTTCCGGCCTCCGGGCCGATGCCGCCACCAGGATCAGCGCCGGCAGCAGCATGGCGGCCAGGTGCAGGCCGGCCAGCACGTGGCCGGGCCCGACCGCGGTGCCCACCACGCCGCCTGCGCCGGACGCGCCTGCCGCACACCAGGGCGCCATGGCCGGCAGGCTGGCCATCATGGGCAGCATCACCAGGGCTGCGGCCTGGCCGGGCCAGTGCCGCGGCGCCGGCCAGCGCCAGCCCTGCGGTCCATGGCCCACCAGCGGCAGTGAACAGTCGAACAAGCCGGCCCGGCATGCCCCCGGTTGTGACACCCTGGCCGGCACCAGGGCAGCCAGCAGCAGGGCGCAGGGCAGCAGCAGCCAGGCGGACTGACCGGCCACCAGGGTTGCCCAGGCCAGCACCGCACCGGCACAGGCCGGCAGGATGGGTGCGCCGGTCAGGCGGCCCGGTGCGCCACGCCGCAAGGCCCGCACCGCCAACGACGCCAGCACCAGCAGCGCCGCCCAGGCCAGCGCCAGCCCGGCCAGGCCGGCGCGGCCGGGCGGCCCGACGGTGAGCAGTGCGCAAGCCAGCGTGCCTGTGCCCAGCAGGCCGGCGCGCAGCCAGACCGCGCCGGGTGGCTGGCGCCGCGCCAGCGCCAGCCCCGCGCCGATGGCCAGCAGCCACAGCGCCATGGGCAGCACCCCGCCCGCCGTCTGCGGCCAGGCGGCAGCACCCAGTTCGCCCAGCGTGAGCCAGCCCGACAGCAGCAGCGCCCAGGCACACACCCGTGCAGCGCGCAGGCGCCAGGCGGCGGCCGACCCCGAAGCCGCAGCCATGTGCTCAGCCCGTCACGCCACGCCTGGCGCCACCGGGACGCGGTCAGCGGCCACGGTCACCGCAGCCTGATCCGCCCAGGCCGCCGGCCAGCGCAGCACGTGGCCGGTGCCGGCCTCGAAGCGGGCGATGTCCTCGGCGCTGTCGATGTCGACGCAAAAGCGCTTGTTGGGCGTGACGAAGGGCGCCGCCAGCTCGGGATGCGCCGCACGCCATTGCGGGCAGCCCACGTCCGTCTGCCCTGAAAGCATCTGCTCGCGCAGCTCGGTCGAGAAGATCAGAGGGTGGCCCGGCTCGCCGTCCACCTGCGGAAACACCATCAGGCTGCCCTCGGGCCGCTTCTTGTAGGCGCCGATGAGCTGGGTCATGTCCTGCGCGCCCAGCATGGGCTGGTCGGCCAGCACCACCAGCACGGCGTCGAGCTTGCCGCCCAGCGCCGCCAGGCCGACCCGCAGCGAGCTGGCCTGGCCGTCGTCCGGCCGCGGGTTGCGCACCACGGTGATGGGAAAGTCCTGCAGCGCCGGCTCGATGGCTTCGGCGTGATGGCCCAGCACCACCACCAGCTCGTCCACCCCGGCGCCCGACAGCGCGAAGAGCTGGCGGCGGATCAGCGCCACGCCGCCCAGCTCCAGCAGGCATTTGGGCCGGTGCCCCAGGCGCGCGCCCGCGCCGGCCGCCAGCACCACCGCACCCACCACCAGCCGGCTGTACAGGCCGCCGCCACCTTTCAACAGGCAACCCATCTCAGCCTCCGCAGCAGGACGACCTGGCGGCCACCACCGGCCGGGCCATCTCAAGCGCCAGCGCCGCACGTGCGGCGGCCATTTCCTCGGCGGCGGACAGGGCGGGCACCGGCGCCTCGACCGGCTTCACTGTCGATGCACCAACACCACCAGGCCCCCCACCCCCGCCACAACAGCTCGACACGGCCGCCTCGGCCTTGACCTCGGCGTCGGCCACGGGCCGGGGCGTCACCGCCACCGCTCCGCGCCGCTCGGCCACCACGGCGGCCAGCACCGACAGGGCGATCTCCTGCGGCGTGGTGGCCGCCATCGGGTAACCCGCCGGGGCGACAATGGCCGCCACCGCATCACCATCCGCGCCCCCGGCGACCAGCGACTGGCGCAGCACCCCGGCCTTGCGCGCGCTGGCGACAAACGACACCTGGCGCGCCTGCAGCGCCAGCGCCAGGCGCAGGCCCTGCACATCGCGCCGGCCCTGCGTGGCCACCACCACCCACGAGCCCGGCGCGATCAAGGGCGCAGCCTGGGCCGGGTCATCATCGGCCAGCACCTGGTCGGCATCCGGCCAGTCGGCGGCGTGGGCACCCTGCGCCACCACGGTGACGGCAAAACCAACGCGCGGCGCCAGCTGGGCCAGGCTCAGCGCCACCGGCGAGGCGCCGATGATGACCAGCCGCGCCGGCGGCACGATGGGGTCGACGAACAGCTCGACCGTGCCGCCGGAATGGCAGCTCATGCCGAACTCCAGCACCTCGCCCAGCTCGCGCGGCTCGTTGGTTTCAGATGTGGGGGCGATGCGGATGACACGCGCCTTGCCATCGGCCAGCGCCAGCCGCACGGCCTTGTGCACCGCCGGCTGGGTGCAGCCACCGCCGATCCAGCCCTGGATCAGCCCGTCGGCGTTGACGATGGCCTTGTCGCCCGGCCGGGCCGAGGCGGGCAGCTCGACCCGCAGCACGCTGACCAGGGCAAAGGGCGCGCCCTGCTGCTGCAGGCGCTGGGCGGTGGCGAGCAGATCGGGGGTGTTCATGGCAAGGCTTTCGATCAGGAGGAATAGAGATCAGGAGATCTGAGGCACGGCGGCCGCCAGATCCTTCAGGCTGGCCAGGCGCAGATAACGCTCGACCAGGCCCTGGCCAGGATGAGTCTGCACCGCCCGCATGGCGCGCGAGGCCGGTGGGGCGATGGTGGGATGGAACCAGGTGATACGCGCGCCGCGGCCGGTCACCCGCGCCAGCGCATCGGCCAGCTGCGGCGGCTCGTCGGCATCGAAGCCGTCCGACAGGATCCACACGCGCGAGCCGCGCTGCAGCTGGGCGCGCGCATGCACATTCACGAAATCGAGCACGCTGGTGGCGATGCGGGTGCCGCCGCCAAAACCGGCCGTGACGGCGTTGACCTTTTCCTGCACGTGGGCCGAATCACGCTGCAGCAGCGGGGTGATCTCGGCCAGGCGGGTGTGGAAGACGAAGACCCGCACACCGGCCGGCCCGACCAGGGCACGGGCGATGCGCAGGAAGAGCTGCGCATGTGTCTGCATCGAGCGGCTCACGTCCACCAGGATGAAGAGCCTGGGGCGCTCACGCCGCGGCTGGCGCCAGGCCGGTGCCAGCGGCAGGCCGCCGGTGCGCAGGCTGGCGCGCAGGGTGCGGCGCACATCCAGGCGCTTGCCGTGCGGATGCTGCCGCCAGCGCCGGGTCAGGCGTCGGCGCAGGCGCAGCGCGATGCGTTCGGCCAGCTGCTGCAGCTGGGCCAGGTCCTGCGGCAGCCACATGGCCAGGTCGCGGTCGTGCAGGGCCTCGGTGCGGCTGGCGCCGCCCTGGGCGAGTTGCCGACCGACATCGTCGTCCGGCACGGTGGCGCCGGCGCCCAGCGCCGCATCTGGCACGCCCTGATGGGCGCGCGGCTGCGCGGCGGCGTCGCCCATCTGCTGCTGCATGGCCTGCACGAGCTGGCGCATGTCGCGGCTGGGCCGGGTCTGGCCGCTGACCTTCACGCCGCCCTTCAATCGCTCGGGGAACCAGTAGCGGTCGAAGAGTTCGGGCCAGCGCTGCCAGTCGCGCCGGCCGTGGCAGGCGATGGCGCGCCAGGCGGCTTCGAGCTGACGGGCACGATCCACCGGCAGGGCCAGGGCAGCGCGCAGCATGGCCTGCTGCTCGATCACACCCACGCCCAGGCCGTGTTCGCGCAGCAGGGTGGCAAAACCGGCGATGGCCTGCACGGGGCCGAGCGGCGCGGTGTTGTTGGCCGCCGCCGTCCGGTTGACGCCAGAGGCGCCCGCGCTGGCCGTCGCGTCAGGCACCACTCTTCTGCGCCACACCCACCACGCGCCGGCCCTCGATGAGCTGGCGCACACGCACCGCATCGAGCTGGAAGCGGTCGTCACGCGTCTTGAGCAGGCAACCCAGCGAGACGAGCAGGGTCTGCGGATCGTCCGGCAGCGCCGTCATGCCCAGGCGGTGCAGGGCGCGGATCCAGTCGAGTGTTTCGGCGATGCCGGGGATCTTGCTCAGG
>JBJOKY010000309.1:0-5605 GCA_046045865.1 Pseudomonadota bacterium | reverse complement strand
CCGAGTTCGGGCGCACGGGTGAGCGGGCCAGGTGCCGTCGGCGACGCGCCCGGCTGGCTCATGCGGCGCAGGGCCTGCGGGTTGCGGGCCACCTGGCGCGCCGCGGCGGGCAGGCCGCGACGCATCTGCTGCACGGCGCGTGCAGGCGTGGGCGCCTGGCGCGTGGCCACCCGGGCGGCAGAGCGTGCCAGGTGCGGCAGGGCGCGCACGGCGTTGCGGTCGCGCGTGCGCATCAGTTCGCGTGCGGCGGCGCCCACACCACGCACCAGGGCACGGCGCCCCGCCGCGCCGAGCTGGGCCACGTTGCGGAACCCGAGGCCGCGCGCGGCAGCACGTGCGGCCAGCGCCACGACGGGGGGCAGGGCCTCGTCCCAGCCGTCCTCGAACAGGTCGACCAGGCTGTCGAAGTCGTCCATCTCGTTGCCGCCGCTGCCGATCAGGCGGCTGAGCTGGCCGAGCAGGCCCTGGGCACCGCCCGCCGTGCGCCCGGCGGCCCCTGCCAGACGCTGGGCGTTGCCGGCCCAGCCCTGCACCTGCTGTGCGCCCTGCGCCACGCCGCGCAGGCCGCGCGCGACGCCAGGCGCACCCAGCATGCCGGCCAGCCGCGCCGCCGCCAGGGCAGCGGGCGAGGCACGCCCCGCCACGCGGCCGACCTGGCCGGCGATGCGCCCGGCGCGCCCGGCCAGGCCCTGCACCCGCCCCGCCACGCCGGCCCCCTGGCCCAGGGCCCGGCTGGCCACGCCGGCCGCACGCCCCAGCCCGCCCAGGATGCGGCCGAGGAACTCGTCCTCGTCGGCGGCGTCCAGGCCGTCGGCCACCTCGTCCTCGAAGGCCTCCCACAGGGCCATGGTGTCCAGGCCGTCGTCGTCACCGCTGTCCAGGCTGTCGTGCGCGCCGTCACCCATGTCGGCGCTGAATTCGGCAGCCAGGTCGTCGCCGAGGTCGGCCCCCTCGCCTCCGTCACCGCTGTCGCCACCGTCCATGCCGTCGTAGGCCTCGCCGAAGTCGCCGTCTGCCGCAGCGTCCAGGGCTGCCGCGTCGGCACCGGCCGCGCCGCTGTCCAGCGCGTCGGCCTCGTCCATGACATCGCTGTCGAAGGGGTTGTCCATGCTTGGCTCCCGGTGGATCGGGTGAGCCTGGTCGCCAGGGCCTCACCGATGGGACGCCACGATAGGCAGACCCGACGCCACCCACAACGCCCAGATCCGCTGCGCCTGGCGGCACGCGTGCAACTGCGCCGCCGCGGGTGCGGGCCTGCGCCTGGGTGCCCTCATGGGCATACCCTCAAACAGGCCTGACGCCACAGGCGAGTGCGCGCCAGCGCGCCCGGCCTTGTGCAGCCATTTGTGGACGAGGCGTGCTGACGGCGCGTTCATGACGCGGCAGACTTTCACTTCCATCAATTGCGGGAGTCCGACATGTGCACGATTCACGCCTTGCGTCACGCCATGCAACACGTCCAGCCACAGGAGTACGGCCATGGGCATCCGCGACGCTGAACCGCAGGCGCTGCCGCCCTGCCCGCCCCTGGCCCGTGACGCCTGCGCGGCCGGATCAGCCGATGCCGAGTGCGTCTGCAGCCTGGTCATCGAAGGCAGGCAGGTCGCGCTGCTGTGCGTGGACGGGCGGGTGCCGCGCCAGCTCCAGACGCGCGCCAACGCCAGGCCGCGCTTCGAATATGCGGCTGGTGAGCTGGGCCATTTCGAGTTCTGCGGCCATCGCTACGCCCTGGTGCCGGATCAGCACCCGACGGAGCTGCCTGCCGACCTGGCGGAATGCGCCGGGCGCATCCACCAGCTGCTGACCAACCGCGAGCTGCAGATCGTGCAGCTCGTGTGCATGGGCCTGCTGACCAAGCAGATCGCGGACAAGCTGCGGCTGAGCGAATTCACGGTGCGCTCCTACCTCAAGACCGTGTACTGCAAGCTCGGCGTGCGCTCGCGGGCGGCCATGGTCTATCGCTACGCACAGGCGATCTCCACGGTGACGCCGCACATGGCCTGAGCTGGATGTGAGCGCGCGGCGCGCGACCGGTCCGCCTGGGCCGCCGCTAGCGCGTCAGCAGGTTCCACTGCATCGACATGGTCAGGCTGCAGGCACCCGGGACGCCGCCCAGGGTCCCGGCCAGGACGCCGTCGCCCGTCACGCTGAAACTGCGCCCGTCGGCGGCGATGCTGCCGTTCAGTGTCACCGTGGTCTGGCTGATCACGGCATCCTGGAGCGTGGCCAGCCCGGGCACGCCGCCGAGCTGCAGCCGGCCCGGCTCGACCACGCCGACCCAGGACTGGCCCGATGGTGGATCGTCAGCGCTGATCGCGCACACATCCTGCGTGACCAGCAGCTGGCCGCCGGCACGGAAGCTGACGATCCCGCTGCCGAAGCTGCCGCTGCAGGTGGCCACACCGTCCTGGAACACGTCCCAACGCCCGGCCAGCACGGCGCACGCGGGCACGCCTTGCCCGCCGTCGCCAGCTCCGCCGCCACCGCCACAGGCCTGCAGGCCCAGCGCCAACACCGACACCATCGCCAGGGCGGCGCCAGCCCGGCCCCACCGGGGCCCTGCGTCACCAGGCGTGCTGCAGCCTGTGGCTGTCGGTTCGGTCATGTCGTTGCTCCCTGGTGCCATCGGCTGGAGGCGAGGTGGTTGCTGCTGGCACCCACCCTGCGGCCGCCTCGTGGGCCGACTGTAGGGCCGACAGGCGCGGCTCAGCCCTTCTTCGCCACCAGCGTCAAGATCTCGTAGCTCGCCACCAGTTCGCCCTGCTGGTTGGTGACCTGCACGTCCCAGCCCACCACGCCCTGCGGCGCCACGCCGGGCTTGGCGGGCTTGTCGATCTTGCGCTTGCAGGTCAGACGCGCCTGGATGGTGTCGCCGATGCCCACGGGTTTCACGAAGCGCAGCGTCTCCAGGCCGTAGTTGGCCAGCACCGGGCCGGGCGCCGGGCTGACGAACAGGCCGGCCGCGGCGCTCAGCACGAAGTAGCCATGCGCGATGCGCTTGCCGAAGGGGCTGTCCTTGGCGGCGATCTCGTCGAAGTGCATGTAGAAATAGTCGCCCGAGATGCCGCCGAAGGCGACGATGTCGGCCTCGCCCACGGTGCGGCGGTGCGTGAGCAGGCTGTCGCCCACCTGCAGGTCCTCGAAGTGCTTGCGGAAGGGGTGGACTTCGCTTTCGTTGACCTGGGCGCCGCGCACGTATTCGCCGGTAACGGCCGCCAGCATGGTGGGCGAGCCCTGCACGGCGCAGCGCTGCAGCATGTGGAACACGGCGCGGATGCCGCCCAGCTCCTCGCCACCACCGGCGCGGCCCGGGCCGCCATGCTTGAGCACCGGCAACGGCGAACCGTGGCCGGTGGATTCGGGCGCCGATTCGGCGTCGAGGATGTGCAGCCGGCCGTGGTGGCGCGCGGCCACCGGAATGGCGCGCGCCGCGATCGCCGGGCTCTTCGTCACCAGCGTGCCGACCAGGCTGCCCTTCCCGCGGGCGGCCAGGGCCAGGGCCTCGTCGAGGTCGTCGTAGGGCATGAGCGTGCTGACCGGGCCGAAGGCCTCCAGGTCGTGCACCTTGGCATCGCCGGCCGGGTCGCGGCACAGCAGCAGCGTGGGGGCATGGAAGGCGCCGTCGCGTGTGCCCTCGCCGATGGGCGCGAAGCCGTTGCCGGCGCCGAACACCACCTCGTTGCCCGCGCTGAGCTGGGCTACACGCGCCGCCACGTCGGCCAGCTGCTCGCGCGAGGCCAGCGCGCCCATCTTCACGCCCTCGATGGACGGATCGCCCACCCTGATGGCCGCCAGCCGCGCGTGCAGCTTCTCGGCCAGCGCGCCCAGGTGCTGACGCGGCACGATGGCGCGGCGGATGGCGGTGCACTTCTGGCCGGCCTTGACCGTCATCTCGCGCACCAGTTCCTTGACGTAGAGGTCGAACTCGGCGTCGTCGGGCGTGACGTCGGGCGCCAGGATGGCGCAGTTGAGCGAATCGGCCTCGGCGTTGAAGGGGATGCCGTTCCTGATGATGCTGGCGTGCGCCTTGAGCCGGGCCGCGGTGTCGGCGCTGCCGGTGAAGGTGACCATGTCCTGGCCGTCCAGGCGGTCAAGCAGGTCGCCGGTCGAGCCGATCACCAGCTGCAGGCTGCCGGCGGGCAGCAGGCCGCTGGCATCCATCAGGCGCACCAGGGCCTCGGTCAGGTAGCTGGTCGAGGTGGCCGGCTTGGCGATGCAGGGCAGGCCGGCCAGGAAGCTGGGCGCGAACTTCTCCAGCAGGCCCCAGACCGGGAAGTTGAAGGCGTCGATGTGCACCACCAGCCCGCCGCGCGGCACCAGGATGTGGGTGCCGGCGAACTTGCCGGTCTTGCCCAGTTGCAGCGCCGGGCCTTCATGCACCACATTGCCGCTGGGCAGCTCGTTGGCACCGGCGCTGGCGTAGGCGAACAGGGTGCCGGTGCCGCCTTCGATGTCGACCCACGAATCGGCGCGGGTGGCGCCGGTGTGCACGCTCAGGGCGTACAGCTCCTCCTTGCGCTCGACCAGGTAGGCTGCGAGCTTCTTCAGCTGCGCGGCGCGGGCCTGGAAGTCCAGCGCCAGCAGGGCCGGCACGCCCACCGTGCGGGCGTGGTGGGTGGCCTCGGCGAAGTCGATCGCCTCGGCATGGGTGGCGGCCACGCCGCGGCCGTTGATGGCGCTGGCCAGGGTCTGGGCCGGCGTGCGGCCGAGCCAGCGCCCGGCGATGAAGCTCTGGAGTTGTTGCATGGCAGGTGGTCCCGGTGTGCGGGGAGGGAGGGAAGGAGGAGCGCAAATGCAACGGGCCGGCGCAGGCCGACCCGTCATGTCATCGGTGCAGGGCGATCACTGCGGCTGGTATTTCCAGGCGCCGTTCTCGATCCTGACCATCACGCGGGCGCGCTGGTCCATGCCCAGGTGGTCGGTCGGCGTGGTGTTGAAGATGCCATGTGCGCCGGCGACTTCCTTGAGGTTTTCGAGCGCGTCACGCAGCGCGGCGCGGAAGGCCGGCGTGCCGGGCTGGGCCTTCTTGAGCGCCACCGGGATGGCGGCGGTCATCATCACGCCGGCATCCCAGGCATGGGCGCCGAAGGTGGAGACGCTGCCGGCGCCGTGCGCGGCCTCGTACTTCTGCACATAGGCCAGGGCGGTCTTGCGCACCGGATGGTTGTCGGGCAGCTGGCTGGCCACCAGCACCGGGCCGGCGGGCAGGAAGGTGCCCTCCACGTCCTTGCCGCCCACGCGCAGGAAGTCGTTGTTGGCCACGCCGTGGGTCTGGTAGATCTTGCCGGCGTAGCCGCGCTCCTTGAGCGTCTTCTGCGGCAGCGCTGCCGGCGTGCCCGAGCCGGCGATGAGCACGGCGTCCGGATTCACCGCCTGCAGCTTGAGGATCTGGCCGGTGACCGAGGTATCGGTGCGCGCATAACGCTCGCTGGCCACGATCTCGATGCGCTTGAGCGCCGCGGCCTTGCTGAATTCGTTGAACCAGCCTTCGCCATACGCGTCGGCAAAACCGATGAAGGCGACCTTCTTCACGCCCTGGTTGGCCATGTGGGTGGCGATGGCCAGGGACATCATGATGTCGTTCTGCGGCGTCTTGAACACCCAT
>JBJOKY010000308.1:0-5605 GCA_046045865.1 Pseudomonadota bacterium | reverse complement strand
GCGGCCGCGCAATTGGGGCAGGCCGGCGCCGATGAGCAGCACGGGCGCCAGGCGCTGGGCGCAGCGGTGCATGGCGGTGATGAGGGCGGCGAGTTGGGGCTCGGGCACGTATTGCAGCTCGTCCACGAAGATGGCCAAGGCCGTGCCGGCTGCCTTGGCCGCGGCGCCGGCGTTCTGCAGCAGCTCCTGCAGGTCGTGCTCGAGGTCGCCGTTGTCGGCGAGTCCGGCTTCGCTGTCGTAGTCGATGCCGACTTCGATGTCGGCATAGCTCACCTTGAGCCCCTTGGCGAAACCCGCCAGGGCGCGCAGGGCGCGCACGGCCAGGTCCTTGGCCTGCGCCTGCTTGCTCAGGCGCAGCAGGGCGACGCGCAGTTGCGGCGCGAGCAGGGCGGGCAGCGAGCGGTCCTCGGGTGCCTCGATGCGGATGGTGTGCACGCCCGAGGCCTCGGCGTCGTCGCGCATGCGGTCCAGCAGGACGGTCTTGCCGACGCCGCGCAGGCCGACCATCAGCACGCTGCGGGCCGACTTGCCCGCGCGGGTGCGCTCGATGGCCACGCGCACGGTTTCGCGCAGCTCATCGCGGCCGGCCAGTTCCGGCGGCGGCGTGCCGGCCCCGGGTGCGAAGGGGTTCCTGACTGCGTCCATGGTCAGAGTGTAGGGAAATTTGGCAAGTTATCGAAATGCCATAACTTTCCAAATCTACGTACAGATGGCGTCCTGCATGGCCGGGCCCTGTGTGGGCGGCAGCGTGGGCGAGCCACGCCCACCGCCATCTGGAGGTCCGCCGCCAGGCGGTCGCACGGCCAAACGGCGAGCCGGCGTGGGTCGGCACGGTCGGGCCGCAACTCACTGTTCGTGCGAGCACTCATGGCTGAGCGGTCGGCGCAGCGCTAAGCTGCGCCGATCCCTTCAATCCAGAGAAAAGGTTGGCCATGAACAGCAAGCTCAGCCCGGCCGAACAGGCCTTGCGCGACGCCGCACTCGAATATCACCGCAGCCCCACGCGCGGCAAGATCTCGGTGCAGCCGACCAAGCCGTTGATGAACCAGCGCGACCTGTCGCTGGCCTATTCACCCGGTGTCGCCTATGCCTGCCTGGACATCCAAGCCAACCCCGAGCTGGCGGCGGAATACACCTCGCGCGGCAACCTGGTGGGCGTGGTCACCAACGGCACGGCGGTGCTGGGCCTGGGCGACATCGGCCCCCTGGCCGGCAAGCCGGTGATGGAGGGCAAGGGCTGCCTGTTCAAGAAGTTCGCCGGCATCGACGTGTTCGACATTGAGCTGGCCGAACACGACCCGGACAAGCTGGTCGAGATCATCGCCGCGCTGGAGCCCACCCTGGGCGGCATCAACCTCGAGGACATCAAGGCGCCCGAGTGCTTCTACATCGAGAAGAAGCTGCGCGAGCGCATGAAGATCCCGGTCTTCCATGACGACCAGCATGGCACGGCCATCATCTCGGGCGCCGCCTTGCTCAACGGCCTGGAGCTGGTGGGCAAGGCCATCGGCGAGATCAAGCTGGTGGTCTCTGGCGCCGGCGCGGCGGCCATCGCCTGCCTGGACCTGATGGTGGGCCTGGGCGTGAAGGTGGAGAACGTCTGGGCGGTTGATTCCAAGGGCGTGATCCGCAACACCCGCCAGGACTTCAAGGACGGCAAGCTCGACGAATCCAAGCTGCGCTATTGCCAGAAGACCGATCTGGCCACGCTGGCCGAGGTGGTGAAGGGGGCGGACGTCTTCCTGGGCTGCTCGGCCGCCGGGGTGCTGACGCCCGAGATGGTGGCCACCATGGCCGACAAGCCCATCATCCTGGCCCTGGCCAACCCGGAGCCCGAGATCCGCCCCGAGCTGGCCAAGCAGGCCAAGCCGGACTGCATCGTCGCCACCGGCCGGTCGGACTATCCCAACCAGGTCAACAACGTTCTCTGCTTCCCCTACATCTTCCGCGGTGCGCTGGACTGCGGCGCCACCAAGATCACCGAGGCCATGAAGCTGGCCTGCGTGAAGGAGATCGCCGCCCTGGCCAAGGAGGAGATCAGCGACGAGGTGGCGGCGGCCTACACCGGCCAGGAGCTGCACTTCGGCCCGGATTACCTCATTCCCAAGCCCTTCGACGGCCGGTTGATCCTGCGCATTGCCCCGGCGGTGGCGAAGGCGGCGGCCGAATCGGGCGTCGCGACCCGGCCCATCACTGACATGGAGGCCTACCGCGAATCGCTCACCCGCTACGTCTACCAGACCGGCATGTTCATGCGCCCGGTCTTTGCCGCGGCCAAGCGGGCGCCCAAGCGGGTGGTCTACGCCGAGGGCGAGGACGAACGCGTGCTGCGCGCCGTGCAGGTGGTGCTGGCCGAGGGCATGGCCCAGCCCATCCTGGTCGGCCGCCCGGCGGTGATCCAGATGCGCCTGGAGCGCGCCGGCCTGCGCCTGAAGGCGGGCAGCGACTTCGAGGTGGTCAACCCCGAGGACGATCCGCGCTTCCGCGCCTGCTGGGAGGACTACCAGCGCCTCATGGGCCGCAACGGCGTGACGCTTGAGGCCGCCAAGGCAGCGGTGCGGCGTTCGACCACCCTGATCTCGGCCCTGCTGCTCAAGCGGGGCGACGCCGACGCCATGCTCTGCGGCCTGCACGGCCGCTACGAGGCGCACTTCGACTATGTGCGCACGGTGATCGGCTCGCGGCCGGGCACCAAGGCCATGGCGGCGATGAACGCCCTGATGCTGGAGCAGCAGAACATCTTCATCACCGACACCTACATCAACGAGGAGCCCAGCGCCGAGGCCCTGGCCGACATCGCCCTGATGGCGGCCGAGGAGATGAAGCGCTTCGGCATCCCGCCCAAGGTGGCCTTCCTCTCGCATTCGATGTTCGGCTCGTCGACCCGGCCCTCGGCCAAACGCATGCGCCTGGCACGCGACCTCTTCGTGGCCCAGGCGCCCGACATCGAGTGCGACGGCGAGATGCAGGGCGACGCGGCGCTGTCGGACAAGATCCGCCACGACATGCTGCCCGACACCTCGCTGAACGGTGCGGCCAACCTGCTGGTGGCGCCCAACCTGGACGCGGCCAACATCCTGCTCAACGTGCTGAAGATGACCTCGGGCCACGGCGTCACGGTGGGGCCCATCCTGCTGGGCGCGGCGGCGCCGGTGCACATCCTCACGCCGGCCTCGACCATGCGCCGGGTGGTCAACATGACCGCCCTGGCCGTGACCGACGCCCAGGCCGCCCTGGCCGCGCGCCGCTGAGCCGGTCCGGCCAGGGGCAGTCCAGCCCCCCCACCCTGCCGGTCGGGGGCGTAACCGGGCTGTACCTGACGGTGGACTGACCCTGCAGATAATCGCGCGCCGCAGAGGGGAAGCCCGCTGCCGTCCGTCCATCCCACGAGGTCACGAGAGGACCCTGCTCCATGCGCCGCCACACCAAGATCGTCGCCACCCTCGGCCCCGCGTCGTCCGATCCGGAGGTGCTCGAACGCATGGTCCGGGCCGGCGTCGACGTCGTGCGCCTGAACTTCAGCCACGGCAAGGCGCAGGACCATATCGACCGCGCCAACCTCGTGCGCAGCGTGGCGCAGAAGGTGGGCAAGCCGGTGGCCATCATGGCCGACCTGCAGGGCCCCAAGATCCGCGTCGGCAAGTTCGCCGACGGCAAGGTCAACCTCGAGAACGGCCAGCCCTTCGTGCTGGACGCCGCGCGCACTGAGCCGGGCGACATCCACGGAGTGGGCCTGGACTACAAGGAGCTGCCGCGCGACGTGCGCCCGGGCGACACCCTGCTGCTCAACGACGGCCTCATCGTGCTGACGGTGGACATGGTGCGCGGCGAGGCCGTGCACACCACCGTCAAGGTGGGCGGCGAGCTGTCCAACAACAAGGGCATCAACAAGCAGGGCGGCGGCCTGACCGCCCCGGCCCTGACGGCCAAGGACATGGAGGACATCAAGACCGCCATGTCCTTCCAGTGTGAATACCTGGCGGTGAGCTTTCCCAAAAACGCCACCGACATGGAGATGGCCCGCCAGCTGGCCAACGTGGCCGGCGAACCCTGGCGCCACAAGCCCGGCATGATCGCCAAGATCGAGCGCAGCGAGGCCGTGCCCCAGCTGGAGGCCATCCTCAAGGCCAGCGACGGCATCATGGTGGCGCGCGGCGACCTGGCGGTGGAGGTGGGCAACGCGGCCGTGCCGGCGCTGCAGAAGCGCATGATCCGCATGGCCCTGGCGCAGGACAAGCTCACCATCACCGCCACGCAGATGATGGAGTCCATGATCCAGAACCCGGTGCCCACCCGCGCCGAGGTGAGCGACGTGGCCAATGCCGTGCTCGACGGCACGGACGCCGTGATGCTGAGCGCCGAGACCGCCGCCGGCCGCTACCCGGTCGAGACCATCGAGCAGATGGCCGCCATCGCCCTGGCGGCCGAGGCGGCCGAGACCAGCACGCTGGACACCGACTTCACCAACAAGCAGTTCGCGCGCATCGACCAGTCCATCGCCATGGGGGCGCTGTTCACCGCCCACCACCTGGGCTGCAAGGCCATCATCGCGCTGACCGAGTCGGGCTCCACGCCGCTCTGGATGAGCCGCTACAAGATCGCCGTGCCCATCTACGCCCTGACGACCCAGGCGCTGTCGCAGCGCAAGATGGCGCTGTACCGCAATGTGCGGCCGCTCATGATGCCCAAGTTCGAGGACCGCGACACCGCCCTGACCCAGGCCGAGCGCATCCTGGTCGAACGCGGCGAACTCAAGCCGGGCGACACCTACGCCATCACCTGCGGCGAGCCCATGGGCTACCCCGGCGGCACCAACATGCTCAAGGTCTGCCGCGTGGGCTGATGCAGCGCATCGGCCCGGTCCGCACCGGTCCGGAACGGCCTGCGCGCGCCGTGCAAGGGCCCACGATCCGGGTGGGCGCGGTGGCCGCACGGTCAGCCCTGGCAAGGTGACCCAACCTTAGAATCCCGCGGTTTCAGCGCGATTACAGGCTGGCTGTGCCCGATGGCTGTCGGGCGCGGTGACCAGTCCGAGGCGCTCCCGGTGTTCCACACCTCGAGGTTCCACCATGCCACTCGTTTCCATGCGCCAGCTGCTCGACCATGCCGCCGAGAACGGCTATGGCATCCCGGCGTTCAACGTCAACAACCTCGAGCAGGTGCAGGCCGTGATGGCCGCGGCCGACGAGGTGGGCGCGCCGGTGATCCTGCAGGCCAGCGCAGGCGCGCGGAAATACGCCGGCGAGAGCTTCATCAAGCACCTCATCCAGGCCGCCACCGAGGCCTACCCCCACATCCCCCTGGTGATGCACCAGGACCACGGCACCAGCCCCAAGGTGTGTGAAGGCGCCATCGGCCTGGGCTTCGGCTCGGTGATGATGGACGGCTCGCTGATGGAAGACGGCAAGACGCCGTCGAGTTTCGACTACAACGTCGCCGTGACCCAGAAGGTCGTCGCCATGGCCCATCTGGCCGGCGTGACGGTGGAAGGTGAACTCGGCTGCCTGGGCAACCTGGAAACCGGCGATGCCGGCGAGGAAGACGGCATCGGCGCGGCCGGCAAGCTGGACCACAGCCAGATGCTGACCGACCCGGAAGAGGCGGC
>JBJOKY010000307.1:0-5646 GCA_046045865.1 Pseudomonadota bacterium | reverse complement strand
CCACCAGGCCCACCTTCTGCGGCACCAGGGTGGCGGCGGCGCGCCGCGCCACGGCCGGCGCGCCGGGCGCGGGGTACTGCATGGCCTGCAGCCTGGGCGGAAAGCCGCCGAAGTCGTGGATGGTCTCGGGCTGCTCGGCCAGCGAGACCATCACCTCGCGCTGCGTCAGCCAGTGCGCCGAGACGACCAGGATGGCCCGGGGCTGGCCGATCTCGCGCCCCCAGTGCGCGAGCGCGCGGGTGTAGTCGTTGGTCTCGATGGCATTCATCGGGCTGCCGTGGCCGATGAAGATGGCCGGTGCGCGGCCGGCGAGCGGCCTGCCCGCGCCAGCGCCTGCGGCACTGGCGACGGCCGGCGTCTGCGCGGCGACCTCGCGCCAGGCTCCCAGCAGGCCGGTGACAACGGCCGAGGCCGAGCCGCCGAGCAGCAGTCGCCGGCCGACGCCGGTCCGCTGGTCGGTGGGATGAAGGGGATCACGCATGACTGGACATTCCTGCTGTGTGCGGGCCCGGCCCGGAACAGGCCGTCGGCTCAGGGCCGACTCTGCCATGAGAGGTAGCCGGTCGGGATGGCACGCGCCATGTGCATATGGCCATAGTTGGGCAGGATGGCCTCGCGTTCGAGGTAGGGCGCCGCATCGTCGGCGCTGATCATGAAATCGGCGTGGTACGTACGCCCCAGCTTCAGGTCCTGGCCACCGCTGCTGCCGGGCTCGCCACCCTGCCAGACGCCGTTGCGGCTGTGGTACAGCTTGCCGTTGTCCAGATCGACGGCAAACCCCAGCAACACGGCCGGCTTGCTGCCGTCGCGCGGGCGCACGTTGTCGATCACGCCGCTGAACAGGCGCAGGTCGGTCACGCCCACGGTCAGCACGCAGGGCTCGACCTTCACCAGTTCGGGGTAGTTGATCGTGAATTCGAAGTACCACTTGCCCGTGGCGTGTGATGCCGAGGCACGCGTGACATGGGTGCGCACGGGCGGGGCCGGCGCATCGGCCAGGACGCGCCCGGCCGGCGAACGTCGCCCGTGCAGAATCTCGGACAGCTCGACGATGCGCTGGCGCGTCGCGCGGGTGACGCAGATCGTCTGCGGGTAGTCGCGCAGCAGCGCCTGGTACCACAGCTCGCGGTTGGTCTCGCGCGTGTCGAGGCGGCAGTCGGCGTCGCGCTGCCTGATCCAGGTGCGCTGGGCGCCGCGCAGCGTCGCCTTGTCGGGCTCGGACAACTTGTCCATCACGGCCTTGTACAGGCTGTTGATGCGGGCGTCGGCGCTGCGCAGATCCTGGCCGACGCAGCGCGCGATCTCGGCGCTGCCGGCTGGATCGTCGCAGTCGGCGGCGTGCGTGCCCGCGCTGAAGTGCAGGGCCAGTGCAGCCAGCAGCACGCGGGCCAGGCGGCCCAGGGTTGATCGGACAGGGGTCATGCGGGGGTTCTACTTGCGACGGATGGCGGGATCGGGGTCGGGGTCGGGGTCGGGGTCGGGGTCGGATGTGAGCCTGCGCCTGCGTCAGCGCAGCGCACCGCAGGCGGCCAGGCCGGCGGCGATGGCCTGCGCCCAGGCCTGCTGGTGGCGGGCGTCCTGCGCCAGCAGTTCGTCGGCGGGGTTGACGATCACGGCCAGTTCGACCAGCAGCGCCGCGCTGCCGGCGCTGCGCAGCACGACCAGGTCGTCGAAGTGGTAGACGCCGGCCGCCTCGTCGGCCCAGGGGCGGTTTTCGCCCGGGATGTCCTCGGCGTGATGGCGCGCCACCGGGCGGCCGGCCTGCTGCAGCGACCGGCCCACGGCGCGGGCACAGGCCAGGCTGGTGGCCGGGTCGGGGTTGCGGCGCGAGACGAAGACCGAAAAACCGGCGAAGCGGTCGGTGAACTGGTGCGGCCGCCCCAGCCAGGTCCAGGGCTGGAGGTAGCGCGGCTGGGCCGAATCGTGGTGCACCGACACCAGCAGGGTCGCACCGGCCCGGGCCGCCAGAGGCGCGCGCGCGCCCAGGTCGTCCATGCGGCCGTCGGCGCCGATCAGCAGGCTGCGCGCCTGGCGCTCGGCCAGCGCCTGCTGCAGCAACTGCGCAAACGCCAGGTTGAACTCGAACTCGGGCCGCCCGCGTGCGCTGCTCGCGCCCGGGCGGGCGCTGGAGTGACCGATGTCGATCGCCACCAGCGCCTCGGCCCGCGCCGACGCGGCAGGCGCCAGCACCAGCATCGCCGTCAGCAGGATGACGAACAGGCCGGCAGTGATGATCGTGATGATGTCGCGCGCCCTCGCCTCGGTCATGGCGCCCTCCCCTGATCCTGTTGCTCGTGCGTCTACCCCGACCTGGCGGGCATTGTCGGCCAGGCCTGCGCCCCCCAGGGCTGCCCGACTATGCTTGCCCCCCATGCACCCCCACCGCCCTGCCACGGCCGCACCTGCGCCCGACGTGCTCGCCATCCGCCAGCTCACCAAGACCTATGCCTCGGGCCACCAGGCGCTCAAGGCGGTCGACCTGGACATCCACCGCGGCGAGATCTTCGCCCTGCTCGGCCCCAACGGCGCGGGCAAGACCACGCTGATCAGCATCGTGTGCGGCATCGTCAACCCGAGTTCGGGCACGGTGGTGGTGGACGGCCACGACATCCTGCGCGACTACCGCGCAGCGCGCGCCCTGATCGGCCTGGTGCCGCAGGAGCTGACGACCGACGCCTTCGAGTCGGTGTGGGACACGGTCAGCTTCAGCCGCGGCCTGTTCGGCAAGCCGCCGGCCCCGGCGCTGATCGAGAAGATCCTCAGGGACCTGTCGCTGTGGGACAAGAAGGACAACAAGATCCGCACCCTGTCGGGCGGCATGAAACGCCGGCTGCTGATCGCCAAGGCGCTGTCGCACGAGCCGCGCGTGTTGTTTCTGGACGAACCCACCGCCGGCGTCGATGTGGAGTTGCGCCGCGACATGTGGCGCCTGGTGCGCGCGCTGCGCGACACCGGCGTGACCATCATCCTGACCACCCACTACATCGACGAGGCCGAGGAGATGGCCGACCGCATCGGCGTGATCCGCCAGGGCGAGATCATCCTGGTCGAGGACAAGGCCGAGCTGATGCGCAAGCTGGGTCGAAAACAGCTCAGCCTGCAGCTGCCGCAGCCCATCACCGAGCTGCCGGCTGCGCTGGCCGGCTGGGGCCTGGTGCTGGCCAAGGGCGGCCACGAGATCCACTACAGCTACGACGCCAGCGCGCAGGCTGGCGCCGCGGCCAGCGGCCAGCCCGGCGGCATCGTCGCCCTGCTGGCGGCACTGACCGAGGCGGGCGTGGCCTTCAAGGATCTGCACACCTCGCAGAGTTCGCTGGAGGACATCTTCGTCACCCTGGTGCACGACAACAACCACAAGCCGGCCGCCGGCAGCACGGGAGCCCGCGCATGAGCATGAACCTGCACGCCATCCGCGCCATCTACCGTTTCGAGATGGCGCGCACCTGGCGCACGCTGATGCAGAGCATCGTGTCGCCGGTGATCTCGACCTCGCTGTACTTCATCGTCTTCGGCGCGGCCATCGGCAGCCGCATCCCGCAGGTGGACGGCGTCAGCTACGGCGCCTTCATCGTGCCCGGGCTGGTCATGCTGTCGCTGCTGACGCAGAGCCTGTCGAACGCCTCGTTCGGCATCTACTTCCCGAAATTCACCGGCACCATCTACGAGCTGCTCTCGGCGCCGGTGTCCTACGTCGAGATCCTGATCGCCTACGTGGGCGCGGCGGCGAGCAAGTCCATCCTGCTCGGGCTGATCATCCTGGCCACGGCGGGCTTCTTCGTGCCGCTGCGCATCGCGCACCCGGGCTGGATGCTGGCCTTCCTGGTGCTGACGGCGCTGACCTTCAGCCTGATCGGCTTCATCATCGGCATCTGGGCCGACAACTTCGAGAAGCTGCAGGTGGTGCCGCTGCTCATCATCACGCCGCTCACCTTCCTGGGCGGCAGCTTCTACTCGATCAACATGCTGCCGCCGTTCTGGCAGACGGTGGCGCTGTTCAACCCGGTGGTCTACCTCGTCAGCGGCTTCCGCTGGAGCTTCTACGACCTGGCCGACGTGCACATCGCCATCAGCCTGGGCATGACGCTGGCCTTCCTGGCCGTGGCGCTGGGCGTGGTGGCCTGGATCTTCCGCACCGGCTACCGGCTGAAGAACTGACGGGCCGGCTCAGCCCTGCAGGCGCGCGTGGCACCAGCGCGCCGCGGCCAGCAGGCGCTCGTCCTCGCCCCAGCGCCCGACCAGCTGCAGGCCCACGGGCAGGCCGTGCGCGCCGCGGGCAAACGGCAGGTGCACGCAGGGCAGGCCCAGCAGCGTCCAGCCGCGGCAGAACAGCGGGTCGCCGGTGGCGGCCAGACCGGCGGGCGCCTCGCCGGTGCTGCTGGGCGCCAGCAGCAGGTCGCAGGCGCCGAACAGGACGTCGGCGGCCTCGCGCTGCAGGCGCGCGGTCTGGGCCAGGTGGGCCAGGTGGCGCGCGCCGTCGATGGCCAGGCCGTCGACGAACAGGGCACGCAGGCGCTCGCTCAGCCGCTCGGCGTGCACGACGCGTTCGTGGCTGAGCGAACGCGCCATCTCGTGCGCCATCACGGCCTTTTGCAGGGTGACCAGGTCAGGCCAGTGCGCCGGCAGCGCCACGTCGACCAGCGCGGCGGCGGCCGGCGCCAGCACCGCCTCGGCCTGCGCCCAGGCGGCGGCCACGTCGGCGTCGGCCTGGGCCCACCAGGGCGTGCGGCACAGGCCGATGCGCGGCGCGGCCTGCGCGGCGGCCGAGGTGTCGTCCATCGCCAGGGCGATCAGCCGCTCGTCACCACACAGCACGCCGGCGAGCAGCGTCGCATCGGCCACGCTGCGGCCGAAGCCGCCCAGGGTGTCGAGGGCTTCGGACAGGCTCTTCACCCCGCCGCGCGGCACCCGCCCCAGGCTGGGCTTGACGCCCACCACGCCGCAGTAGGCGGCCGGGCGGATGATGGAGCCGGCCGTCTGGCTGCCCAGCGCCAGCGGCAGCATGGCATCGGCCACCGCGGCGGCCGAGCCGCTGGACGAGCCGCCGGGCGTGTGCGCCAGCTTGTGCGGGTTGGCGGTGGGGCCGGGGTGGAAATAGGCGAACTCGGTGCTGACCGTCTTGCCCAGCACCAGCGCGCCGGCCGCGCGGCACAGCGCCACGCTGGCGGCGTCGGCCACCGGGTGGTGGTCGGCATAAAGCGCCGAGCCATACGTGGTGGGCAGGTCGATGGTGTCGAACAGGTCCTTCACGCCCAGCGGCAGGCCGTGCAGCGCACCGCGCACGGGGCCGGCGTCCAGCGTTCGCGCCTGCGCCAGGGCGGCGTCGGTGTCCAGCAGCGCGGCAAAGGCGTGCAGCTGCGGTTCGCGTGTGGCGATGTGCTCCAGGCAGGCGCGCAGCAGCGCTTCGGCGCTCAGCTCGCGGCGGGCCAGCTGGCGCACGGCGCGCGTGGCGGTCAACAGGTTGGGCGGGGTGGTGTGGGGGGCACTCATGCCGGCCAGTCTCGCAGCGCCTTGCGCGGTATGCATGGGCAAAGACCCGGCGGCGCGGGCAAGCCCGGCCGTGCCCGGCTGCAGCCATCGGCCGGCGCCCGTACCATGCCGGCGCATGTCAGCCCCCTCCTCCACGACGCCCGGCGCGGCGCCACCACC
>JBJOKY010000056.1:0-16446 GCA_046045865.1 Pseudomonadota bacterium | reverse complement strand
GGGCCGCGGCGCCAGTGCTGCGCCGCCGGCCCAGCTTGCGCCGGCCAGCCAGGCCAGCCAGCGGCGGCGGCGCAGGGGCGGGTGGATGCAGCCGGCCACCATGGTCAGCTGCCCGGCCAGTGCAGTGTGACGCGCAGGCCGCGGCCGCCGTCGCCGCCGGCCAGCGCGAGCCGGCCGCCGTGGCGCTCGATGACCGAGCGCGCCATCGCCAGCCCCAGGCCGGCGCCGCGGCTGCCGCGGCCCTTGGCGAAACGCTGGCCGGCGCGCTCGGCCAGGCCGGGCTCCAGGCCGGCGCCGTCGTCGACCACGCCCAGGCGCCAGCCCTGCGCATCGGCGCCGGCCTCGATGGTCACGCGCGCCGGCGTGCGTCCGGCCACGCCGTGCTGCAGGGCGTTGTGCGCCAGGTTGAGCAAGGCCTCGCGCAGCTGCAGCCGGTCGCCCTGTGCGACCAGGGGCTGCTCGGGCGCGTCGACGCCGAAGTCCACGCCCTGGGCGCGTGCCTGCGCCAGCAGCGCCAGGGCCACCTCGCGCGCCAGCCCGCCCAGGTCGACCGGCTCGTGCTGCAGGCTGGCGGCGTCGGCGCGCGCCAGCAGCAGCAGCTGGTTGGTCGAGCGCGTGGCCAGCGCCAGCTCCTCGGCCAGCGCGGCCAGGGCCTCCTGCCGGCGCGCGGGGTCGGCCTCGCGGCGCGCGTAGTCGAGCTGGGCGCGCAGCGTGGTGAGCGGTGTGCGCAACTGGTGCGAGGCGTCGTCGAGGAACTGGCGGCGCTGCTCCAGCAGCGCCTCGGTGCGTGCCAGCTGCTGGTTGATGGCCTGTACCAGGGGCTGCAGGTCGGCCGGCAGGCCCTCGGCCTGCAGGGCGCGCAGGTCGTCGGGCTGGCGCGCGCGGGTCAGCGCGGCCAGGTGCTGCACCGGCCGCAGCGCCCAGGCCGAGGCCCAGGCCACCGCCAGCGCCAGCAGGCCCAGCACGGTGGCGTCGCGCCACAGCGCCTGGCGCACGAAGGCCTGCACGAAGTGCTCGCGCGAGGCCGTGCCCTCGGCCACCTGGATGAGCACCAGCTGTGCCGCGCCCACCGGCGGGTCGAGCGCGCGGCGCAGCGCGCCCACGCGCACCGGCTCGCCGAAGTACTGCGCGTCGTAGAAGTGCGGCTCGCCGGGCGGCAGCGGGCCGGGCGGCAGCGGCAGGTCGGGCGAGCCGATCTCGACCAGGCCGTCGTCGGTGGCCACGCGGTAGTGCACCGCGCCGGCGGCCGAGAGCTGGAAGAACTCGAACAGCCGGTAGGGCTGCTCGACCGCCAGGCCGCCCGAGCTGGTGCTGACGTTCAGGTCCAGGCCCTTGAGCGCGCCCAGCAGCGAGCGGTCGAAGGCCGCGTTGGCGGCGGCCAGGGCGTCGCTGCGGGTGGCCCACAGGCCCAGGGCGAGCAGCAGCGCCAGGCCAGGCAGCAGCAGGCCCAGCAGCCGCCCGCGCAGGGTGCGCGCCCTAGGCGGGCGGGGCGGCGTCGTCGGCTTCCAGCGCATAGCCCAGGCCGCGGTAGGTCTGGATGTGCACGCCGCTGCCTTCCAGGCGGCGGCGCAGGCGGTGCATCAGCACGTCCAGCGCGCCGGGCAGCACGTCGGCCTCGTCGCGGAAGACGCGCTCGACCAGCTGCGGGCGGGTCAGCGGCTCGCCGCTGCGCGTGATGAGTGCGCGCAGCAGGGTGTGTTCGCGCGGCGTGAGCGCCATCACCTCGTCGCCGCAGGTGAACTGGCGCAGCACGGTGTCGAACTGCAGCCTGCCGCAGGCCAGGCGCGGGCGGTCGCTGCCGCGGGCGCGCCGCACCAGGGCGGTCAGGCGCGCCTCCAGCTCGGCCAGCGCGAAGGGCTTGGGCAGGAAGTCGTCGGCGCCCAGGTTGAGCGTGTGCACGCGCTCGGCCAGCGAGTCGCGCGCCGTCAGCACCAGCACGGGCACGGCGTGGGCCTGGGCGCGCAGGTGCCTGAGCACCTCGTGGCCGCCGCGCCCGGGCAGGCCCAGGTCGAGCACGACGGCGTCGTAATGGCCCTCGGCCACGGCGCGTTCGGCCAGCCGGCCGTCATCGACCCAGTCGACCGTGCAGCCGCCCTGGCCCAGGGCCTTGCTGAGCCATTCGCCCAGGCCGTGCTCGTCTTCCGCCAGCAGGATGTGCATGGCCGGCATTGTGTGCGGCGCGCGGCACGGCCCTGAAAGGTGTTTGAGAGGTGCACGGGTGCAGCATGCGGCCCTCACGCCCACCCCCCAGGAGACACCCCATGACCCCCACCCTGGACCGCCGCCGCCTGCTGCAGCTCGGTGCCGTCGGCGCCGCCCTCGCCGGCCTGCCCGCGGCGCTGCGCGCGCAGGCCTGGCCGAGCAAGGCCATCCGCTTCGTCGTGCCCTTCGCCCCCGGTGGCAGCAGCGAGATCGTCGCGCGCACCACCGCGGTGGAACTGGGCCGGCAGCTAGGCCAGTCGGTCTACGTCGACAACAAGCCGGGCGGAGGTGGCAATGTCGCCATGCAGGAGGTGGCGCGCGCCGACGACCAGCACACCCTGATCCTGGGCCACATCGGCACGCTGGCGGTCAACCCCTACATGTTCGACAAGCTGCCCTACGACCCGGTGAAGGACTTCCGCGCCATCTCGCTGCTGGCCAAGGTGCCCAGCCTGTACCTGGTGCGCCCCGACCTGCCGGTCAACAGCCTGAAGGAGCTGATCGCCTACGCGAAGAAGAACCCCGGCAAGCTCAACTACGGCTCGGCCGGCAATGGCAGCGCCGGCCACCTGGCGATGGAATACCTCAAGATGGTCAGCGAGACCTTCATGCTGCACGTGCCCTACCGCGGTACCGGGCCGCAGCTGACCGACCTGCTGGCCGGGCGGCTGGACCTGGCCTCGGTGGGCGCGCCGGCGGTGATGTCCTTCATCAAGGCCGGCAAGCTGCGCTGCATCGCCACCGGCACGACCCAGCGCATCGCCCAGCTGCCCGATGTCCCCACCGTGGCCGAGCAGGGCTACCCCGGCTTCGAGATGACGCAGTGGTACGGCCTGCTCGCGCCGTCGACCCTGCCCCAGGCCGCCGCCGACCGGCTGGCCACGGCGGCTGCGGCGGCCATCCACCTGCCCGCGTCGGGCGAGAAGCTGGCGGCCGACGCGGCCATCGGCGTGGGCGGCACGCCGGCCGAGTTCGCCCGCTTCATCGAGCTCGAGCAGAAGCGCTGGAAGGCGGTGGTGGCGCGTGCACGCATCAAGCCCGACTGATGTGCCGCCGGGTGCGCCGCTGCCGCCCGTCCGCCGGCCCGGCGCAGCGCAGAATCGCCGCGCAATCCGTCCGCCTCCCTGACCGAAAGGCCTGCCCGTGAACCAACGCCTGCGCTGCTACTGCCAACTCGGCGACCTGTCCGGCTCGGCCGGCTTCCTCGCCACCACGCGCCGCCACATCCACCAGCACCCCGAGCTCTCGTTCGAGGAGGCCGACACCGCCGCCCTGGTGGCGCGCTACCTGCAGGACTGGGGCTGGCAGGTCACGCGCGGCGTGGGCGGCCACGGCGTGGTGGGCACGATGGTGAACGGCAGCGGCACGCGCAGCGTGGCGGTGCGGGCGGACATGGACGCCCTGCCCATCCAGGAGGCCAGCGGCCAGCCCTGGGCCAGCGCCCGGGCCGGCGTGATGCATGCCTGCGGCCACGACGGCCACACCACCATGCTGCTGGGCGCGGCGCAGCAGCTCGCCGCCACGCGCCGGTTCAACGGCACGGTGCACCTGGTGTTCCAGCCCGCCGAGGAGGCCGGCCAGCGCAGCGGTGCCCAGCGCATGATCGAGGACGGCCTGTTCGAGCGTTTCCCCTGCGACGCCATCTTCGGCCTGCACAACACGCCGGGCTACGCGGCCGGCACCTTCGGCTTCGGCGCCGGGCCCTTCATGGCCGCGGCCGACACGGTGCACATCACCATCCACGGCCGCGGCGGCCATGCGGCGCGGCCGCAGAACACGGTCGACCCCATCCTGATTGCCGGCAGCCTGGTGATGGCGCTGCAGAGCATCGTGTCGCGCAACATCGACCCGCGCCAGACCTCCATCGTCACCATCGGCGCGCTGCATGCCGGTTCTGCCGCCAATGTCATCCCCGACAGCGCGACCATGGCGCTCAGCGTGCGCTCCTTCGACCCGGCGGTGCGCGCCCAGCTCGAGGAGCGCATCCGCACCCTGGTGACCACGCACGCGCAGGGCTATGGCGGCGAGGCCGAGATCGACTACCAGCACGGCGCGCCGGTGGTCATCAACAGCGCGCCCGAGACCGAGTTCGCGCGCCAGGTGGCCGAGGAACTGGTCGGGCCCGGGCGCGTGATCGCGCCCTTCCCGCCGGTGACAGGCAGCGAGGACTTCGCCTACTACCTGCAGAGGAAGCCCGGCTGCTTCCTGCGCCTGGGCAACGGCGCCGACGGCCCCAGCCTGCACAACCCCAGGTACGACTTCAACGACGAGGTCCTGACCGTCGGTGCCGCGTACTGGACGCGGCTGGTGGAGCGCTACCTGGAGGCGTGATCAGCGGTAGAACACCTCGACCGTGCCCTTGAGCTTGACCGTCAGCGGCCGGCCGCGGCGGTCGACCTTCTTGCCCACGGCGACGCGGATCCAGCCTTCCGAGACGCAGTATTCGTCGACATCGAAGCGGTCCTTGCCGTTGTGGCGCACGCCGATGTCGTGCTGGAAGGCGGCGGCCACGTGATGCGGGCTGTGCGGGTCGGCCGAGAGGTGGTCGGGCAGCTCCGGGCGCGCGGGCGCGGCAGCGGCGTCGGCGTCGGCGTCGGTGGCAGGAGTCTCGTGGGTCTCTGGCGTCTCGGTGGTCATGGTGATCGCCCGGTGGCCGGGCTGGGACAGGTGACGGGAAGGTGGCGGGCAGACCGGGGCCGGCCCGAAGCGGGCGGGAGTGTAGTGGTGCGTCCGGGGCCGCCCGGCCTGCAGGGTGGCCGGCAGCCCGGCCAGCGGCGCAGCCTTCAGGCCAGGCGGTACCAGTCCACCCCGGCGGCGTCGGTGCTGCGCAGCACCTCGCCGCGCTGCATCAGGTGGTGCAGGCAGGCCAGGCCTTCGCCGGTGGCCATGCCCAGCAGGCCGACGTCGGGCTCGCCGATGGGGCGCTTGAACAGCGCCGGGAAGGTGTCGACCACGCGGCGCGGCTCGGCCAGCACGCTGCGCAGGCGCGCCAGGGCGCTGAGCTGCCCGCTGTGCAGGGCGTCGATGCGCGCGTGCAGGCCGGTGAAGCATTCGTTGTGCGAGGGCAGCACCAGCACGTCGTCGGGCACCTCGCGCCGGATGCGCTGCAGGGATTCGAGCCAGCCCGTCATCGGGTCGGCGTCGGGCTCCAGCGGGTAGACCGACACGTTGGACGAGATGCGCGGCAGCACCTGGTCACCCGAGACGAGCAGCTTCAGGTCGGCGCAGTACAGGCAGGCGTGTTCGGGCGAATGGCCGTGACCCATGATGACGCGCCAGTCGTGGCGGCCGATGCGCACGAGCTCGCCGTCGTGCAGGCGCCGGTAGCTGTCCGGCAGGGCGTGGATCAGGGTGCCGAAGTTGCCGAAGCGCACGCGGTAGGTCTCGATCGCGCCCTCGCTCCAGCCGGCGCGGCGGTAGAACCCGGTCGCCTCCTGCGGCGCCTCGCGCCCGGTGTCGGACACCATGACGCGGCAGCTGAGGTACTCGAGCCGGCTCATCCACAGCCGCACCGAAAACCGATGCGCCAGCCAGCCGGCCATGCCGACATGGTCGGGGTGCATGTGGGTGACGAAGACGCGGCTGATGGTGCGCCCGTCGGGCGCGTTGGCGAACAGCTCGCGCCAGACCTGCATGGTCTCGTCGTTGCGCACGCCGGTGTCGACCAGGGCCCAGCCGGCCTCGCCGTCGTCGATGGCCCAGACGTTGATGTGGTCGAGCTTGAACGGCAGCGGCAGGCGCAGCCAGAGCACGCCGGGTGCGACCTCGATGCTGCGCCCGCGCGCCGGAGGCTCGGCGCAGGGGTAGACCAGCTGGCCCAGTTTCAGGGGCACGCGGGCGGCCGTGTCGCCGACGGGTTCGGACGCGGATGCTGCTGTGCTTGCGCTTGCCGCGACCGGGGCGTGGGGTGCTTCTGCCATGCGGCGATGGTAAGTGCCGGCCTGCGGCGCTGCCGGGCGGGCCTGCAGGCCGGCGCCGGCGCGGGGATACTCGCCGGCCCTGCCACGCTGCTGCCCATCCATGAACCCGCAACCGCTCTTTCACCTGGCCTTCCCGGTCAAGGACCTGGACTCCACCCGCGCCTTCTACGGCGGCCTGCTGGGCTGCCCCGAGGGGCGCAGCTCGCCCGAGTGGATCGACTTCGACTTCCACGGCCACCAGATCGTGGCGCACCTGGCACCGTCCGAGGCCGGCCACAGGGCGCACAGCGCGGTGGACGGCGAGCAGGTGCCGGTGCGCCACTTCGGCGCCATCCTGACCCTGGACGAGTGGCAGGCCCTGGCCGACCGGCTGCAGGCCGCGGGCGTGCGCTTCATCATCGAGCCGCAGATCCGCTTCAAGGGCCAGGTGGGTGAACAGGCCACCATGTTCTTCCTCGACCCGAGCGGCAACGCGCTCGAGTTCAAGGCCTTCGCCGACCGCAGCCAGGTCTTCGCGAAGTAGCCCGGCGCGGCCCGGACACGGTGCCGGAACAGCCCCGGCACGGCGCCGGACGTGACGCGCGTCACGTTCCACGGGCTTGACCGAGGACAAGACTTCCGCGCTGGCGCTGTGCGTCAATGACCTGGCGCCGACGAGCCGGGGCACGCCAACGGGACGGGCCCGCCGCCGGCGCAGAAACGGAAAACCGCTGTGTCCACCTGGTTGATGCCCACCGTGCTGACGGTGTTCGGGGTGCTTGCAAGCACCGGTGCCTTCTTCTTCGCCACCACGCGCGGCGCGCTCATCGTGCGTGCGCTGGCGCCGGGCGTGCGCAGCCCCGCGTCGCATGTCTACCCGATCTATTCGGACATGCGGCTGATCCGGCTGGTCGACTTCCAGCCCGTCATCGCCGCCATCCTGCTGTTCCAGTACGACCGGCTGGTGTCCATCATCACCGCGGTGATCGCGCGCATGGACCTGCGCGGGCGCAAGGCGCTCATCACCTCGTGCGCCTTCGGCAACGTCATGCCGCGCGTGACGCAGGCTGCGCTCGACGCCGGCGCCGACGAGGTGCAGGTGGTCGACATCATCGAGAACGAGCTGCTCAACGCCGAGCGCAAGATGCCCGGCATGGCCGGCCACCTGCGCTTCTTCAAGCGCGACGCCACGGCGACCCAGCTGCCCGATGCGTCGGTCGATGTCAACGTGGTGTTCTTCCTGCTGCACGAGCTGCCGCACGAGCTCAAGAACCAGGCCCTGGCCGAAGCCTGCCGGGTGCTCGCACCGGGCGGCAAGCTCTTCCTGGCCGAGTTCCACCGCCCCCATCTGGCCGTGCTGCGTGCGCTCAGCTGGACCTACTTCAAGGTCTTCGAGCCGCTGGGCCTGGCGCTGTGGAGCACGCACGAGCCGCTGCAGGTGCTGCAGGCCATGCCGGGCATCGCCAGCGTCGAGCGCCGCGTGGTCTTCTTCGGCAACTTCCAGGTCATCGTCGCCACGCGCGAGGGCTGAGGTCCGGCCGGCCCGCCCCTGCGGGCAAGGACCGGTTGGCCGCGCGTCGGGCGGCCGTTATGCTGGCCGCATGACCGACGCCCACGCCCCCTACTTCACGCTCGAGCAGGCCGCCAGCGGCGTGGCCCATCTGCAGCTCAGCCGGCCCGAGCGGCTCAACACCATGGCGCCGGGCTTCTTCCCGGCCCTGCGCGACGCGGTGCTGGGGCTGAACGCCGCGGGCGACACGCGCGCGCTGGTCATCTCGTCGACCGGCAAACACTTCAGCGCCGGCATGGCGCTGGAGGTCTTCGCCAGCGGCGCCGCGCTGCTCGACACCACCTCGGCGCGCTCGCGCCTGCTGTTCCAGGACAGCCTGCGCCAGCTCATGCGCTGCTTCGACGTGATCGAGCAGGCGCGTTTCCCCGTCATCGCCGCGGTGCAGGGCGGCTGCATCGGCGGCGCGCTCGACCTGGCCGCGGCCTGCGACCTGCGCGTGTGCAGCGCCGACGCCTTCTTCACCGTGCAGGAGATCCACATCGGCATGGCCGCCGACCTGGGTGTGCTGCAGCGCCTGCCCAAGCTCGTGCCGCCAGCGGTGGCGCACGAGATGGCCTACACCGGCGAGCGCGTCGGTGCCGAGCGCGCCCTGGCCACCGGCCTGGTCAACGCCGTGCTGCCCGACGCCGCCGCCACGCTGGCGCGCGCCATGACGCTGGCCGAGGCCATCGCGGCCAAGTCGCCGCTGGCCATCGCCGGCAGCAAGCTGGCGCTGAACTATGCGGTCGACCACCCGACCGCCGACGCCCTGCAGCAGATGACGCTGCTGCAGAGCGCCATCTTCGACATCGACGAGATGGCCCTGGCCATCCGCTCCTGGCAGGCCAGGCAGCCGGCCGGCTTCGCCGCGCTCGGGCCGGTCGCGCCGGTGTGATCCTGACCTGGCCAGGACGTCCGCCATGACCACCGCCCTGCTCATCATCGACGTGCAGCAGGCCCTGTGCAGCGGGCGCTGGGCCTGCCACGAGGTCGACCAGGTCATCACCCGCATCAACGCGGTGGCGGCGCGCGCCCGCGCGGCCGGGGCGCCAGTGGTGCTGATCCAGCACGAGTCGCAGGACGGCCCGCTGGACCACGGCTCGTCGGGCTGGCGGCTGGCCGAGGGCAACATCACCCTGGCCAACGGCGTGCTCGACCCGCCGCAGATCGTGGCCCATCACAACCGCAGGCTGGGCCACATCGAGAGCTTCGGCGTGCGGGTCGACGTGACCCCGGCGGCGCAGCTCGCCTGGCCGGCGGCGTGAGGGCCGGGGCGGGTCGGCCCGACGCCGTGTCCAGGGCGCCCGAACTGCCGGCGGCCGCGCTGCAGCAGCAGCAACCGCAGCCGATCCTGCGCGTGCTGCACCTGGACGAGCAGCTGGTCGTGATCGACAAGCCCGCCGGTCTGCTGGTGCACCGTACCGCGCTGGACGCGCACGAGGCCCTGAACGCCCGCGACCTGCTGCAGGCGCAGCTGGGCCAGCCGCTGTGGACGGTGCACCGGCTGGACAAGGCCACCTCGGGCCTGCTGCTGTTTGCGCGCAGCGTGGCGGCGGCGCGTGCGCTGGGCGCGGCCTTCGAGGCCGGGCGGGTGCACAAGCGCTACCTGGCCCTGGTGCGCGGCTGGCCGGTCGATGCGGGCGAGATCGACCATGCGCTGGCGCGCGATCCGGAGCGACCCTCTGCCGGCCAGGTGCTGCTGCCGGCGCTGACGCGTTACCGTTGCCTGGTGCGCCACGAGTGGCCTTTCGGCGACGGCCGCCATGCCAGCAGCCGCTACGCCCTGGTCGAGGTCGAGCCGGCCAGCGGCCGGCGCCACCAGATCCGCCGCCACTTCAAGCACATCGCCCATCCGCTGGTGGGCGACAGCACGCATGGCAAGGGCGCGCACAACCGCGCCGTGGCGGCCTGGCTGGGCGTGGCGCGGCTGTGGCTGCACGCCAGCCATCTGGTCTTGCCCGACGGTGTGCTGGGTGGTGGTCCGGGCGGTGGGCTGGACACCGGATCCGTCGAGACCGGTCCGGGCGCCCTGGCGCTGCACTGCCCGCCCGGGCGGGAGTGGCTGGCGCTGCAGCGCGCCGGTCAGGCCGATGTGCCGCCGCCAGCCTGATCCGGCGCCTGTCCAGCGGGACGGACGGAAGGACGGCGGGCCCGCATGCCGATCCGTCAGCCCGGCAGGTCGATCACGCGCGGGCCGGCACCGGTGGCCACGGCCAGGCTGGTGACCGGCTGGCCGGTGGCGCCCAGCGCCACCGCGCCGTGCAGGCTGGCTCGGTCGTCCAGCCGGTGCAGCTTGAAGTCGCCCGTGCCGGCGTGGCCCACGACCAGCGTGCCGTCCACGCCGACCAAGGCGACACGCTGGTCGGCCAGCGCGACCACACTGGTGAAGGAGCCGGCGCCGGCCACGGCCTGGTGGCTCCAGGTCTGGCCGTCATCGCTGCTGCGCACGATGTTGCCGCGCATGCCGCAGGCGATCAGCAGGTGCCTGGCGCCCCCTGCCGCACCCGACCCTGCAGCTGAACCGTTGCCGGGCAGGGCCAGGCCGCTCCACAACGAGCCGGCGTAGGGCGTCTTCACCGCCGTCCAGCGCGCGCCGGCCGGGTCGTCCGAGCGCAGCACATGGCCACCCTCGGCGGCGATCAGCCAACTGCCCTGCGGGCTGAGGAAGATCTGGTTGAGGTGTTTCTCGCCCTGCTCGCCCGCGATCAGTTCGGCCTGCTGCCAGCTGGCGCCGCCGTCGGTGGTGGCCAGCGCAAAGCCGAAGCCGCCCACCGCCAGGCCGCGCCCGCCGGCCTGCACCAGCACCGACAGCAGCACGTCGCGCGTCTGCGCCGGCGTGGCCACGCGTTGCCAGTGCTCGCCGGCGTCGGTGCTTTTCAGCATCAGGCCGCCGTGGCCGACGGCCCACAACGTGGTGGCGTCGCTGGCGTGCACGGCGGTGAGGGTGTTGCGCGCGGGCACGCTGCGCGCCTGGCGCCAGGCCTTGCCCTCGTCGTCGCTCAGCAGCACGTGGCCGCGCTCGCCCACGGCGACCAGGCGCTGGCCGGCGCGCGTGATGGCCAGCACCAGCGATTTGGCGGCGAGCGGGCGGATCAGCGCCGTGCCGGGCCCGCCGCTGGCGGCGGCCGGCGCGGCGCTGTCGCCTGCCGCGCGCAGGCCGGCGGCCGTGGTGCCGAGCAGGGCCAGCGCGCCGCCCTGCAGCAGCAGGCGGCGGCGGGTGGGGGCGGGCGTCGTCATGCGGGGGCGGGTGGTCATGCGGGTCAATGAGCCATGAAGGGCTTGTGCACCGGCCCGCGGCGCGGGATGACGGTGTCGATCACCACCGCCAGGGCGGGCAGCAGCGTGATGGCCATGATCATGTTGAGCATGAACATGAAGGCCAGCAGCAGCCCCATGTCGGCCTGGAACTTGAGCGGCGAGAACACCCAGGTCGCCACGCCCACCGACAGCGTCAGCGCGGTGAAGATGGTGGCGATGCCGGTCTCGGCCAGCGCGCGGCGGAAGGCGCTGACGATGTCCAGCCCGTCGGCCAGGTGCAGCTGCAGGCGGTTGTAGATGTAGAAGGCGTAGTCCACGCCGATGCCCACGGCCAGCACCATGACGGGCAGGGTGGCGACGGTGAGGCCGATGTCCAGCGCCTTCATGAACCAGTAGCCCACGAAGGTGGCCACGGTGAGCGGCAGGCAGCAGGCCACCACGGCGCGCCAGTCGCGGTAGGTCAGGAACACCAGGCCGACGATGGTGGCGTAGACGTACAGCATCATGGGCAGCTCGGTGGCTTCCAGCACCTCGTTGGTGGCGGCCTGCACGCCGGCGTTGCCGCTGGCCAGGCGCACGTTCAGGCCTTCCACCTGGTTCTCGGCGCGCCACTGCTTGACGACCTGCACCACGCCCTGGATGGTCTGCGCCTTGTGGTCGGCCAGGTAGACGTTGATGGGCAGCACGGTGCAGCGCGGGTCGTACAGGCCCGAACCTTCGCCCACCAGGCCGATGAAGCTGGCCATCGAGCGCGCGTCGCGCGGCAGGTCGGTCCACTTGGGGTTGCCTTCGTTGAAGCCGGCCGCGCCCAGCTTGACCAGCCCGGGCAGGTTGGCCGTGCCGATCACGCCCGGCGTGTTGGCCAGTTCCCAGGCCAGCTCGTCGATGGCGGCCATCTTGGTCCAGTCGTGGCAGCCGTCGGGCGGGGTCTCGTTGGCCACGGTCAGCACGTCCAGGCCGACGCTGAACTTCTCGGCGATGCTCACGGCGTCGCGGTTGTAGCGCGCGCTGTCGCGCAGCTCGGGTGCACCGGGCTGGACGTAGCCGATGTGGCGGCCGTGGCTGCCCCACACTGCCAGCGCGAACAGCAGCACGCCGCCGCCCAGCATCCAGCGCGCCGCGCCGGGTTCGGCCAGGCGGGCCATGGCCACCACGACCAGTGAGCGGCGCTCGCGCACCGCGGCCATGCGCACGCCGTAGTCGGCCGGCAGCTTCACGTAGCTGGCCACCACCGGCAGCATGACCAGGTTGGTGATGATCTTGTAGGCCACGCCCAGGCTGGCCGTGATGGCCAGCTCGCGGATCATGGGGATGGGGATGAGCATCAGCGTGGCAAAGCCGACGAAGGCCGTCACCAGCGCCATGGTGCCGGGTACCAGCAAGGCGCCGAAGCTGGCGCGCGCGGCGTCCAGGGCACTGCGGCCCAGGCCCATCTCGCGCACGATGTAGTTGATCTGCTGCACGCCGTGCGACACGCCGATGGCGAACACCAGGAAGGGCACCAGCACGGCCAGCGGGTCCAGTCCGTAGCCCAGCAGCTGCAGGCTGGCGAACTGCCAGACCAGCGACACCAGCGAGCTGACCAGCGCCGCGGCCGTGAAGGCCCACGAGCGGCAGTACCAGTACACCGCCGTGGCGGTGAGCACGAAGGCCAGGGCGAAGAACAGCAGCACGCCCTTGGCGCCTTCGGCGATGTCGCTGATCTGCTTGGCGAAGCCGATGATCTGGATCTCGACCTCGGCGTCCTCGAACTTGCCGCGCAGCTCGGCCTCGATCTGCGGGCCCAGCGCGATGTAGTCGGTCGCGACCTTGCTGCGCGGGTCGGCGTCGAGCAGGTCGGCCGTGACCATGGCGCCGCTGGCGTCACCCGCCACCAGGGCGCCCATGTAGCCGCCCTGCACCACGTTGTCGCGGATCTTCGCGATCGTGGCCTCGTCGAGCTTGTCGGGCGTGACGTCGCCGCCGATCACGTCGCGCGCCTCGTAGCCCTCCTCGGTCACCTGCATGACGCGGGTGTTGGGCGTCCACAGCGAGCTGACCGAGCGGCGGTCCACGCCCGGCAGGTACATCAGCGCCTGCGTGACCTCGTTCAGCCGCTTGAGCACCGCCGGGCGCCAGATGTCGCCCTGGCGCGCGTGCACCACCACGATCAGGCGGTTGGCGCCGAACAGCACGTCCTTGTACCTGACGAAGGTGTCGGTGTACTCGTGGCCCAGCGGCAGCTGCTTGCCGAAGCCGGCCGTCATGTGCAGCCGGCTGGCGAACACCGCCATCACGACGGTGAGCAGGCCCAGCACGACCAGCACGACGGCACGGCGGCCGAACACCAGCCGCTCGACGGCGGCAACGACACGGGCCAGCAGCATGGGCGCCTTCGGTTCAGAAGCTGTACGACATGCTGAGCGCGAGGTTGTCGCGGTCACGCATCAGGTTGGTCAGGCCGCCACCGAAGAAGTTGGTGTAGCCGGCCGAGACCTTCCACACGCTGCTGTTGTCGAACGTGAAGCCCACGAACAGCGACTTGCGGCCCTCGACGAAGGGCAGCGTGTTCGGCGTGATGCCCTTGACGTCGTGCGTGAACACGGTCGACTGCACCAGGTTCCAGTCGCTGCCGGCGATGTGCGGGTAGCTCAGGTCGAACTCGAGCGCATAGCCCCACGAGGTCTTGCTCGGGTTCTGGTAGGTCGGGAAGATCAGGTAGGGCACCTCGCCGATGCGCAGGCTGGGGTAGTGCGTCACGGCCACCTCGGCCAGCACCGTGCCTTCGGCCGCGCCCAGGGCCTTGACCAGCGCGCCCATGGGCGAGTTGACCTCGGTGAAGTACAGGCCGGTCAGGTGGGCCTGGTACTTCTTCTCCTCCTCGTAGCCGCGCACCGTGATGCGGCCGTTGGCGTCGGCGTTGGCCGCCTCGAAGATGCTGTACCTGCCGGCGAAGGGCACGCTGCCGTCGATGGCGACCGAGTCGCGCGGCCGGTAAGACAGCTCGCCGCCCACCGCCACCGGGCCGACCTTGGTGTTGAACGAGGCGCCGAACAGGTTCTTGCTGGCACCGTATTCGTTGTAGTAGCCGATGCTGGCGACGTTGTACTGCAGGTAGGCCGGGTCGGTGAACAGCGTGGTGAACGGCAGCTTGTCGTGATAACGCTCGTAGTAGAACGCGAACTCGGTGTCGAAACTCCTGGGCTTGAAACGCATCGCCAGGCCGTACTGGTCACCCTTGGGCGGCTGCTTGTCGCCTTCGAAGGGCACGACGTTCAGGCCGTTCTGGATGCCCCCGCCGATATCGCCGCAGGCCGGCGCACAGCCCAGCACCGAGGTCGGGATGTAGGCCGGGCGCTGGCCCGCGCCGACCACGTCGCCGGCCGAGAAGAAGGTGCCCACCGGGTCGAAGCGGAAGGCGTTCCAGCGCAGCTGGTAGTAGGCCTCGGTGCTCACCTCGTCGCTCACCGCCGCGTTGAGCGAGAGCATGGGCGCCGGGCGCAGGATCTCCTTGACCTGCGTGCCGGGCGTGTGGATCTTGCGCAGGTCCAGCGCGTTGATCGAGTTGATGCCGCCGATGATGAAGATGTCCTCGCCCCAGCTCAGCACCTGGTTGCCGAAACGCACCGTGGCTGTGCGGTTGTCCAGCCACTTCATGTCCTTGGACAGCCAGGCATCGAGCAGCGTGGCGTTGTAGACCGCGACCCTCTTCGCGTCGCCGCTCAGTTCGGTGCGCCGCGTGTTGCCGGCGGCGGCGTCGCCCACCCAGGTGGCGCGTGCCAGGGCACGCCAGCCGTCGGTGGTCTTCAGGCCGAACTCGTGCGTGCCTTTCAGCGCCGCCGAAACCAGGTCGCCCTTGTCGTAGTTCTGGTTGCCGTCGTCGGCGTTGAGGTAGTTGAAGTCGGGATTGGCCGCGGCGTCGTTGCCGGCGCCGTTCAGCAAGGACCCGAGCGGTGCGCTCACTGCCACCGCACCGCCGTTGTCGTTGCCCAGGGCGCCGCGACTCTGCTTCTGCAGCCGCCATTGCAGGCCGAAGGAGATCGTCGTCGCGAAGTCGATCTCGGTGCCCGACTCGGTGGTCGTGCGCACCGCCTGGGCCGGCAGCGCGGCCAGGGCAGCCAGCGACAGCAGGCTGGCCTGCACGGCCAGCGACACGGCACGGCGCGGGTGCCGCGCAGGCGCGGCTTGGGGAAGGATCATGGTCATGGCAGGTCTCCTGATCGTGGGGCTCAACGCGCGCCGGCGCGGCGCAGTTCGTCGGGGTTGAACTTGTTGGCGTCGATGCGCCCTTCACGCCCGGCCAGCCAGTCGGTGCGGCCTTCCTGCGGCATGTTGTCGGCCATGTAGCGGCCCACGTTCAGGTCATAGATGATGTAGCCCTGGTACACGCAGGCCGGCAGCTCCCAGGCCACGTAGGGGTAGCTCTCCTGGGTGCGCCAGACCTTGCCCTGGGCGTCGTACAGGTCGGTGGCGACCATCATCCAGCTGTCCTCGTCGAGGTAGATGACGCGCTTGGGAAACTGGTGGCGCTGGCCCTGCTTGACGGTGGCCTCGATCTTCCAGACGCGGTGCTGCTCGTAGCGCACCAGGTCGCGCTTGGGGTACTCGGGCCCGAAGATGTCGGCCAGCTTCCTCGACTGGTCGTTGAACCTGAAGGTGTTGTACGGGATCACCAGCTCCTGCTTGCCGACGAGCTTCCAGTCGTAGCGGTCCAGCCGGCCGCCGAACATGGGGTACTGGTCGACGGTGAGCAGGTTCTCGTAGCCCGGCACCGGGTTGTCGTAGCTGAAGGTCGGCGCGCGGCGCACGCGGCGCTGACCGGGAAAGTACAGCCAGGCGTCGTTGTCCTTGTTGAGCTGGTAGTGCAGCAGGATGAGCTCGCCGGTGCGCGCCGCCGGCGCCACCACCTCGTTGAGCAGGCGGTACTCGACGCCGTCGCCCTCGGTGAGCGACTTGCCGGCCAGGTTGCCGCCCGGGGTGCTGGTCCACTGGTCCTGGATCAGCGGCACGATCTTGGCGTCGCCCGGCTGCGAGAACACCGAGCTGTAGCGCTCGATGCGGCCCTCGCCCAGCCAGCGCAGCTTGTGGTTCCACATCGCCTCGGCGCCGTTGGCCGGGATGGGGAAGGGCGTGCCGCCGCTGAACGCCTTGTCGAGGTCATGGCCGTTGGCCGCGAGCTTGGCGCCGGTCGCGTTCTTGCGCGTGTTCTGGTAGACCTGCTCGGGGTAGCCGCAGCTGCGCCGCGTCGGGTACACGTCCATGCGGTAGCCCTTGAGCTGCCTGAGCATCTGCAGCTGGCCTTCGCTGAGCTTGTCCTTGTACTTGTCGGCGTTGCTGGCATCGATGGTGATTTCCGTTCAACCCTGCCATTTCTCGCTGCCTCTGCCTGCTCCTTGACGCTCGGTTTGCTTTGTCGCTGGCACGGTCGTTTCTGCAAGAATTTTGATGCAATGCGCCATAACGAGGGGCTGCTGATCGTGACCTTGACCTGGATCGTCGCGGCTGCCATCGGCGCCATCCCCTATCTCTTTTTCGGCCTTTCTCCGGTTGACGCCTACT
>JBJOKY010000306.1:0-5656 GCA_046045865.1 Pseudomonadota bacterium | reverse complement strand
GGCCATTCCAGCAGCACGGCCAGCAGCAGGCCCAGCGCGCAGGTGCTGATGACGGTGACGCCCGAGAACACCACCGTCCACACGAACACGCTGGCGAAGGGCTCGCGGAACTTGCCCTCGCTGAAGATCTGCAGGTAGTGGCGCAGGCCCACGCCGACCCGGAAGCCCGGCTGCAGGCGCTCGCCCTCGGCGCTGGTGTAGAAGCCTTCGGTCGTGTCGGCGCGGTAGACCGTGCGGGTCAGGCGGTCCGTCAGGCTGCCGTCGGCCTGGGCCTCGTACAGCGGCGGCTGCTGGGCGAACTCGCGCAGGCTGGCCAGGCTGAGCAGGCTGCCGTCGGGTGTGCGCAGCTGCAGGGCGCGCAGCGCGGGCAGCAGGCGCACACGTTCGGCCATGGGCAGGGCAGCGCCGGTGAGGGCGGCCTCGGCGGCAGCCGGGGCGGGTGTGAGGGTCAGGGTCAGGGCGCGCGGCGCGTCGGCGTCCAGCGTGAACGGCGCGGTGACCAGGGGCGTGGCGCCGGGCGTGTCGCCGGCGTCCAGATGCAGCCGCACAGAGCCTGCGCTGGTGCCGGCACCGTTGCCCGTGCCGGCCGCGTGCAGGCCGTAGCCGCGCTGCGAACCGGGCGTGACCAGCGTCGTCTCCAGCAACTGGGCGCGGGCGCGTTCGGGCTCCAGCAGGTTGCGCGAGCTGTGGTTGGTGAAGCTCATGCCCATGGTGTAGAGCATGGGGAAGATCACGAACACCAGCGCCGTGGCGATGCCCGGAAACAGGTAGCGCAGTGCCTGGGTGCGCGCCGAGCTGTAGGTCCACACCGCCAGCGCCGAGATGACGAGCAGCGTGAGCGCCAGCAGCGTCTGGCCGGTGGCGTGCACCACCTGCACGGCGTACAGGGCGGCCAGGGTGGCGGCGGCGGCGCCCAGGCGGGCCGGCCAGGGGTTGGCAGGCGCGGGGCGGCGCAGGGTGAGCGTGGCGGTGTTCATGGGGCGACGATGCGGCGCGCGGCGGCGTCCAGGGCCTGTCTGGCGGTCTGGCGGCCTTCGCTCAGCGTGGTGAGCGAGGACTTCATGGCGGCCCAGAAGCGGCCCATCTCCGGGATGCTGGGCGTGGGCAGGCCGTCGCGCGCCGAGGCCATGATGCCGGCCACCTTGGCGCCGTGGACCGGGTCGACGGTGAGTTCGGCGTAGTAGCGCTTGCTGGCCGGCGCGCCGATGGGCTCGGCGCGGTCGATGGCGCGCAGGCCGTCGAGGGCCAGCAGGTAGTGCTCGATGAACTCGACCGCCAGTTCGCGCTGGCGCGTGGCGCGGTTGATCAGCAGGCCCTTGATGCCCACGAAGGGCGCCGCCGGCTTGCCCGCCACCGCGGGGATGCGCGCCACGCCGAAGTCGATGCCCACGCGCTTGAGGTTCACCCAGGCCCAGGGGCCGTTGATCATCATGGCCACGCGGCCCTGGGCCATGGCAGCCTCCATCTCGGGGTAGCCGCTGCCCGGCGCCATCATGCCCTGCCTGATCATGCGTTCCAGCAGTTCGGCGCCCAGCAGCGCGCCGGGGTGGTTCACGCCGGTGTCGCGCGCGTCCCAGCCGCCGTCGGGTCGCGGCTTGAAGGCGTAGCCGCCGTTGGCCGCCAGCAGCGGCCAGGTGAAGTAGTTGTTGGTGTAGTCCCAGAGGATGGCGTGGCGGCCGTCGCGCGCCAGGCGCTGCTCGAGCGCGAAGACCTCGTCGAAGTCGCGCGGCGGCGTGGCCACCAGCGCCTTGTTGTAGATGAGGGTGATCGCCTCGATCGCGTAGGGATAGCCCCACAGCCGCCCGCGCGAGCTGAAACCCTGCCAGGCCAGCGGGTCGATGTCGTCCAGCAGCGCCTTGCCGGGGCTGACCGGGTGGATCAGGCCGCCGCCTATCCATTCGCCGATGCGGTCGTGGGCGTAGACGTAGATGTCCGGCCCCTTGCCGGCGGCGGCGGCCTGCTGGAACTTGGCCGGGCCTTCGTCGGGCGTCTCGATGATGACCGGCACGCCGGTGTCGCGCGTGAAGGCCTCGCCGATGCGGCGCATCGCCTTGGCGCCCTCGACCGTGAACCACACGACCAGCGGCTCGGGCGACGAGGTCGCGGCGCGCAGCGGCAGGGCGGGTGCGGCCAGCGCGCCCGCGACGGCCAGCACGCGGCGGCGGCTCAGGCCGCGCATGGGCAGGGGCGGTCGGGCGGGAAGGAGCGACATGCCGTAAACGATTGCGTATTTAAACTACGTCAACTTTACGGCATGCTTTTGGGGTTGGGCTACGCGTTTTCCCGCGGGATATGTGGTGGTTCCGACCCGGTTTCATGGGAAGCACCGAGTCGATTCCGGCCTGGCGCCCGGCGCTGCCACACGCGAGGCCGTAGGCGAACTACGGCCAGCTTTGTCAGTCGGCAGGGCGCTCGATCAGCTCGATCTTGTAGCCGTCCGGGTCGGTGATGAAGGCGATCATGGTCGTGCCGCCCTTCACCGGGCCGGGTTCGCGCGTGATGGCGCCGCCCAGCGCCGCGGCGCGCTCGCGCACCGCCTGGCAGGTGGCGGCCACGTCGGGCACGCCGATGGCGATGTGGCCGTAGGCCGTGCCGGTCTCGTAGCTGGCCACGCCGTAGTTGTAGGTCAGCTCCAGCTCGGCGTGCTCGGGGTTGCTGCCGTAGCCGACGAAGGCCAGGTCGTAGTTCTGGTCGGGTCGGCGCGTCACGCGCAGCAGCGTCATGCCCAGCACCTGGGTGTAGAAGTCGGTGGCGCGTTGCAGGTCGCCCACGCGCAGCATGGTGTGCAGGAGTCTCATGGTGGACAGCTTTCCGCCCGGGCCGGGCGCTGAGGTGACAGGGCTGCCATGATCGCCCGCCGCTGCCGGCCTGTCAGGCCGCGGGAAACACGGGTGGGCCGGCGCTGCCGGGGCCCCTCAGCCGTCCAGCCTGACGCTGTAGTTCAGCGCGCGCCGGCCGCCGTCGACGTAGACGATCTCGCCGGTCATGTAGCGTGCGCCTTCGCCGAGCAGGAAGGCGACGACCTCGGCCACCTCCCCGGGCTCGCCCAGGCGCTTCATGGGCGTGCGCCCGAGGATGCGCTGGCGCGCTGCCTCGCTGGTCAGCACCGCGGCGGCCGCCAGCTCGGTGGCGATGGTGCCGGGGCCGACCGCGTTGACGCGGATGCCGTGGTCGGCCAGTGCCAGCGCGGCGGCGCGCGTGAGCTGGTCGATACCGCCCTTGCTGGCGTTGTAGCTGGCGATCTCGGGGATGGCCATGACGCCGTTGACCGAACTCATCAGCACGATGGCGCCGGGCGTGCCGGCGGCCACCATGGCGCGCGCGCAGGCCTGCGTGACGAGGAAGCTGCCCTTGAGGTTGGTGGCGATGACGGCGTCCCAGTCGGCCTCGCTCACCTCCAGGAAGGGCGCGGCGCGGAAGATGCCGGCGTTGCTGACCACGCCGTCCAGCCCGCCCAGCGCGGCCAGGGTGGCGGCCAGCGCGGCGTCGACCGCGGCGCGGTCGGCCACGTCGCAGGCCAGCGCGTGGCAGTCGGCGCCGCTGGCGCGCAGCTCGTCGGCCAGGGTCTGGGCGGCAGTGATGTTGATGTCCCACAGCGCCAGGCGCGCACCCTGGCCGGCCAGCAGCCGTGCGCAGGCCGCGCCTATGCCCTGGGCTGCGCCGGTGATGACGATGCGCCGGCCGCGCAGGGCGTAGTCGGGGCGGCTGGCCGCTGCCACGGCCGTGGGCACCTTGGCGGGCCCGTCCGCCGGTTTGCTGGTGACGGCGACCGGGGCGGCGGGCGGCTGGGCGGCCGGCGGGTCGGGTTGCACGGGCAGGCTGCCGAACAGGTCGGCCTGGCCATCGGCTTCGGGCTCGGGACCGGCCGGGGCCGGGCTGGCGGTATCGGGGGACGGGGCTCGTGACATGGCGCGCTTCAAGGGCGGCGCAGTGTAGCGGCGCGGTGTGCGCGGGTGCGGGCTTGCCTTGGCCAGCCGGCGCCCGCGTCCCCGTGCCGCCAGGGCTTCAGCGCACGGCGAGCCACGAGGTGCCGAAGCTGCGCGAGGCGGACACACCGGTCACGGCAAGCTGGCGCAGTCCGTTGGGGAGCATGGACGTGAAGGCGATGCCGCTCACCACGAGACCCGGGGTTGAACAGGGCGACGGTCCGAAGGTGATCTGCGACGTGTATACATGCCTGCCGCTCGGGTGCGCCGCCAGGGTGCCGGTGAAATCACATCCGGCCGCGCTGCCCGCCAGGGTGCCCGTGGCGCTGATGGTGAGCACGCCCGGATTGAATGACCTGTCGCGGAAATTCCATGTTCCCGAAATTGTCGCCAGGGATGGCGTCTGCGCAAAGTCGACCTGGGTGGCGGGCATGGCCGCCGCGGTCAGGTTGATCGACCCTGCCGGGTCCGTGACGCTGGCGCTGAAACTCGTGCTCGACACATGGATTGCCGCCATGGTTCCGGCCGGCCGGGCAGCCAGGCTGTAGTCCGTCGTGTCGGCCAAAAGCGGATGGCTGTTCAACGATGCAAACTGCCCGGTGACGAATCCAGCCGGGAAATAGACGCCAGAAGTATTGAAGGACGTGATCGCCCAATACTGACCGCTCGCCAGCACCACCAGGTGCAGGTCATTCGTCGCGTCGATGCGCGGGGTGTTGGCGGTGAGGGATCTGCTTGCCGTGCCGGCATAAGCCCCTTCGGCACTGGTATTCAGGATCGGGCCGCCAGATTCGCCGCCGCCGCCGCCGCCGCCGCCGCCACCCCCACACGCGCTCAGCAACACGGTCGGCAGCGCCAGCAGCAGCACACCCATACTCATACCTATAAGCAAGCGCAGACGATCTGGAATCAAGTTGCACCTTTGTCGATTCGATGGACAAGCCGGCACCGTCGCACTTGCCGTGATCCACACGGCATGCGCAGCAGGAAGCCGCGGCGAGGAATCCTCAACTGGAAAATCCTCTCCGGATAATATCGCTGGCCATCACATCCATTCCCGGTGTGCCGGCTGGTGTTTCCCGGCAAGACCAGCGGGATTGGACCTTGCCGCCGGACATGCCGGCCAGGCTCAGGCAGCGCGCAGGTTGGCGGGGTGAGGCGTCTGGTGGACAGGTGTCTGGCTGGCCAGCGGGGCAGGCTGGGTGTCGGCCTCGGCGCGGTCGGGCTGCGGGCCGGCGGGCACGGGCAGGCTGGCCAGGGTGATCTCGATGCCGCCGACCAACCGGGCCAGCAGGTTGTACAGCCCGGCGGCCAGGCCGGCGCAGACAAAGCCGGTGACGGCGTAGATCAGCGGCAGGGCGAGCAGGCTCGCGTTCATGAAGCGCGGCCGCTGCCCGGCGGCGTTGAGCAGCGGCAGCATGGTGTAGAGCAGCGCGGGCAGGCTCAGGATCAGGCACAGCAGGGCAGCGATCTTGGCGCACTGCAGCGGCGAGATGCGGGTGATCTGGAGTTTCATGGCAGGTCCGGGCGGTTGATGGATGGGTGGATGGCCGGGCGCACGATGCCAGCACCCGGCGGGCTGGTACGCAACCGTGTCGCAACAGAGCTGCGCTGCTTGTAAGTGCCCACTCATGCAGGGGGTGATGAACACGAAAATCCGGCAGCCTGGCACGCGTTTCAGGCTGAGCGGGTGTCCGGCGTGTCCAGATGGGCGGCCAGCACCCGGGCCA
>JBJOKY010000055.1:0-16990 GCA_046045865.1 Pseudomonadota bacterium | reverse complement strand
GCTGGCGCTCAGATTGAGTTGCCAGCGTGTCGGGGCATTTGCCAGCGCGGCATTGACGGCGTTGAACGTGGCGTCGTAGCCCAGGGTCACGGCACCCAGTCCGTAGGTGATGTTGGAGGTGAAGCCGGTCATGTCGACATCGACGATCAGCTTGTCGATGCCGCTGCCGCCTTCGAGGGTGTCGCGACCCAGTCCCAGGATCAACTGGTCATCCTGGGCGCCGGCGTCGACCAGATCGTTGCCGGCGCCCGCGCTGATGGTGTCATTGCCATTGCCGGTGGAGATTTCGTCACTGCCGCCATTGCCGGCATAACTGTTGTCGACAAGGTCGTTGCCGGCGCCGGTGGCCAGCAGCAACGCCTCGATGCCCGAGAAACTGATGCCGTTGACCGCCACGACCGCCAGCGGATTGTTGACCCAGGACACCGCGGCACTGCTGGCGGACCAGTTGGCGAAGAAGGTATCCGCCCCTGCACCGCCCATGTAGCGAGTGCCGTTCTGGTAGATCAGCAGATCGTTGAAGTTGGCCCCGGTCAGGTCGAGCTGGCGCTCAGATTGAGTTGCCAGCGTGTCGGGGCATTTGCCAGCGCGGCATTGACGGCGTTGAACGTGGCGTCGTAGCCCAGGGTCACGGCACCCAGCCCGTAGGTGATGTTGGAGGTGAAGCCGGTCATGTCGACATCGACGATCAGCTTGTCGATGCCGCTGCCGCCTTCGAGGGTGTCGCGACCCAGGCTACCCACGAATCCATCTGCTCCGCCCGTGCCAGTCAGGAGATCATTGCCACTGATGGCGACAGGTGTTGACGCTGGATTGGTGCCAAAGAACCAGTTGTCAAAGCCCGCACCGGCCGCGCCCTGATCAGGGAGCACAGCGCCTGCCGAACTGAGGGCAAGCGTTCCATAGATCCCGTAGTTCTGCGAAAGATTGATTCTGTGATACGCGCCGTCGCCATAGGATAATGCTGCGTTCCAGACTGATTCGAGCGATATCGTGTGTTCAAGTGGTCTTCCGCTCGAATCGGTGAGCACGAGCGTTTCAACTCGGCCGGCGGCGGTGCCCGCGCCATGGATTATTATCCTGCCTTCGTCGTCGTCGTTGAGGATTCTTCCGACGATATCCAGATCGATCCACAGGTCAAGCCCGACTGCCTTGATGTTGAGATCGGAGAATCCCTTCAATGCATTTGATTTTGGTGTGTCGATGATGTACAGGGTGTCATTGTCACCGCTTGATTCCGTGATTTGATATGTGGGTACGTTGATGGAAATAATGGGGTCGTAGGAAACTCTGGATACAAGGTATTGATCATTTCCATCTCCGCCAATCAGGCTGTCGAAACCATCTTCGGCCTTGAGTATGTCGTTACCGGCTCCGCCTTCGAGTACATCATCACCAAGGCCCGCGACCAACGTGTCACTGCCTGTCAGGCCAGAGATATGATTGTTGCCGTTGTTTCCGGTTATTCTGTTGTCGAGTTCGTTGCCGATTCCAATGAGATTCCTGTCAAACCATGCAAATCCGGAATCCTGGTTCAGGACCAGGTGCTCGACGTTGTCGCCAAGTCTGTAGTTGATGTCGCTATTTACCTGGTCGGTACCCGCGCCGATCTTTTCGTAGACCATGTCTCCGACAGAGTCAACGAGAAAGACATCATTGCCATCGCCGCCACTCATGAAGCTTCCAACCGCGACGCTAGTCTCCAGGGCCAGCGGATCGTTCAGATATGCCGGCCCGCCTAGTGTGTCGGCACCAGATCCACCGATGAAATAGTCTGTATATCCGAATTCCGAGGTGTCACCCAGGATATTGTTGCCGATACCGGCGATGTATCGCGGTACGTTGTCACCAGAGGCACTCTGCTGCGGTGCGGCGGGATATGCTTCCTGCATCACCTCCGAGACCGAGAGGCCATACAGTCCGTTATCGTTTTCCGAAAAAAGGCCTCTCGCAAATCCATGGGCCCAGTCTGCATCCGAGAATTCAGTCCGCCATAGTTCAGTATCGAACGAGCGGGCTGCAGCGGTATAAAGTCCCATCGAGTGCAATTCGAAGGTGCCGTAGTCATCGCCGATCACGTAGTCATTGCCAGCAGTTGGCATTCGGGTATGTTGCAGATCTATGGGGTTGACACTGACCGTATAACCATGGGCGAACTTGGCATCGGGAACCAGATCGCCTTCGATCTCGATGCCGACGATCCGTGGATCGAATGCGGCCATGCTTATAGCTTGTGCTGCCAGCAGGTTGAGCGTTACTGCCGAGAAAAAACCTGTCAACGGACTTAAGATGGCACTTGCCCCGAGTATGGCATCGGCATCCCCGATGTAGCCCGGTGCGGCGAAGGTGACCGCTTCATATTTGATCGGCGTGCCATCCGCCGTGAAGCGGGTCGTGCCATTGCCGGTGGCGATGACCTGCTCGAGGTCTGGATGTTCAGTCATGTACCCCAGAGCCATGCCACCACCCAGACTGTGTCCGGTGACGTAGACCTTCGAGAGGTTGTGGTTCGCGGCGTAAGAGTCGACGGCATTCACGAATGGACGGAGTTCGTCATAGTGACCACTCATGTCGAGCCAGTTCAATTCGTCCGGTGTGCCGTGCCCGTCGATGTCATTATCATTGGTTCCGCGAAACGAGATCACCAGGGCATCACCACACACTGCGGCGAATGCGGCAGCATTGTCGCAGGTGTAGATCCCGTCGGCAGCGATTGACCAAACCGAGTCGGAGTCTTGTGTATTGATGCCAGACCAGGCGCCGAGGTCTGAGCCATTCAATATGGACCATTGGCTTGACACATGTTGGAAGGCATCGTCGGCGTACGCCTTCTTGAAATTTATTCCGTTACCCAGGTTCTCGAATTCATGCAGATGGTATGCCGCTTGGGAAAATTCTGCGAACGTGGAATAAAAGCCGCCAAGACCATCCTTGGCGGCGATCAGGTCAGCGAAATTTGCAGTTGTCGTGATTGCCAGGGGGGTTGAGAGCGCTGCTGTCTGCAGCAGTGGTGTCGTTTCCATCGGACCGACGACAAGTTCCAGCGCGGCGTTGCCGCCACTGGAAGACATGCCTGTCAAGTCGGTGCTTGCTGCCACGTCGGCACCGATGTGTGTCGCCAGTTGCTTGATGATGGTCTGTCCTGTTTCACCTAGTCCGACATTGCATCCATACAAGAGCAGGTCGCCCGTGCTTGAAAGTGCCAGGCCTATATCCGCCAAAGGCGTCATATAGGCATCGATGTTGTTTGCGTTCAGTAGGCTGCTGCCTAGTTGCAACATGCCGGCAGCACCGTGCGACACGACATGGATGGCATCCAGGTCCGTGATCCCGGTCAGGGACCGGGCCATCTGCATGAGTCCGTCTTCGTGAATATTCAGGGTGAATACCAGTGCATCCGTGGGCAATCCGGGCAACAGTTGCTCGATTCCGGACACGTTGCCGTCGAAGAAATAGGCTTGTGCCATGGTGGCTGCTCCTTGATAGATGTGAGGATCCGCTGCCACTCGAGTCGAATGTGCGTGCGGTGTGGTGACGTAGCGACGACACCGAGATTGCCGAGTCGCATCCGGCTGGGTTGGGCAGGGCTTGGCTGGACTGCGTCAAGGCCTGGGCAGTATGCCGGCGCTGGCAAGGCACAAAGTCCTGGTGCCCGCCCGTTGGCGGGTCTGGCACGCCGATCTGGGTAGAAGTGCGCGTGCTCGATATGACCATGCTGTTGCATGGATGCAACTGTGCGCTTGCAGTCCTCCGGACATCAGGCCATGTGCGGTGGGCCGCGGCGAGTTGGCACCCTCACCCCTGCTTGCCCAGCCACAGCGCCAGCCCCTGCGCATTCAGCCGGATGTCGAAATCGAGCAGGCGCAGCACGTCGGCCTCGCTCATGGGCACGTCGGCGCGGCGCACGCCGGCCAGCGTGGCCTGGCGCATCACCTCGACCATGGCGGCGTCACGTTCGGCCGCACCGATGTTGCCCGGGTCGGGCTGCGCGGCGCGCCAGGCCAGCGCGCCGTGCTCGACGGCGTCGAGCTGTGCCAGCAGCTGGTCGGCCAGGCGCCGCGGTTCGTCGAGCCGGCTGTAGTGGGTGACGTAGACATGGCGCGGCTCGCTGGCCAGCATGCGGCGGATCGAGGCTCGCATGGCCGCCGGCTCGAACTGCACCGGCGGCGTGCAGGGCATGAGGTAGCAGTCGGCCACGCCGCGCGGGCCGTCGAGCTCGCGGTAGCTGATGCCGAAGGTGTCGCCGGTGAACCAGCCGCTGCTGGCGGCGTCCCACACGGCGTGGTGGTGGCGGGCGTGGCCGGGGCAGTCGATCAGCAGCAGCGGCCGGTCGGCCAGCTGCACGGTCATGCCCTCCGGGCGGGTGATGTCGGTCTCGACCACACGTTCGGCCGGGATGGGCAGCAGCTCGCCGTAGGTGCGGTGCACGACCTCGGCGCCGTACACGCCGATGGCGCCGGCCATCAGCGCGCTCGGGTCGATCAGGTGGCGCGCGCCGCGTGGGTGGACGAGCGCCCTGGCGCTCGGCAGCTGGCTCATGAGCAGGCCGGCGCCGCCGGCGTGGTCCAGGTGCACGTGGGTGGGGATGACCCAGTCGACCGTGTCACGTGCCAGGCCCAGGGCATCGAGCGCGCCCAGCAGGCGCGGCACGGCGGCGTTGTGCGCGGTGTCGATGAAGGCGGCGCGCCCGCCGTGCACCATCAGGTAGGCGGCGTCGAAGTGCTCGCGCTCGAAGCCGCTGTCGATGGCGTAGATGCCGTGGCTGAGCGGGTGCAGGTAGTCGGGCAGGGCAGGGGCAGACACGGTGGGCGGGCTGGGCAGGTGGTGATGCCCATGCTAGCCCAGGCCCCGGCCAGGCCCCGGTGGGTCAGCGCTTGAGGTCGTCCAGCCCGCCGAAGCGGCTCTGGTCGAGTGCGCCGTATTGCAGCGGGTCGAGGTTGCCGAAGCGGCTGGAGGCGCCCAGGGCGCGCAGGTCGGCCTCGAGTGCGGCGTCCAGGGCGGCGTCGCGGTCGGCTTCGTGATCGATCTCGTCGAGTTCGGAGTCGTGCGGATGGTCCTGGATCTGGTTCAGGTGCTGGCGCCGGGTCACCGCGGCAGCCTGCGCGGCGCGCGGCGTGGCAGGCGCTGACGCCTGTACCCGGACGCCCGGCTGGCCCGCACCTGTACCCGCACCTGCACCCACACCTGTGCCCGGGTTAGGCCGGGCGACGCCTTCCGGCAGCACGCCCGCCTCGCGCAGCGAGGCCGGGAAGCTGTCGGTCGGGCGCACCGGGCGCAGCGGCGGTGACGAGGGTACCGGCGGCACGCCGACACGCAGGGCGCGCGCCGCCGCCACGGCCGGCGGCATGACGGGCGGCATGGCGGCGGCGACATGCTGGCTCAGGCGCGACGCGGTGCCGGGCAGGTTGGCCGTGCTGGCCGTGCTGGCCGTGCTGGCCGTGCTGGCCGGTGGTGCTGGCGGTCTGGCCATCGGCGCGGCGGCAGCTCGTGCGGCTGGTGGCTGCGTGGCGCCAGGCGTGGGGGGCGGCGCGGCACCGGCTGCCGTTGGCAGCGCGGGCGACCGCGCGGGCCCGCGCGGTGCACCGGCCGCATCGGGCGCATCGGGCGCACCCAGGTGGCCGCGCTGGCGCTGCCAGGGGCGCTGCGTGAGCACGCCGCCGAGCTTGCGGGTGGGCGTGTGGTTGCAGGCCGCGGCCAGGATGTCGTCGCCGTCCGGGTCGTCGCCGACCACGATGGCGCCGATCACCTGCTCGATGTCGTCCTCGTCGCGCTGGGTGACGATCTTGGTGTAGCGCGCCGCCTCGCGCGGCTCGCCGGGGCGGGCCGGCACTTCGGCCTGGCGGTGGATGAACTCCATCTGCGCCGGGCCCTTGGCCTGTGTCTTGCCGGCGCTGCGCACCGACAGGCCCGGCAGCTTGAGCGTGGCGATGGGCTCGCGCGGCTCATAGCGCGCTTCCTGCCCCAGGGCGTTGAGCGCAGCCACGCGGCCCTGTTCGGCCGCGGGCGACCACAGGCCCCACATCGGCGCGGTGGTCTGGGCCACGTCGCCGCAGGCATAGATGTTGGGGTTGGTGGTGCGCATGCGCAGGTCGACCAGGATGCCCTGGTCCACCGCCAGGCCGGCGGCCCTGGCCAGGGCGGTGTCGGCGCGTGTGCCGGTGCACACGACCAGCAGGTCGGCCTCGATCACGTCGTCGACTGACCTGTCGCGCCGGATGTGCAGGTGGCTGACACGCTTGATGGCGCTGCGCGGCACGGCGGTCACGGCCGCGTTGGGCACCAGGGTGATGCCGCGCTGGCGCAGCTGCCCGGCCACCATGGCGCCGGCCTCGCGGTCGACCTGGCGCTCCAGCAGGTGTTCGCCCGACATCAGGAGCTGCACCTTCATGCCCATCTGTGCCAGCGCGTCGGCGGCCTCGATGCCCAGCAGGCCGGCACCCAGCACGACGGCGCTCCTGGCGCTGTAGCGGTGCGCGTAGTTGCGCAGCGCCAGGGCGTCGCTGGCCTGGCGCAGCACGAAGCTGCCGAGCATGCCGAAGCCGTCGATGTTGGGCACCCAGGCGCTCGCGCCGGTGGCCAGGATGAGCCGGTCGTAGGGCAGCTCTTCGCCCGTGGTCGCCAGGGTGACGACCTGCTCGGTGGTGTCGATGCTGGCCACGCGGGTGTTGAGCCAGCAGTGGATGCGCTGCTCCAGGTACCAGTCGTCGCTCTTGAGGCTGAGCTTGGCCGGGTCGGTGGTGGTCTGGAACAGCCGGGTCAAGGCGATGCGCTGGTAGCTGGGCTGGCGCTCGCGGCTGACGATGTGGATCTCGCAGTCCGGGTGGTGGGCGCGCACGGTCTCGGCGGCGGTCAGGCCGGCCACGCCGTTGCCGATGATGAGCACGCGCCGGATGCTGCGGTCGTACTCGATCGCCACCTTGGCCGGCGTGCCGGCGGCAGGGCGCGCCGCCGGGGCGGCCATGCGGGTGTTGGGCAGCACCTCCACCGTCACCGGGCCGGCCTTGCGCAGGCGCGCCACGCAGGCCAGGCGCATGCCACCGTCGCCGCCATGGCCCAGGCGGGCCAGGGTGGCGCGTTCGTCGTCGCTCATGCTGCCCAGGCAGGCGCTGCCGTCGTGGATGGCCACGGCGTCGGCACCGCAGCTGCCGGCACGGCAACCCGGGTGGATGGGCGCGCCGCAGGATTCGAGCGCCTCGAGCAGCGTCTGGCCCAGCCGGATGGGCGCACGCTGCCCCTCGGGCGCGATCAGCAGTGCCGGCTTGTCGGGCGCCAGCGCTGCGGCTGGCGGGCGGGCTGCCGCCGCCGCCGCAGCAGCAGCAGCCGGGGCCTGCCCCGCGTCATCCAGCGCGCCGGTGCGGGTGTTGCCGAAGCCTGTGCTGCCGAAGCCCGTGCTGCCGAAGCCCGTGTTGCCGAAGCCGGTCTGGCCAAACCCCGTCTGGCCGAAGCCCGTCTGCCCGAAGCCGGTGGGGCGGCCCTCGGCGTTCTCGTCCCAGGGCGCGAAGCGGCTCTGCGCCATGTAGGCGAAGGCCGAGGACGACCAGGTGCGCCCGTCGTCCGGCGCGGCGCGGCTGGCCCGGTATTCGTCGATCAGGTCCTGCGGAATCGTCTCGCCGTCGTATTCGTCGATCAGCGCCTGCGGCAGGGTGTCACCCGCGTCCCGGCGGCCGAAGGTGCTGGGCGGCGCGCTGTCGGCACTGGTGGCCTCGGGCTCGGCGCTGGTGCCGGCGTGCTTGCCAGGCATGGCCACGCGCGCCGCGCTGCCACGCAGGCGCGACGTGTCGATCACCGCGACGGCCGGGCCGCCGTCGCGTTGCAGCACGAAGGCGCGTTCGGCGCGCACGGACCGCACCAGCCACGCCAGGCTGATCAGCAGCACCAGGCCGCGCACGGCGTAGACCGCCACGCCCAGGCCGTCGACCGGGTAGCCGCCCTGCCAGGCGGCATTGCTGGCGAGTTCCAGCAGGTGGCTGGTGCCGGCGATGTCGCCCACGTGCGTGGCGCGCTGCGCCAGCGCGGTGTCGTAGCCCAGTTCGCCGGCCAGTCTGCCCAGGTTGCCGGTGATGAGCGGCGCGGCGTGCCAGTAGTAGCAGTTCAGCCCGGTCAGCGCGGCCACCAGCGGCACGGTGTTGCGCAGGCGCCGACGGCCGACCGCGGCGTCGACCAGCGCGAACAGCGCCAGGCTGGTGGCCATGCTGGCCAGCATGGCCAGGGTGATCCAGACCGGCAGCGGCAGCGTCAGGCCCAGCAACTGCGTCACCAGGGCCGGCACCTGGCCACCCGCGACGTTGTCTCCCACGTTGTAGAAGCCCAGCACCAGGCCAGGGAACAGCATGGCGAAGAAGCGCCGGTAGCCCGCATAGCGCGGGTCGTCGTCGTGCACGTCGGCCAGCGTGGCCAGGCCGGGGTTGTAGTCGTAGCAGTTCTTGGTGCACGACACGCAGGGCTGGCACTGCGTGTTGGCGATCTGCACGAAGGCTGTCTGGCCCAGCATGCGCTGCACCGGCAGCAGCGGGCAGATGCTGGAGCACCAGCCGCTCTTGCCCTTGAACAACATGCCGCCGACGAAGGCCGCCAGCATGGCGCCGACGATGAGCACCGCCGTGGCCGCGCCGCTGTGGTTGAACAGCTGCTTGCGCAGGATGATGAAAGTCAGCAGTGCCACCAGCCCGAGCGGATAGGCCAGGCCCTGGGTGAGGCTGCGCCGCGTCAGCCCCATGGCCAGGCCCAGGCGGCGCGGCAGCTGGTTGCTGGTGGCCAGCGGGCAGACATTGCGCCAGATGCCCGGCGCGCACAGGAAGACCAGCGGCAGCGCCGGCACCGCCAGGCCCCAGAACACCATCAGCCCCAGCGCCGGACGCTGCAGCAGCAGCGCCGCCAGCGCCAGGGCCACGCCCAGCGCCAGGTAGCGCAGCAGCGCCCACAGCCAGGGGGGCAGCCCGGTGCCGAGCTGGGAGAAATTGGGAAACAGGGGGCGGGTGGCCGCGGGCACTGACATGCAGGAGGGGATCGTGTGGGTCTCAGGGCCGGTGCAGCTGGCGGTGGAGCGGATGGGCGGCGGGGCGTGCGGGCATGGTCGGTGTATGGTGTCCGTCGGGCTCGGCGAACCGGACGGCTGGCAAGGTGGTCAGGGTGCGGATCAGGTCGGCAGGACAGAGGATAAGCCGGCCATCACCGTGCCCGAACCGGGCACTGTTTGCAGATCGGACAACACGCTGTTACTCATCGATGGACATTTTCCGGATTCGTACGTCCTCCGACCATGGTTTCACCCCCTGAATCGATGCCAGCCGGCGGTCATGTGACGCCTGTGCGCGACGGATGGCACATCGGCTTCAAGGCCATGGCCAGCCCGTGCGAGCTGCTGCTCGACGGCGGCGACGCCGCGCTGGCCGCCGGACTGCTGGCCCTGGCGCGCGCCGAGGCCCTGCGCATCGAGCACAAGTTCAGCCGCTACCGCGACGACAGCGTGCTGGCGCAGCTGCACCGTCACGCCGCCGAGCGTCCCGGCGAGCCGGCCGAGGTCGACGCCGAGACCGCCGCGCTGCTCGACCTGGCGGCGCAGTGCCACGCGCTCAGCGACGGCCTGTTCGACATCACCAGCGGCGTGCTGCGGCGTGCCTGGAGCTTCGACGGCAGCGACCACCTGCCTGCACCGGATGTGGTGCAGGCCTGCCTGGGCCTGGTCGGCTGGCAGCACCTGGTCTGGCAGCCGCCCTGGCTGACGCTGGGCCCGGGCATGCAGCTGGATTTCGGCGGCATCGCCAAGGAGTACGCCGTCGATCGTGTGCTCGGCCTGGTCAGGCAGCGCTGCGAGCGCCCGGTGCTGGTGAACTTCGGCGGCGACCTGGCGGTGAGCGGCGCGCAGCGCGACGGCCAGCCCTGGCGCGTGGGCATCGAGCGGCCCGCCGAGGTGTCCGCCCTGGCCCTGCCCGGTGCCGCGCCGGGCGAGGCCGCGCGCGCCGCGCCCGGCCAGCTGGTGCTCGAACTGACGGCCGGCGCGCTGGCCACCAGCGGCGACGCGCGGCGCTTCCTGCTGAAGGACGGCGTGCGCTACGGCCACATCCTCGACCCGCGCACCGGCTGGCCGGTGGCGGGCGCGCCGCGCTCGGTCACCGTGGCGGCCGGCAGCTGCACCGAGGCCGGGCTGTTCAGCACCCTGGCCATGCTGCAGGGCGCGGGCGCGGAAGACTTCCTGCGCGAGCAGGGGCTGCCGTTCTGGGTGCTGCGCTGAACATCGGCTCGGTGCGAGCGGGTGGCCGGGCCGCGACCGGCCGGCAGGGCCTGACCGGGGCGGACAGCCGCCTGCCTACTCGATCGGCGTGAGCTTGGCCACGCTCAGCGCCAGCCACTTGCTGCCATGCCGGCCGAAGTTCACCTGGGCGCGCGCATCAGCCCCGCTGCCTTCGAGCGTGAGCACCACGCCTTCGCCGAACTTGTTGTGGAACACGCTCATGCCCTGGCGCAGGCCGTGGCCGGCGGCCTTGGCGGCGCTGGCGCTCATGGCCTGGGGCACGGGGTCGCCGCCGCGGTAGGCCTCGGGCTGGCGCCAGCTGCCGCGGTCGCCCGGGTCGCTGCCGAACTCGCGCCGGCCGCTCTCGGGCTCGCCGCTGATGCTGCTGCTGCCGCTCCAGCCCCCGCTCGAACCCCCATGGCGCCCGGCACCGACCACGCCACTCGTGCCGCTGCCGCGCTGCCAGGCCTGCTGGTACTGCTGGGCATAACCCGAGCCGAAGCCCTGCTGGCGCGGCGTGATCCACTTCAGCGCGCCGTCGGGCAGCTCGTCGAGGAAGCGGCTCTTGACGTTGTAGCGCGTCTGCCCGTGCAGCATGCGGGTCTGACAGAAGCTCAGGTACAGGCGCTGGCGGGCGCGCGTGATGGCCACGTACATGAGCCGGCGTTCCTCCTCGATGCCGTCGGCGCCCTTGGCCGAGACCTGTGTGATGGAGTTCTCGTGCGGGAACAGGCCCTCTTCCAGCCCGGTGATGAACACGGCGTCGAACTCCAGGCCCTTGGCGGCGTGCACGGTCATGAGCTGCACGGCGTCCTGGCCGGCCTGGGCCTGGTTGTCGCCGGCTTCCAGCGCGGCATGGGTGAGGAAGGCCGCCAGCGGCGACAGGATCTCGCCCGTCTCGGCATCGGGCAGCAGGTCGACAGCAGCCACCGCCTCGGGCTCGCCGGGCTTGGGTGCGGCCAGGGCGCCGGGCGGCGCGGTCTCGTCCACCGGCAGGGCCACGGCGTCCTTGCCGAAACCTTCCTGGGTGACGAAGGCCTCGGCGGCGTTGACCAGTTCCTCCAGGTTCTCGATGCGGTCCTGGCCTTCCTTCTCGGTGCGGTAGAACTCGACCAGGCCGCTGGCCGCCAGCATCTGCTCGATGATCTGGCGCAGCGTGGCGCCGCGCGTGGCGGCGTGCAGGCCGTCGATGAGCTTGGAAAAGCCGGCCAGCTTCGTGCCGGCCGCGCCGCTGACCGCGCTCACGCTCTGGTACAGGCTGCGGCCGCTGGCACGCGCGGCGTCCTGCAGCGTCTCGACCGTGCGCGCGCCGATGCCGCGGGCCGGGAAGTTCACCACGCGCAGGAAGCTCGTGTCGTCGTTCGGGTTCTCGGTCAGGCGCAGATAGGCCAGCGCGTGTTTCACCTCGGCGCGCTCGAAGAAGCGCAGGCCGCCGTACACGCGGTAGGCCACGCCGGCATTGAACAGTGCCGATTCGATGATGCGTGACTGGGCGTTGCTGCGGTAGAGCACGGCGGTCTCGGCGTAGGGCGTGCCGGCGCGGTGCAGCTGCTTCACCTCCTCGATCAGCCACTGCGCCTCGGCGAAGTCGCTGGTGTGCTCGAACACCCGCACCGGCTCGCCGGGGCCAGCCTCGGTCGTGAGGTTCTTGCCCAGCCGGCCGGCGTTGTGGGCGATCAGGGCATTGGCGCTGTCAAGAATGTTGCCGAAGCTGCGGTAGTTGCGCTCCAGCTTGATGACCTCCCTCACGCGGTACTCGCGCTCGAAGTCGGCCATGTTGCCCACCTGCGCGCCGCGGAAGGCGTAGATGCTCTGGTCGTCGTCACCCACGGCGAACAGCGCCGCCACGTCGCGCGAGCCACCGTCGCCCGCAAACATGCGCAGCCAGGCGTACTGCAGGCGATTCGTGTCCTGGAACTCGTCGACCAGGATGTGGCGGAAGCGTCGGCGGTAGTGCTCGCGCAGCGCCGGCTGGTCACGCATCAGTTCAAAGCTGCGCAGCATCAGCTCGGCGAAGTCGACCACGCCTTCGCGCTGGCACTGGTCCTCATACGCCTGGTAGATCTCCACCAGCTTGGCGGTGTGCACGTCCTTGATGTCGACGTCCTGCGGCCGGCGGCCGTCGTCCTTGGATCCGGCGATGAACCAGGCCACCTGCTTGGGCACGTAGCGCTCCTCGTCGAGGTTCATGGCCTTGATGATGCGCTTGACGGCCGAGAGGCTGTCGCCGCTGTCCAGGATCTGGAAGCTCTGCGGCAGGTTGGCCAGCTTCCAGTGCGCGCGCAAAAAGCGGTTGCACAGGCCGTGGAAGGTGCCGATCCACATGCCGCGCACGTTCACCGGCAGCATCGTCTGCAGCCGGGTGAGCATCTCCTTGGCCGCCTTGTTGGTGAAGGTGACGGCCATGATGCCGCCGGGCGACACCTGGCCGGTCTGCATCAGCCAGGCGATGCGGGTGGTGAGCACACGCGTCTTGCCCGAGCCGGCGCCGGCCAGGATCAGCGCCGGCTCGGCTGGCAGCGTCACCGCTGCAAGCTGCTCGGGGTTGAGCTTGTCGAGCAACCGGGCGGCGCCGAAGCTGCCGCTCGCAGCGGTGTGGCCGTCGTCATGATCGTGCCCCTGGTCGTGCGCCGGGTCATCCAGATCGAACACCGGCTCTTGCGAATGGCCCGGCGCAGGTGCCTGCTCCAGCGCGCGGTGCGCGAGTTCATCCGCCTCGGTCCAGGGCGCCGGGTCGTGGTCGTCGTCTGCGGGGTGAGGCTGGTTCATCGAGGGATTGTAGGAAGCAGGTCACACTCGGGGCCATGAGCCCAGGCCCCGAGCACTCCTTGACCGACCCCGGCGCCATCCACGCCGGGCCAGCCAGCGGCGCCGACTCGCCGCCCCGGCCCGTGGCGCAACTGCAGCAGCGGCGCCTGCCCCTGCCCCTGCGCCTGGGCCTGCAGGGCGGCGGCGCACACGGCGCCTACACCTGGGGCGTGCTCGACGCGCTGCTCGAGGCCGGCTGCTTCGACATCGAGGCCATCAGCGGCACGAGCGCTGGCGCCATGAACGCCGTCGTGCTGGCGCAGGGCTGGACCGCCGCGGTGCAGGCCGGCCGCTCGCCCGAGGACGGCGCGCGCGCGGCGCTCGAACGCTTCTGGCACGCGGTCGCCAAGCTCGCTCCGGTCGACTGGGGCGGCACCCACGGCGACGCGGCCGAGCCGGCGCTGTCGCCCGCCACCCGTCTGGTGCTGCAGTGGAGCCAGCTGCTGGCGCTCTCGCCGTATCAGCTCAACCCGCTGGCGCGCAACCCGCTGCGCGAGCTGCTGGTCGAGCAGGTGGATTTCGAGCTGCTCGACGCCGCCTGCCCCATCCAGCTCCACGTGGCGGCCACGCAGGCCAACACCGGCCGGCTCAGGCTGTTCGGCAACCGCTTGGCGCGCCAGCACGCGACGGATCCGGCCAGCCACGGCGCGTTGTGCGCCGACGCCGCGATGGCCTCGGCCTGCCTGCCCACGCTGCAGCCGGCCGTGATGATCGACGGCGAGCCCTACTGGGACGGCGGCTACAGCGCCAACCCCGCGCTGCTGCCGCTGGTGCAGGGCGCGGGCGCCTGCGACGTGCTCATCGTCATGCTGGCGCCGCTGGCCTTCGGCGACACGCCCACGACGGCGGCGGAGATCCGCAACCGCGCGGTCGAGTTCGCCTTCAACGCCAGCTTCGTGCGCGAGGCGCAGCTGCTGGCGGCGCTCAAGCCGCCCTCGGGCGCCGCGCACGGCTGGCTGGTGAAGGTGGCGCGTGCACTGTTGCCGCTGTCGGTGCCGGTGGGTGTGCCGCGCTGGCACCTGATCGACGCCGACCTGGGCCACCTGCCCAGCGAGACCAAGCTGATCGCGCGGCGCGACTTCCTCGACCACCTGCGCGAGCGTGGCCGTGAACGCGCGCAGCGCTGGCTGGCCCAGGACGCGGCGCGGGTCGGCAGGATATCCAGCGTGGATCTGGGGCAGTTGTTGCGCTGAATCTGAATCCACGCATGGATCTGAATCGGCGCAGCGTGGTGCCGGTATGTCGTCAATCCACGATGACGGTGTATTCGAGATTGGCTTCGAAGAATCCGTCAGGGAAGAATTCATCGAACGGTGGCAGCCGCAATGCATCACCGGTGGCCATGAAATGTGCCGTGATCGTGTGCACCCCGACCGGCAGGGGTGCGATGAATGCCGCGGCTACCAGATATTGCGTGCCTGTGGTCGGCAACGGGTCGGTGAATATGGCGCCGGCGACATGGCGGGCACCGAGCTTGTAGGTCTTGCCGTCTATCGTCACGCTGGTGAGGGTGGTGCCGATCTCGCGCTGCGAGAACCAGTAGTGTTTCACCGCCCGCTGGTTGAGCACGTTGCGCGGGAAGTTGCCCAGTATCGGCGCCGAGTTGTCGCTGAAGGCGATGGGCAGATAAAGATAGGTGTTTTCGCGCACGTGGAAGGTGCCGTTCTGGTTGGTGCTTTCAAACAGCATCTGGATCGGCGTATTGGGCTGCGGCCCCAGGCGATCACTGACGTTGAATGCGGCGGTGAGCCGCGCCATGTCGGCCAGCGAGTAGCCGTGGGGTTTGGCATCGGCCGGCAGGACGCCGGCACGTTGGCCGCGCTGGTCGTCGTTGCGTTGCTCCTGGCGATCGCCCGAATGTCCGGCAGCCGCCTGCGCCGACCAGGGCAGGCCGGTGCCGATGAGGACGGCAAATGCCAGGGTGAAGAAACGTGAAGTCCAGTCTTTCATGAAACGCTCCGGATACTCGATGAACAGACAACTCCGGTCAGACCGAAGTGCGTGTGCAACCTTGCGCAGGCTGACCGTCGGCGGCGTGAATCGAACTCAGGCAGTGGGCACCTGGGGGCACCTGGGTGACGGCCAAATGGGCTGTGCAAGACGTTGTGCGCCGCTGTCGTGGATATCGTCCGGGCGTCTCTTCAGGAGTGTGGCGCCTGACGTTCTTGTATCTGGCGCGCTACACGGCGGCATGGGGTGCACACACGGCGTTGCGCATTGATCCTAGGCCGGATCGGCGTCCGGCTCTCATCGGCACTGGGTATGGCGCCGCGGCTTATCCATTGAATTGATGAAGATTGCAGCCGGCCACAAGGGGTGGCCCCAGGGCGGCTGGTATCTGGCCAACGAGTACCTAGGGTTAACTCTGGCGACTGGTCGGCAACTCGGGTCTAGGCTGGCGTGCCACCCCTGAATTGCGTGCAATAGTTCACGCAGAGCACGCGGTGGCCGGTGTTTCCAGGGCCCCGAGGCCTGTTCCCCAGGAGAAATCACATGGCTGTGAATCTGCAGATCAACGGCAAACCTGTGTCCGCTCAAGCCGAACCGACCACGCCCCTGTTGTGGGTGCTGCGGGACGAACTCGATCTGGTCGGCACCAAGTTCGGCTGCGGCGCCGGCCTGTGCGGTGCCTGCACCGTGCATGTGGACGGCAAGGCCGTGCGCTCGTGCCAGACGCCGCTCGCCGAGGCCGGCGGCAGGAAGGTCGCCACCATCGAGAGCCTGGGGCGCGACAACACCCACCCGCTGCAGAAGGCCTGGATCAGGCACGACGTGCCGCAGTGCGGCTACTGCCAGTCCGGCCAGCTCATGAGCGCCGCGGCGCTGCTGGCGACCAACAGGAACCCGACCGACGCGCAGATCGACGAGGCCATGGCGGGCAACCTGTGCCGCTGCGGCACCTATGTGCGCGTGCGTGCCGCCATCAAGACAGCTGCCGCCGAGATGCGTGGCGCCCAGGGCTGAGAAGGAGTCACCATCATGAATACTACTCAGCGCGACACCACGACGTCGCTGTCCTCCACCAGCGGCGCGGGCCTGAGCCGGCGCGGCTTCCTGCAGGCCAGCGCCAGCTACAGCGGTGGGCTGCTGGTCGGCTTCGCCCTGCCGGCCGGCATCGGCGGCGCCCAGGCCGCCGCCACCGTGCACACGCCCAGCGCGTGGGTGCACATCGCCGACGACAACACCATCACGCTGATCTCGGCGCGTGCCGAGATGGGGCAGGGCGTGTACACCTCGATGTCCATGCTCATTGCCGAGGAGCTCAACGTCGACCTGGCCAAGGTGCAGGTCGCCTTCGCGCCGCCGGGCAAGGTCTACGGCAATGCGCTCATCTTCGGCCTGCAGCTCACAGGGGGCTCCACCTCGGTGCGCGAGGGCTGGGAGAAGCTGCGCGTGGCCGGCGCCCAGGTGCGCGAGATGCTCGTGGCCGCCGCGGCGCAGAAATGGAACGTGGCCGCAGCCAGCCTGAAGGCCGTCGACGGCTATGTCATCGCCGCCGACGGCCGCAAGGCCAGCTACGGTGAACTGGCCGACGCCGCGGCCAGGCAGCCCGTGCCCGACAAGCCGGCCATCAAGGATCCGGGCCAGTTCCGCGTGGTCGGCAAGCGCACGACACGGCTGGACACGCCCGCCAAGGTCAACGGCACGGCGCGCTTCGGCATGGACGTCAAGCTGCCCGGCATGCTCTACGCCTCGCTGGAGCAGTGCCCGGTGATGGGCGGCAAGGTGCGCGCCCTGGACGACAGGAAGGCCCGCACCATGTCCGGCGTGGTCGACGTGGTGCAGATCCCCGACGGCGTGGCCGTGGTGGCCGACAGCTACTGGCACGCCCGCCAGGCCCGCGCCGAACTCCGGGTCGACTGGGACGAGGGCCCCAACGCCAAGCTCGACACCGCCGCCATGGTGGCGGGCACGCGCGCCGCGCTGGGCACGGGTGCGCCCATCCCGGTG
>JBJOKY010000005.1:0-37513 GCA_046045865.1 Pseudomonadota bacterium | reverse complement strand
CCGCTTCACCCACCTGGGCACCCCGGTGACGCGGGCCATGGCATAACTCCGTCTGGGGTCAGGGGTAACTCGACCTTGAATGGGTTGTGCAACAAAGCCGTCCGCCTGTCCCGATCTGGATGAGTTGTAGCTGCACGTCCACCCGAAAAGGCGTGGACGCTCTCTGAAAACGCCTTCTCAACCCATGGGGCAGGCATTACCATTCGCCGCGCTCGGCTTGGCGTGTCTGCCAGGGTGCTTGTCGCCCTCATCTGGCACAGCTGAGCCTCATGTCCCGAGATGGAGAAAACATATATGGCAACTGCGAAGAAGGCTGCGGCGCCCAAGGCCCCGGCAAAGAAGGCGACTGCGGTCGCAACGGCCCCGGCCAAGACGGCAGCTGTGGAAGCAAGCGCTGCCAAGCGTGCGCCCAATGCGGCCTTCATGAAGGCGTTGACGCCGTCTGCAGCCTTGGCTGCCGTCATTGGCAGTCAACCCGCGCCGCGCACCGAAGTGACCAAGAAGGTCTGGGAATACATCAAGAAGCACAAGCTGCAGGATGCCGCCAACAAGCGCGTGATCAATGCCGACGCCAAGCTCAAGGTCGTGTTCGGCAAGGATCAGGTCGACATGTTCGAGATGACCAAGCTGATCAGCGCCCATCTGAGCTGATCGAGTGTGCCGCCGCGCTGGCCAGGCCGCCCACCCGCCCGGGTGGTGCCGGGCGAGGCGGCCGATGTCGTCACAGGCCGCGGTCCTCGGCAACTCCAAGGTGCAGGTTCATGCACTGCACCGCGGCGCCGCTGGCGCCCTTGCCCAGGTTGTCGAGCCTGGCCATGACGATGGCCTGGCTGCCCGCGGCGAACACGTGGATGTCGACCTGGTTCGTGTCGTTGCAGGCCTGCACGTCGTAGAAACCGTCTTCCAGCGTTGCCGCGTCGTTCACCGGCATCACCCGGATGAATCGCTCCTCCGCGTAACGCCTGGCGTAGGCTTCCTGCAGTTGCGCCGCATCGCTGACACCGTTGAGCTGTGCCAGATGCAGGGGCAGGCTGACGGCCAGTCCCTTGTAGAAGTTGGCCACCACCGGCAGGAAGATCGGCCTGGTGGACAGCCTGCCATGTGCCATCACTTCAGGAATGTGCTTGTGTGCCAGCCCCAGGGCATAGGGGCGCGGTGACTGCAGACGCGCGTCTCCACCAGCCTGGTACTGCTCGATCATCTTCTTGCCACCGCCGGAGTATCCGGTGATGGAGGTGGCGTTGAGCGCCAGATCTGCCGGCAGCAGACCTGCATCCACCAGCGGGCGTAGCAGCAGCACGAGTGCCGTGGCGTGGCAGCCGGGGTTGGCTATGCGTTTGGCCTGGCGCAGCACCGCTCGCTGTTCCAACGCCAGTTCGGGCAGCCCGTAAGCCCAGCCGGCCTGGGTCCGGTGTGCGGTGCTGGCGTCGATCAGACACGTGGCGGGGTTGTTCACCAGGGCCGCGGCCTCGCGCGCCGCGGCGTCGGGCAGGCACAGGAACGCGACGTCAGCCGCATTGAGCAGTCGGGCGCGCTCTGCGTTGTCCTTGCGCTTGTCGGCATCGATGCGCAGCACTTCGACGTCGTCGCGCTGGGCCAGGTATTCATGGATGCGCAGGCCGGTCGTGCCTTCCTGGCCGTCGACGAAGACGGTGTGTCTCTTCATGGCGTGGGGTGTGTGGGGAGAGTGGATGCAGCCAGAACCGGCCACCACATGCTGCGTGGCGCCGCCGTGCTGCTGATGCAGCAAGAATAAGGCATGACGCTGATCGACACGACAGGCGCGACCGTGCGCGTGCTCATCCTCCCGGGCTGGCTCGACTCCGGCCCCGGCCACTGGCAAAGCCGCTGGCAGCAGCTGCATGGCTTCGAGCGGGTCGAGCAGGCCGACTGGGTCTGGCCGCGTCGCGGCGACTGGCTGGCCCGCCTGGACGAGGTGATCCTGGCCGACGACCGCGCCACCCTGCTGGTCGCCCACAGTCTGGGCTGCCAGCTGGCGGCCGCGTGGTCGGCCTGCAGTGCGCACACCCGGCGTGTGCGCGCTGCATTGCTGGTGGCACCGCCGGATACCGAGCGCGACGACATGCCGCCTCAGCTGCATGGCTGGAGGCCGATGGTGCGGCTGGCGCTGAAGTTCCCGGCCACGGCGGTGGTGTCGAGCGACGATCCGTATTGCACCGTGTCACGTGCGCACGCCTTGTGTGCCGACTGGGGCGCGGAGTTGCACGATGCGGGGCCGCGCGGGCATCTGAACGGCGACTCTGGTCTGGGCGACTGGCCCGAAGGCCTCGAACTGCTCGGGCAGCTGGTGGCCAAGACGCTGCACTGCTGACGCTGCAGCGCGATCGCCGAGTGTCACGCCCGGCATCGCCCAAGCGTGACGTCGTCATCACCGACAATCGCGCCATGGTCATCAAGAAGCCCAAGGGACTCGGTCGCGGACTCGAAGCATTGCTCGGCCCGCAGGTGGTGGATGCACGTCAACCTGGCGAGGCGCAGCCGCCTTCTGTGCTCAAGATCGCCCAGCTGCTGCCCGGCAAGTACCAGCCGCGCACACGCATGGACGAAGGCTCGCTGTTCGAGCTGGCCGAAAGCATCAAGTCCCAGGGCGTGATGCAGCCCATCCTGGTGCGCCCGGTGGCGGCCAGCGACGGCCTGCCCATGTACGAGATCATTGCCGGCGAGCGCCGTTCACGCGCCGCCCGCCTGGCCGGTCTTGACGAGGTGCCGGTGCTGGTGCGCGAGGTGCCCGACCAGACCGCCGCCGCGATGGCACTGATCGAGAACATCCAGCGCGAGGATCTCAATCCTCTCGAGGAGGCACATGGCGTGCAGCGCCTGATCGAGGAGTTCGGCCTCACGCACGATGAGGCGGCCCGGGCCATCGGCCGCTCGCGCCCCGCCACCAGCAACCTGCTGCGGCTGCTGAACCTGGCCGAGCCGGTGGCCGAGCTTCTCATGGCAGGTGACCTGGACATGGGCCACGCGCGCGCCCTGCTGCCTCTGGACAAGGCGCACCAGATCACCTGCGCGAACGAGATCGTGGCCCGCGAACTGTCGGTGCGCGACGCGGAGAAGCTCGCGACCCGCACCGCGGCCCGCAGCGGCGCACGCCCTGCTGACCCGGCTCCGGTCAAGGGCGCCAAGTCACGCGATCTGCTGCGCATCGAGGAGCAACTCGCCGACCACCTGACCGCAGCGGTCGAGATCCGTGTCAAGAAGCGCACCCGGCGCGGCGAGCAGGGCGAGGTGGCCATCGCCTTCGGGTCGCTCGAAGAGCTCAACGGTCTGCTCGACAAGCTGGGCCTGACCGAGGCCTGAGCCTCGCGCTCCTGGGGACGCCCGTCCGGGCGCGTCTGTTGCTCGATTGAAATAATGGGTGACGGCTGTCGGCGCAGTGACGCAATCCGCGTTGTAGCGTTGTATCGTGCAAGCGCCCGGCCAAGTGCCGAACATGGGCATCGCAAGCTCGCTTATCGTAGGATCGAGGCCGCTCGTTTGAACGCGGACACGGCCCTCACACCAGTCCAGCCAGACAAGGGATCACGCACCGCACCACGCCGACCACCTCATCGATAGACACCGATGCCATCCGGAAAGATGGACGGAAAGCTCTGATGAAGCCTCGGGCCGTGCAGACCGGCGGAGGGACTTCATCAGATCTTCCCAAGCGATGCGGCAGACCAGCCCGCCGCATCGTCGCCTGACTATCCTGGAGGCCCGCATGGACGTGATCAGCAACTTCGCCGCGCGCTACGAGCGCACCCGTGAAGAAGAACTCAGCCTGGAGGATTACCTTGCCGAGTGCAAGCGCAACCCCCTGGCGTACGCCACCGCGCCCGAGCGCATGCTCAGGGCGATCGGCGACCCGCAGATGGTCGACACGCGCAACGACCCGCGCCTGTCGCGCATCTTTGCCAACAAGGTCATCAAGATCTATCCGGCCTTCGCCGAGTTCTACGGCATGGAGGACGCGATCGAGCAGGTCGTGTCCTATTTCAGGCACGCCGCCCAGGGGCTGGAGGAAAAGAAGCAGATCCTGTATCTGCTGGGCCCGGTCGGCGGCGGCAAGAGCTCGATCGCCGAACGCCTGAAGCAGCTGATGCAGGACGTGCCCTTCTACGCCATCAAGGGCTCGCCGGTGAACGAATCGCCGCTGGGCCTGTTCGACGCGGCGGAGGACGGCCCCATCCTCGAGAAGGAATTCGGCATTCCGCGCCGCTACCTCAACCGCATCCTCAGCCCGTGGGCGGTGAAGCGGCTGGATGAATTCGGCGGCGATATCCGCAAGTTCAAGGTCGTCAAGCGCTACCCCAGCATCTTGAAGCAGGTCGGCATTTCCAAGACCGAGCCGGGCGACGAGAACAACCAGGATATCTCTTCGCTGGTCGGCAAGGTCGACATCCGCAAGCTCGAGACCTTTGCGCAGGACGATCCGGATGCCTACAGCTATTCCGGTGGCCTGTGCCTGGCCAACCAGGGGCTGCTCGAGTTCGTCGAGATGTTCAAGGCGCCCATCAAGGTGCTGCATCCGCTGCTCACGGCTACCCAGGAAGGCAACTTCAAGGGTACGGAAGGTTTCGGTGCCATACCCTTCGACGGCATCGTGCTGGCGCACAGCAACGAGAGCGAATGGAAAGCATTCCGCAACAACAAGAACAACGAGGCCTTTCTCGACCGCATCTACATCGTCAAGGTGCCTTATTGCCTGCGGGTGAGCGAGGAGATCAAGATCTACGAGAAGCTCGTGCGTGGCTCGTCGCTCGGCCAGGCCAAGTGCGCCCCGGGCACGCTCAAGATGATGAGCCAGTTCGCCATGCTGACGCGCCTGAAGGAGCCGGAAAACTCCAGCCTGTATTCCAAGATGCAGGTCTACGACGGCGAGAACCTGAAGGACACCGACCCGCGCGCCAAGAGTTACCAGGAGTACCGCGACTACGCTGGCGTGGATGAGGGGATGAGCGGCATCAGCACGCGTTTTGCCTACAAGATCATCTCCAAGGTCTTCAATTTCGACAGCCAGGAAATCGCCGCCAACCCGGTCCACCTGATGTACGTGCTGGAGCAGCAGATCGAGCGCGAGCAGTTCCCGGCCGAGGTCGAGCAGAAATACATCGGCTACATCAAGGAACTTCTCGCGCCGCGTTATGCCGAATTCATCGGCAAGGAGATCCAGACCGCCTATCTGGAAAGCTACAGCGAATACGGCCAGAACATCTTCGATCGTTACGTCACCTACGCGGATTACTGGATCCAGGATCAGGAATACCGTGACACCGACACTGGCGAGGTGTTCGACCGCGCGGCGCTGAACGCCGAGCTGGAGAAGATCGAGAAACCCGCCGGCATCGCCAACCCGAAGGATTTCCGCAACGAGATCGTCAACTTCGTGCTGCGCGCGCGTGCCAACAACGCCGGCAACAACCCGGTCTGGACGAGCTACGAGAAGCTGCGCGCGGTGATCGAGAAGAAGATGTTCTCGAACACCGAGGAGCTCCTGCCGGTGATCAGCTTCAATGCCAAGGCGAGCGCCGACGAGGCCAAGAAACACGAGGACTTCGTCAACCGCATGGTCGCCAAGGGCTACACCGGCAAGCAGGTGCGGCTGCTGTGTGAATGGTATCTGCGCGTGCGCAAGTCCAGTTAATCCGAGCAAGCCGAGATCAGCGGGGCTTCATCGATGCTGCAGCAAATCATAGACCGCAGGCTGGCCGGCAAGAACAAGTCGATCGGCAACCGCGAACGTTTCCTGCGTCGCTACAAGGAGCAGATCCGCGGCGCGGTGCGCCGCGCCATCGATGGCCGCGGCATCCGCGACCTGGAGCGTGGCGAAGAGATCCGCATCCCGAAGAAGGATATCAACGAACCCGTGTTTCATCATGGTCAGGGTGGCGTGCGCGAGATCGTCCACCCCGGCAACCGCGAATACATCCGCGGTGACCGCATCGAGCGGCCCAAGGGCGGCGGCGGGGGCGGTGGCAAGGGCAACGGCCAGGCAAGTGATTCCGGCGAAGGTGATGATGATTTCGTCTTCAGCCTGAGCAAGGAGGAATTCATGCAGGTCTTCTTCGAGGATCTGGCCCTGCCGCACCTGATCCGCACCCAACTCGCCGAAACGCCGGAGTGGAAATCCCACCGGGCTGGTTTCACCAGCGACGGCACACCCAACAACCTGCATGTCGTGCGGTCCATGCGTGGTGCATTGGGGCGGCGCATCGCCTTGGGCGCCAGCAGCCGGCGCGAACTGCAGGAACTCGAAGAAGAGCAACTGACCCTGCGCGCCGGGCCGCAGACGATCGAAGTGGGCGCTCGCCTGCTGGAGATCGAGGCACGTATCGCCCATCTGCGCGGCCGGGTTGCGGGCATCCCCTTTCTCGATCCGATCGACCTGCGCTTCCGCAGTCGGGTGAAGGTGCCGGTGCCCACGTCCAAGGCGGTGATGTTCTGCCTGATGGATGTGTCGGGCTCGATGGACGAAGGACGCAAGGAATTGTCCAAGCGCTTCTTCATCCTGCTCTATCTCTTCCTGACGCGCCATTACGAGAAGATCGACATCGTCTTCATCCGCCACCATACCCAGGCGCAGGAGGTTGACGAGGAGGGTTTCTTCCACTCCACTGAAACCGGTGGTACGGTGGTATCCAGCGCCCTGGTGCTGATGGAGGAAATCATCCGCGCGCGTTACCCGAGCGACCAGTGGAACATCTATGGTGCCCAGGCCAGCGACGGCGACAACTGGCACCACGACAGCGGGCGTTGCCGCGAACTGCTGGAGCAGAAGATATTGCCGCTATGCCGTTATTACGCCTACGTGCAGGTGGCCGAACCCGAGCAGAACCTCTGGGAAGAATATGTGCGGCTGGCTGGGGTCAGCGGACCGCATTTCGCCATGCGCAAGGTCACCGAGGCATCGCAGATCTACCCCGTGTTCCGTGACCTGTTCAAGAAGGAAGGGGTGCAGGCATGAGTGCATTCGACCGGGTCTTGATGAAAGACCTCAGAGCCGGTCCGCCGCCCCTGGCGCACCCCCCGAGCGAACGGCTGCCGGCGCCCAGCGACTGGAGCTTCGAGCTGATCGACCAGTATCACGAGGTGATCAAGCACACCGCCGAGCGGTTCGGCCTGGATACCTATCCGAACCAACTGGAGATCATCACGGCTGAACAGATGATGGATGCCTACGCCAGCGTCGGCATGCCGGTCAATTATCGCCACTGGAGTTACGGCAAGGAATTCATCTCGACCGAGAAGAACTATCGGCGCGGCCACATGGGGCTGGCCTACGAGATCGTCATCAACAGCAATCCCTGCATCAGCTACCTGATGGAGGAAAACACCATGGCCATGCAGGCCCTGGTGATCGCACACGCGGCCTATGGTCACAACAGTTTCTTCAAGGGCAACTACCTGTTCCGGATGTGGACCGACGCGTCGTCCATCATCGATTACCTGGTGTATGCCAAGAACTATGTGGCGGCCTGCGAGGAGCAGCATGGCCTGGAAACCGTCGAGACCTTTCTCGACAGCTGCCATGCCCTGATGAACCATGGCGTCGACCGTTACCGGCGCCCCAGCCGCAAGTCGCTGGCGCAGGAACTGGCTGACCGCAAGGACCGTGAAGCCTACGCCCAGCGGCAGGTGAACGACCTGTGGCGTACCTTGCCCAGACGTGCCGAACGTGCCGAGGAGCAGCAGGAGGTGCGGCGTTTCCCGGAAGAGCCGCAGGAAAACCTGCTGTATTTCATCGAGAAGAACGCGCCGCTGCTGGAGCCCTGGCAGCGCGAGCTGGTGCGCATCGTGCGCAAGGTTGCGCAGTATTTCTACCCGCAGCGCCAGAGCCAGGTGATGAACGAGGGCTGGGCCACCTTCTGGCACCACAAGATACTCAACACGATGTACGACGACGGATACCTGACCGACGGCGTGATGATCGAGTGGCTCAAGTCGCACACCAACGTGGTGTTCCAGCCGCGTGTCGGCGACCGTGGCTACAGCGGGCTCAACCCGTACGCGCTCGGGTTTGCGATGTATACCGACATCAAGCGCATCTGCGATGCGCCGACGGCAGAGGACCGGCACTGGTTCCCGGAAATCGCCGGCAGCCCCTGGTTGCCCACGCTCGACCACGCCATGCGCAACTTCAAGGACGAAAGCTTCATCGGTCAGTTCCTGAGCCCCAAGCTGATGCGCGAGTTCCGCCTGTTCGCCATCACCGACGACGAGAAGGCCAACCAGCTCGAAGTCTCCGCCATCCACGACGAGGCGGGTTACCGCGACCTGCGCGAATCCCTGTCGCACCAGTACGACCTGGGGTCGCGCGAGCCCAATATCCAGGTCTGGAACGTCAATCTGCGCGGTGACCGCTCGCTCACGCTCAGGCACTTCCAGCACAAGGACAGGCCGCTGGCCGATACCGCGCAGGAGGTACTCAAGCACGTGGCGCGGCTGTGGGGTTTCGGCGTGCAGCTGGAAAGCGTGAATGGTGCGGGCGTGGTGACCAAGCGCTGGTCGGTGCCGGCGCCGGCGCACTGAGCACCGGCCCGATACTCGCCGCGTGACCAGCCCCGACCTCTACCCAGCCGCCGACGCCACCACGCCGCCCGCTGCCGCCGACGTGGTGGCAGCCCGGCGCGGCCAGCCCGCCAACCCGCAGAAGTTCGCGGTGCACAACCGCCCCAGCACCATCGACGGCCTGGGTGCGTTCGCCGCCGAACCCATCCCGGCCTACAAGAAGATCGGCGAGATCCGCGGTGAATCCATCAGCGTGAAGGAGGCGCGCCGGCGAGTGCGCGGCCAGGCCCGCATCATGATGGTGGAGGTGTCGGACAAGCGTGCCATCGACGCCAGCGCATCGACCGATCCGCTGCGCTACACCAACCACTCGTGCACGCCCAACACCGTGCTGCGCATCCGCCAGGGGCGCGTCGAGCTGTACGCCAAACGCGCCATCGCCGAGGGCGAGGAACTCACCGCCGACTATGGCGAGACCCACCACGGCGGGAGCCTGCCCTGTCGCTGCGGCGCACCCAACTGCCGCGGTGCGCTGTAAGGCCGGCTGCCGGTGCTGACGTTGGACGGCAGCGCGCTTCGACTGGCCGAGGGCTGGGCGGTGCTGACGCGCCTGGGCGAGGCGCAGATCGTCCTGCCGCCCATGGCGCTGGCGCTGGCCAGCCATCTCTGGGTGGCCAGGCGCCAGGCTTGGCCGGTTGCCCTGGTCTGGCTGGCAGGGCTGGCGGTGGCGGCCAGCCTCACGCTGGCGAGCAAGCTTGCCTTCATCGGCTGGTGCTGGGGCTGGGCCTGGGCGGACTTCACCGGCGTGTCCGGCCACACCCTGGTCGCCACCGCGGCTCTGCCGCCGCTGGCCGGCCTGCTGTCCACCCGCTGGATGGCGCCCGCCCGCCGCCTGCTCGTGGGCCTGGCGTGCATGCTGGTGGTCGTGGTGGGGTCGTCACGCGTGCTGCTGGGTTTTCACAGCGTGTCGGAGGTGCTGGCCGGCTGGGTGCTGGGCACGGCCGTGGCCATCGCCGCCCACGGCCGCCTGCCCGGGCTGACGCACCGCGCCGCCGGCTGGCCGGCGTTGCTGGTGCTGGCCTGGGGGTTGCTGAGCGTGAGCCACGCACCGCCGTCGCGCAGCCACGACATGGTCACTGCACTGGCGCTCAGACTGTCCGGTCATGCCACACCCTTCGTGCGGGCCGACCTGCACCGGACCCCTGCCGCGCGCTGAGGCGATGCAGCGCCGCCCTGCAGTTCAGAGCGCGAAGATCTTGCCCGGGTTCATGATGTTCTTCGGGTCCAGGGCCTGCTTCACGGCGCGCATCAGGCCCACGGTGGCCGGGCCGATCTCGTCGAGCAGGAAGCCCATCTTGTGCAGGCCGATGCCGTGTTCGCCGCTGCACGTGCCTTCCAGCCGCAGGGCGCGCGCCACCAGGGCGTGGTTGAGCGCCTCGGCGCGCCGGCATTCGTCCGGGTCGTTGGGGTCGATCAGGAAGCCGACGTGGAAATTGCCGTCGCCCACGTGGCCGACGAGGAAGTAGGGGATGCCGCTGGCCTCCACCTCGTCGGCCGTCTCGACCAGGCATTCGGCCAGGCGCGAGATGGGCACGCAGGTGTCGGTGCTGATGGCGCGGCAGCCCGGCCGCGTCTGCAGGGCGGCGAAATAGGTGTGGTGGCGCGCGGTCCACAGCCGCGTGCGCTCCTCGGGCGTGCTGGCCCATTCGAAGGCCTGGCCGCCATGTTCACCGGCCAGCTCCTGCACCACCTGGGCCTGCTCGGCGACGCCGGCCGGGCTGCCGTGGAATTCCATCAGCAGCATGGGCTCCTCGCGCAGGCCGAGCTTGGCGTACTTGTTGACGGCGCGGATGGAATGCGGGTCGACCAGCTCGCAGCGCGCGATCGGCACGCCGCTCTGGATGATGGCGATGGTGGTGTCCACCGCCGCCTGGATGCTGGGGAAGTGGCACACCGCCGCCGAGGCCGCCTCGGGCTGCGGGTACAGCCGCAGCGTGATCTCGGTGATGACGCCCAGCGTGCCCTCGCTGCCCACCATCAGGCGCGTGAGGTCGTAGCCGGCGCTGGACTTGCGCGCGCGGCTGCCGGTGCGCACGATCTCGCCGCTGGCCGTCACCACCGTGAGTGCCAGCACGTTCTCGCGCATGGTGCCGTAGCGCACCGCGTTGGTGCCGGACGCCCGCGTGGCGCACATGCCGCCGATGCTGGCGTCCGCGCCCGGGTCGATGGGGAAGAACAGGCCGCTGTGGCGGATCTCGTTGTTGAGCTGCAAACGCGTCACGCCGGCCTGCACGGTGACGGTCAGGTCCTCGGCGTTCAGGCTCACCACCTGGTTCATGCGCCCCAGGTCGAGCGAGATGCCGCCCTGTACCGCCAGCAGATGGCCTTCGAGCGAGGAGCCCACGCCGAAGGGGATGACCGGCACGGCGTACTGGTCGGCCAGCTTGACGGCGTCGGCGACGTCCTGGTTGCTCTCGCAGAACACCACCACGTCGGGCGGCGCGGCGTCGTAGGCCGATTCGTCACGGCCGTGCTGGGCGCACACGGCCGCGGCGGTGGAGCAGCGCTCGCCGAAGCGCGCCTTGAGCGCCTCCACCAGGGCCGGCGGCGCGCTGCGACGCGGTGCGGCGTGGGCCTGCCATTCGAAGCTGTGCGGGGCGTTCATGTCTGTCTCCTGTGAGGGCGCCGGGAAGCCGCGCACCATGCGTTTCATTCTAGGGAGGGCCCTGTGGCCGCACTGGCACGCGGATACCCTGGCAAGCCTGCTTCGCGGCCGCGCAGCGGTGTACACACTGACGCCTTGACGGGGCGTGCTGCCTACACTGCCGCCGTGGCTGCAGGGCATGCCCTGCGTGACACCTCTCGCCGCCCGTCCACCCGCCCGCCGGTTGCCCACTCCCGATTGCTGCCTTGACCCTGCCCATGCCGCCGACAGTCGTCCCCTCCGATCCGGCCGACGACGCAGCCGGTGCCGTCACCACGCCGGCAACCGGTCTGCTCGATCAGCTTGCCGACTATTACCCTGCCTTGCTCGATCATCCGCCGCCCGACTGCGTGGACGACCTGCTGCGTCTGGGCGCACCCATGGTGGTCGACGAAGCGACCATGCTGTTCCACGAAGGCAACCCGTGCGCCGGCTTCCCGCTGCTGCTGGAAGGCGAGGTGCGTGTGGCGCGCGGCGAGGCGCAGGGCCGCGCCATCGAGCTCTACCGCGTCGTGCCGGGTGAGGTCTGCCTGGTGTCGGCGTCCAGCCTGCTGGGCGGCGCGGCGCTGAGCGCGCACGGCGTGGCGGTGCGCCGCAGCCGGCTGCTGCTCTTGCCCGCGCCGCTGTTCATGCGCTGGAGCGCACACGAGCCCTTCCGCCGCTGGGTCTTCAGCGTGTTCGCGCAGCGCATGGGCGACCTGATCGAGCTGGCCGAGGCGGTGGCCTTCCAGCGCCTGGACCAGCGCCTGGCCTCGGCCCTGCTCGGCCGCGGCGCGCAGCTGGCCATCACCCACCAGCGTCTGGCCGACGAACTGGGCACGGTGCGCGAGATGGTGACGCGGCTGCTCAAGCGCTTCGAGCAAGCCGGCTGGGTCAGCCTGGGGCGCGAGCGCATCACCGTGCTGGACGCCGCCGCGTTGCGCCGCCTCGCGGCTGGCGATGCCGCCCCGGGCTGACCGGCCGATCGCCCGTGGCACGCCAGCCAGTCGTATCCCTTGTGTGACTGCTGTCACAGATCAAGTCCGGCACGATCGGAATACTGCGGGCTCTCCGGTGTTGCTTTGACGCCGGTACCACAGGAGCACCACCATGTCCAGCAATGTCGGCGGCCTTGACCGCATCGCCCGTATCGTCGCAGGCCTCGTCCTGATCGCCCTGGCCGTCTCCGGCACCGTGGGTGTCTGGGGTTATGTGGGCATCGTCCCGCTCGCCACCGGCCTGATGAAGTTCTGCCCGCTGTACTCCATCCTGGGCATCCGCACCTGCCCGCTGTCGTCGAAGTCCTGAGCGGGCACGCAACCGGCCGAGCTTCGGCCAGGTTGCCGCCCCTGCAGGCGCGCCTTGCGAACCCGGTTTTCCGCACGGCCGCCCCCCCCGCGACTCGGGGGTGTCGGCCGTGCTGCCTTTTGCATTGTCGGTGGGTTGCAACTGTGAGGAAAGTCACGTTCCACGCCTTGCAAGCGGTGGACTAAGCTGGTCCGAGGCGGCCCCGGTCTCGGTCGTGCGTCGTGGCGGGCGTGGCCGCGCCTGTAACGACGGCTTGCGATTGCGGATCCACGGGTGCTGCCGGTGTCGACACACTCGACACCAGCCATCACCGCATATCTAGGGGAACACGATGCACCACCTGACCTCGAAACGACGCCTGCTGCGCCTGACACCGCTGGCACTGGCCGCGGGCCTGAGCCTGTCGGCGCATGCGCTGCAGCCGGCGGATGCCGCTCCGCTCGTGCCCAGCGATGCGACCGACCGGGTCATCGTGCGCTACCGCCACCAGACCGGCTCCGACACCATCCAGCCCATCGACCTCGTCAGCGCCGAGCTGGCTGCCGGGCGTGCCGGCGCCCAGGTCAGGCACCTGCGCCGCACTGGCTCGGGCTCGCACGTGCTCAAGCTCAGCCGCCGGCTCGGCATGGAGCGGGCACGCCAGCTTGCCGCCGAGATCCAGGCCGCCGATCCGCTGGTCGACTATGCCGAGCCCGACCGCATCATGCAGGTGCAGCTGGTGCCGAGCGACGCCTCGTACACCTCGCAGTGGCACTACTACGAACCGGTGGCCGGCCTGAACCTGCCCCTGGCCTGGGACAAGTCCACCGGCAGCGGCGTCACGGTGGCGGTGATCGACACCGGCTACCGGCCTCATGCCGATCTGGCCGCCAACATCGTGCCGGGCTACGACTTCATCACCTCGTCGGTGGTGGGCAACGACGGCAACGGCCGCGATGCCGACGCGCTCGACCCGGGCGACTGGGTCGCCGCGGGTGAATGCGGCACAGGCTCGCCGGCGTCCAACAGCAGCTGGCACGGCACCCACGTGGCCGGCACCATCGCGGCGGTCACCAGCAATGGCGTCGGCGTGGCCGGCGTGGCCTTCGGTGCCAAGGTGCAGCCGGTACGGGTGCTGGGCAAGTGCGGCGGTTTCACCTCCGACATCGCCGACGCGATCATCTGGGCCTCGGGCGGCAGCGTGCCAGGCCTGCCGCTCAATCCGACGCCGGCACGCGTGATCAACATGTCGCTGGGCGGCTCGGGCGCGTGCGACACCACGTCGCAGAACGCCATCAACAGCGCGCGCAGCCGCAACACGGTGGTGGTCGTGGCCGCGGGCAACTCCAACACCAACGTGTCCAACGCCTCGCCGGCCAACTGCTCGGGCGTGATTGCCGTGGCTGCGGTGGGCAGGACGGGCGCACGGGCCTACTACTCGAACTACGGCAGCCTGGTGGACGTCGCGGCGCCTGGCGGAGACCAGAGCACCGGTGCGGCCAACGGCGTGCTGTCGACGCTCAACGCCGGCACCCGGGCACCCGGGGCGGACAGCTATGCCTACTACCAGGGCACGTCCATGGCCACGCCGCACGTGGCGGGCGTGGTCGCACTGATGCTGTCGCGCAACCCTCTGCTGACGCCCGACCAGGTCGAATCGCGGCTGAAGGCCAGCACCCGGCCACTGCCGGTGACCTGCACGCTGGGTTGCGGCACCGGCATCGTCGATGCCAGCGCGGCCATCGATGCCGCGCTCGGCACGACGCCACCGCCGCCACCGCCGCCGCCACCTCCTCCCCCGCCGCCCGGCACGGTGGCCGAAGTCGAGCCCAACAACAGCCGCACCTCGGCTCAGGTGCTGACCGGCAGCGTGACGGTGAACGGCACGATTTCCGCCGCGTCGGACACCGACTACTTCCGCATCAGCGTCCCGGCCGGTCGCAGCGTGGTGGTGAGATTGACGCCCAATGCCACTTCCGACTACGACCTGTGGGCCTACAACGCCCAGGGCACGCGCATTGCACGCAGCGAACTGGGCACGGGCGCAGTCGACAGCGTCACGATCACCAATAGCTCGGCCACGGCCGCGTCGACAGCCTACGTGCGGGTTGTGTACTTCAGTGGTGGCACCGGCGCGACCAACGGCAAGTACACCTTGTCGGTGACGCTGCAGTAGCGGTCGAGGTTCGCGGTTCAGGCCGGCATGGTGTCGGCCTGGGCTCGGACTTGCTGGGCGTGATCCGTCAGGTTGCCGACGGCGGATTCGACCAGCAGCGTCGTCCAGGTGCGCGCCGGCAGCGGCCGCGCCAGCACGGCGCCCTGGTATTCGTCGCAGTCGAGCTGGCCGAGCAGCTCCAGCTCCTCGGCATGGTCGACCGACTTCACCAGCACGCGCATGCCCAGGCTGCGTGCCAGCATGGCCAGCGTGGTCAGGCTGGCGCGGGCTTGGCCGGGCCGGGTGATGTCGCCCAGCTGCGCCAGGTCGACAGCCAGGCTGGTCACCGGCAGCTGGCGGCAGGCCGCCAGGGTGGCCAGGTCGACATCCGTCACATCGGCGGTCAGTTCCACGCCGGCATCGATCAGCAGGTGGCCGGCATCGCCCTGCAGGGCCCGCAGCGCCGCTGCGCCCAGCTCGAGCCGAAGCTGGCGGCCGTGCAGGTGGTGGCGCTTGAGCAGGCGCGTGAGCTCGATGCCGAAGTCGGCCCGCGTCACCCACGCGCTGGGCAGGCGCAGCGCCAGCGCCGGCACTCCGACACCCTGACGGTGCCAGGCCGCCAGCTGCTGGCAGCTGCGGGTCAGCAGCGCCCGGCCCAGTTCCTCGACCAGTCCGGCCTGGGCGGCCAGACGTTCCAGCGCCAGCCCGCGGCAGCTGCCCGGATTGCGCCGGGCGCGGCGGCGTTCGACGCCGTCGGGGCCGCCCGCGCCGACGGCGGCGGTCTGCTCGCCGCGTTCGCGGTCACCCTTGCGGCGAGGCCAGCTCAGCTCGACCTGGGCGGCGCTGAGGGCGCCACCACGCAGGAAGGCGCGGCCCTGCAGGCGCAGCTCCAGCCCGCCGTGTTCCAGCGCACTGGCCAGCTGCAGGGCGTCGCGCCCCTGGCTGCGTGCCCGCTCGGCGCGCTCGTGGTCATAGAAGGCACTGCGGCTGGCGCCGCTGCCGCGGTCGGCCTGCGCCTGGGCGCTGGCGGCGCTGGCGGCCACCTGCACGTCGCGCGCGCTGTCGGCCTGGTCGGGGAACAGGCACAGCCCCAGCGCCACCCGGCTGGAGGCGCCGACGCAGCTGCTGCGCGCGAGCACCTGCTCGACACGGCGGGCCCAGCCCAGCACCACCGCCGGGGTGCCCATGTCCTGCAGCAGCAGCCAGGCGTAGCCGCTGGTGTCCACAGCCACCCAGCTGCCGGGGGGCAGCGCAGCGCGCAGGGCATCGGCCAGGCTGTCGAGTGCGCGCTGGCCATGGTCGACCGCCGCAGTGCCGCGCGACCCGGGCCCGGCATGGCTGGCCGCCAGGGTGAGCGGCAGGCCGTCGATGCGGGCGTGCATCAGGGCGCCGCGCGTGCCGCTGCCTGCACAGCGCAGCAGTGCTGCGGCCAGGCGTTGCTGCAGAGCGTCGACCTGGCTGCCGGTGTGGATGGCCTGCGGGGCCGACCGGGGGCCGCCGCTCGCCGTGCCGTGACGGGGTGCTGCGCCCGCCTCGGACAGGTCCAGATCCAGCAGGACGGCACGGGTCGCCCGGACAGGTCGACGGCGCCACAGCACCGCCGGCATGGTCTCCTCGACATGGAGGGACGCGGGAGCGGCATCACTGGTCCTGCTCGACGCAGCGCTGGCCTGCGCGGACTGGCCTGCAGGCAGTGGTAGGGCCGCCGGGCCCGGGCACGATGCCGGCTGGGCGACAGGACGGGATGCGGCGGTGGGTGACATGGCGGTCCGGCTGACGGGGTAGGGCCGCAACGGCGGCGTCCCTGCTGTATCGGCACGGTGCGGCCTGCCTGTAGCGAGGTGCATGCGCGGTCGTGCCGGCACCACCTCGGGCCGTGACGCACGCCTCGTCCCGCAACTGTCCCCTGCACGCCGGCCGGCCGGCCTGCACCGGGCGGGGCCCTAGAATCGGCCGCTTTGTCTGTCTGGCAGGAGTTTCACTGTGTTTATTTCCAATGCGTATGCTCAAGCGCCCGCGGCTGCCGCAACGGCGGATGGCTTTGGCGGCTTCGGCCAGATCCTGCCGCTGCTGCTCATGTTCGTGGTGCTGTACTTCGTGATGATCCGGCCGCAGATGAAGCGCCAGAAGGAGCAGAAGGCCATGATCGACGCCCTAGCCAAGGGCGACGAGGTGGTCACCGCCGGTGGCCTGCTGGGCAAGATCAGCAAGGTCGGCGACGCCTACCTGAGCCTGGAGCTGGCCAGCGGTGTCGAGGTGCAGTGCCAGCGCAGCGCAGTCGTCCAGGTTCTGCCCAAGGGCACGGTCAAGTAAGCCAGGCCCGGCCGTGCGGCCGGGTGGCCAGATGCCACCCGAGCCGCCGCCGCTCGCCTGCAAGGAATTCGCATGAATCGTTACCCCTGGTGGAAATACCTCGTCCTGGCCCTGGCCGTGGTGATCGGGCTGCTCTACACCCTGCCCAACTTCTTCGGCGAGGCCCCTGCGGTGCAGGTGTCCAGCGGCAAGGCGACGGTGAAGGTCGAGTCCGAGCTGACGAGCCGCGTGAGCGCGGTGCTCGAGCAAGCCCAGCTCAAGCCTGATTTCGTGCTGCTGGAGGGCAATTCGGTGCGTGCACGCTTCGGCGACACCGACAACCAGCTCAAGGCGCGTGACGCGATCAGCAAGGCGCTCAATCCGGACCCTGCCGACCCCAGCTACATCGTCGCCCTGAACCTGGTGTCGCGCTCGCCGCACTGGCTGACCAGCCTGCGCGCCCTGCCCATGTACCTGGGCCTGGACCTGCGCGGCGGCGTGCACTTCCTGATGCAGGTGGACATGCAGTCGGCCCTGACCAAGAAGGCCGAGTCGCTGACCGGTGACATCCGCACCCAGCTGCGCGACAAGAACATCCGCCACGCCGGCATCGCCCGCAACGGCCAGACCGTCGAGGTGCGCTTCCGCGAGGCCGAGACCCGCAAGGCCGCGCTGGCGCTGCTGGGCGACCAGCTGCCCGACCTGGTGTGGACCGAGGGCAACGACAGCGCCGAACCCAGGCTGACCGGCCAGCTCAAGCCCGAGGCGGCCAAGCGCGTGCAGGAACAGGCGCTCAAGCAGAACATCACCACGCTGCACAACCGCATCAACGAGCTGGGCGTGGCCGAACCGGTGATCCAGCAGCAGGGCGCCGACCGCGTGGTCGTGCAGCTGCCCGGCGTGCAGGACGTGGCCAAGGCCAAGGACATCATCGGCCGCACCGCCACGCTGGAGGTACGCATGGTGGACGACAGCGCCGAGGCCAGCGCGGCGGCCACCGGCGGCGGCCCCGTGCCCTTCGGCACCGAGCGCTACGGCGAGCGTGGCGGGCGCGCCATCATCGTCAAGCGCCAGGTGGTGCTGACGGGCGAGAACCTCACCGACGCCCAGCCCGGCTTCGACGACACGCAGCAGCCGGCCGTGCATCTCACGCTCGACGCGCGCGGCGCGCGCATCTTCCGCGACGTGACGCGCGAGAGCGTGGGCAAGCGCATGGCCATCCTGCTGTTCGAGAAGGGCAAGGGCGAGGTCGTGACCGCGCCGGTCATCCGCGGCGAGATCGGCGGCGGGCGGGTGCAGATCTCCGGCGCCATGACCACCATCGAGGCGGCCGACACCGCGCTGCTGCTGCGCGCCGGCTCGCTGGCCGCGCCGATGGAGATCATCGAGGAGCGCCTCATCGGCCCCAGCCTGGGCGCCGAGAACATCGCCAAGGGCTTCGACAGCGTGAGCTACGGCTTTGCCGCCATCGCCGCCTTCATGTGCTTCTACTACATGCTGTTCGGCGTGTTCTCGACCGCCGCGCTGGCGGTGAACCTGCTGCTGCTGGTGGCCATACTCTCGATGCTGCAGGCCACGCTGACGCTGCCGGGCATTGCCGCCATCGCCCTGGTGCTGGGCATGGCCATCGACGCCAATGTGCTGATCAACGAGCGCGTGCGCGAGGAACTGCGCGCCGGTGCCTCGCCGCAGGCGGCCATCCACGCCGGCTACGAGCGTGCCTGGGCGACGATCCTGGACTCCAACGTCACCACGCTGATTGCCGGTGTGGCGCTGCTCGCCTTCGGCTCGGGCCCGGTGCGCGGCTTTGCGGTGGTGCACTGCCTGGGCATCCTGACCTCGATGTTCTCGGCCGTGCTGTTCTCGCGCGGTCTGGTGAACCTGTGGTACGGGCGCAAGAAGAAGCTGCAGGCCGTGTCCATCGGACAGGTCTGGAAGCCCGACGCGCAGTGACCTGCAGCCAATTTAGGTAGGACGACAGATGGAATTCTTCCGGATCAAGCGCGACATCCCGTTCATGCGCAACGCGCTGGTGTTCAACCTCATCTCGGCGCTGACCTTTGTCGCCGCGGTGTTCTTCCTGTTCAGCCGCGGGCTGCACCTGTCGATCGAGTTCACCGGCGGCACGGTGATCGAGGTCGGCTATGCGCAGAGCGCCAACATCGGCAAGGTGCGCGAGACGGTCGAGGCCATGAAGTTCGGCGAGGTGCAGGTGCAGAACTTCGGCACCTCGCGCGACGTGCTCATCCGCCTGCCGTTGCGCGGCGACATCAAGCAGAACGAGGTGGTCGGCCGCGTCTTTGCCGAGCTGTGCAAGGTCGAGCAGGGCCAGGTCGCGCAGCGCCAGTTCACCAGCGACAAGGGCGAATCGATCAGCCGCCAGGTGTGCGAGGCCAATGGCGCCGAGCCGGTGCGGCTGTCGCGCAGCGAGTTCGTCGGCCCGCAGGTGGGCCGCGAGCTGGCCGAGGACGGTGCCAAGGCGCTGCTCTTCGTGGTGGTCGGCATCATGATCTACCTCGCCTTCCGCTTCGAGTGGAAGTTCTCGGTCGCGGCCATCGTGGCCAACCTGCACGACGTCATCATCATCCTGGGCTTCTTCGCCTTCTTCCAGTGGGAGTTCTCGCTCTCGGTGCTGGCGGCGGTGCTGGCGGTGCTGGGTTATTCGGTCAACGAGTCGGTGGTGATCTTCGACCGTATCCGCGAGGCCTTCCGCAAGTACCGCAAGATGACGACCGAGGAAGTGATCGACCACGCCATCACCAGCACGATGAGCCGCACCATCATCACGCACGGCTGCACGCAGATGATGGTGCTGTCCATGCTGCTGTTCGGCGGCCCGACGCTGCACTACTTCGCGCTGGCGCTGACCATCGGCATCTGCTTCGGTATCTATTCATCGGTCTTCGTGGCTGCGGCCATCGCCATGTGGCTGGGTGTGAAGCGTGAAGATCTGGTGAATGCCACGGCCAAGGATCACGATCCGAACGATCCGAACGCCGGAGCCGTGGTGTAGAGTGAGTCGACGTCCCTCCGGCCGAACTTGACAGCGGCCGGCGTCTCCTTCAATTGCCCGCCCCGGAGTTTCCCGCTGTCCATGGCCACTGCAGTGCCGCCCAACCCTGGGCTAGCCGCCCAGGCACGACGCTGTTACGTCGACGTGCTGGTGCGCGAGCTGCCGCAACTGGTGCGTGTGACCATCGACGCGGCACGCAACCTGATGGCCCAGGTCGGCTCGCCCGACCTCATCACGAGGCGGCGCGATCTGGTGCTGGATCTGCCTCGCATGGCACCACGCTGGCAGCAGGCCATGGTGACCAGCGTGCGCGGAGCACTGCAGCCCCATCCACCTGGCAGCAGCCCCAACAGTTTCGCGCCCACTGTGCTGGCCAAGGATCTGGCGCTGGTGGACGACGACACCATCGAGGTCGAGATCCTGGGTTCGCGGCTGGGCCTGGCCATGATGGACAAGGCCTCGTGGGAATTCGCCGACCTGCGTTTCCGCATGTCGGCGCTGGAACGGCGCGAGGAGTTCGACGTCCACGACGTGCTGCGTCCCAACGTGCTGGCGCGCATGGCCGTGGACTCCTGGCGCGCTGCCGGCCTGACGGTCGACCACTGGCGCACGGCCCAGGCCATCCTGCACGAGGAATTCGCCGGCCTGGTGCAGGAAGCCTTCCACGAGTGCAACCGCTGGCTGATCGAGCAGCGGGTGTGTCCGGATGTCAACCTGCGGCCCTTCATCCGGCGCGGTCGTGACCTGGGCGGGGCGGGTGCCTCGGCGAACACCTCGCCGGGGGGGACTTCCCCGTCCGGCATGGCAGGTGCCGGCAGTGGCTTCGGCCACAGCGCGAGTGGCCAAGCCGGCGGATCGTCAACACGGGGTGGTGGCGCCGGCCAGGGCGGTCAGGGCGGCCCGCACACCATGCCGGATGACGCCCGTGCGCCTGCCGGAGGAGCGCCCAGGCCGCGTTTTCCCACCCCGGGCAGCCTGCATCACAAGCCTGCTCCGAGCAACGAGGACACCACGATGTTCGCGGCCACCGAACTCAGCCCGGGGCTGGGTGGCGGCGCAGGTGGGGGTGGTGGCGGCGGGCGAGGCGGTGGGTCGCAGACGACCAGCACTGGCGGCCTGGGCGGCAGCAGTACCGAGGTCGGTCGTGCGGCCGTGCACGACGAAACCCGCATGATGACGCGCTCGGGCCTGCTGGCCCGGGGCCTGGAACATGCCGAGGCGGTGATCGGCCGACTGAACCGCCTGGTGAACCGCCAGGTGCCCGAGTTCGGCGGCTCGACGATCGCCCAGCCGCATGTGGCGTCGCCGGCCCTGCGTGCGGCCATCGGCGCCGCCCAGGTGGCGATGCAGCAGCGCTTCGACGCACCGGCCAATGTTGCGCCTGGTGTGGCCCAGGCCGAGGTGGCTGCTGTCTTCAATCCGCCGGTGCTGCTGCGGGAGATGCAGCAGCAGAAGCAGGAACTCAAGGACGCTGCTGCCACACCGGTCGAACGTGCCACCATCGAAGTGGTCGCCCTGATGTTCCAGGCCTTGCTGACCGAGGAGCGCATCCCGCCGGTCATTCGTGTCTGGTTCGCGCGGCTGCAGATGCCCGTGCTGCGCGTGGCCATCGTCGAGCCCGATTTCTTCGCCACCATCGACCACCCGGCGCGCAAGCTGATCGACCGCATGGGTGCGTGCGTCATGGGTTTCGAGGGCGGCACCGAGGCCGGCCTGAGCGACGAGCCGCTCGAAAAGGAGATCAAGCGCGTGGTGCAGGTGGTCGAGGCCTACCCCGACACCGGCCGGCGCGTCTTCCAGACCGTGCTGACCGAGTTCGAGCGTTTCCTCGAGAACTACTTCAAGACCACCCATGCGGCGGCGAGCAAGGGCGTGTCGCTGGCGCAGCAGATCGAGCAGCGCGAGACGCTGGCGATCCAGTACACCATCGAGATGCGCAAGATGCTCAACGAGGTTCCCGTGCACGACGCCGTGCGCGAGTTCCTCTTCCAGGTCTGGGCCGACGTGCTGGCGACCACGGCCGTCAAGGCCGGCCAGAGCAGCGACCAGACCAAGCGCATGCACAAGGGCGCGGCGGAACTGATCTGGCTGGCCAGCGCCAAGGTCTCGCGCGAGGAACGCTCCGAGGCCATCCGCCGCCTGCCGCCGCTGCTCAAGCTGCTGCGCGAGGGCATGGGCGCCGCCGCCGTGCCTGACACCAAGCAGGACGAATACATCCAGGCCCTGAACAATGCGCTGGCAGCCGCCTTCTCGGCGCGCAGCGCGACCATCCCGACCGAGCGCCTGGACGAGCTGCGCATGCAGCTCGAGACGCTGGAGGACCTGCTGCCCGAGGTGGGCAATGTCGAGATCGACGAATCGATGGTGCGCGACCTGTCGGGCGAGGAAACCGCCGGGCTGGAGGTGGTGTCTGAGGGGGGCTCCATGCCCACACCGGCCATCGTCGCCTGGGCGCGCGACCTGCAGGTCGGCACCTGGTTCAAGCTCGACTACAACAAGCGTGTCGAGCCGGTGCAGCTGGCCTGGCAGGGCATGCGCAAGCAGCTCAGCCTGTTCGTCGCCCCGCAAGGTCGTGCGCTGATGTTCCAGCAGCACCGTCTGGCCAGCTATCTGCAGGCCGGCCTGCTCGTGCCGGCGCAGGAAGAATCGCTCACCGTGCGCGCCACGCGCGACGCCCTGGCCAAGCTCGACGCCGATCCGACCCGCCTGCTGCAGTGATGATCCACGCCCGTGGCATCTGTGCGTGCGCGGGGTGCTGAAAGGAAAAGGGCGCCGAAGGCGCCCTTTGTCTTGTGTTGTTCCGTGAACCGGACAGGATGATCAGTGGATCAGTCGCTCGCTGGCGTCGACAAAGAGCTCGTCGAGGATGAGTGCATCGGGTTCCTCGCCCAGGCTCCAGAACACCATCAGCACGATGATCTTCAAGTCTTCCAGCGGCACCGGGCCGCCGGCGATGGCCATGGCCCGGTCGACGACGATTTCCCGCATCGACGGCGGCAGCACGCCGGCCGATTCAAGGAAGCTGATGAAGGAGATGCACTCCTCGCCCAGCTGGTCGTGTTCGGCCGCCGTGTAGACACGCATGGCCGATGCGCTCTGTGTACCGGAGTGCGACTTGGCACTGTCGGCCAAGCCGTCCAGCCAGCTCAAGGCATCTTCGATTTCATCGCTCTCGAAACCCAGGGCGCTGAGCTTGCGTGACAGCTGATCATGATCAGGACACGCGTCGGGGCGCCAGTAGTTCTCGTAGAGGTAGACCAGCACGTCAAACATGAACCCACTATACCCGAGCACCTGGTGTCAGGAAGCCAGGCAATGCGGGGCAAAAACGTCAGCTTTTGACGTCTTCACAGGCCGCTTGACAGCGCATCGACAGCGACCGGGCAGCCGGGTGTTCAGGCCCTGGCAACACGCTGGAAGAGTTCGCCGGGCAGGCGTTCGACGTGGCCGTCCAGCTCCAGCGTGAGCAGGCGCACCGACAGGTCGGTGACCGACCAGCCGGTGCGCAACAGCAGCACGTCCAGGGTGGCTGCACTCCAGCCCAGGGCCTGCAGGACGGCATCGTCGTCTTCGACGGAGGGCGAGCGCTGCACGGTGGCTGCTGCGGCGGCGCCGGCCGGTGCCGCCTTGTCGTCGATCAGGCGCAGTTGTTGATCGTGAGCTGCAGTTGCTGGACGGCTGCGCCTGCCTCGCGCCGTCGTGCCGAAGGATGCTACTGCCGCCGTACGTCCCAGCCGGAGCTCGCCCAGGATGTCGTCGATGCACTCGACCAGCTTGGCGCCTTGCTTGATCAGCGCGTGGCAGCCGCGCGACTGCGGCGCGTGGATGGAGCCGGGCACGGCAAACACTTCCCGCCCGGCCTCGGTCGCCAGGCGAGCGGTGATGAGCGAACCCGACTGCAGCGCTGCCTCGACCACAAGCGTGCCCAGACTCAGGCCGGCAATGATGCGGTTGCGCTGCGGGAAGTTCTGCGCCAGTGGTGGTGCACCCAGGCTGAACTCGCTCAGCAGCAAGCCCTCGGCCGCGAGTCTGGTGCCCAGTTCGCGGTGGCTGCGCGGGTAGATCTGGTCCAGGCCGGTGCCGACGACGGCGATGGTCGAGGCGCTGCCGGCAGTGCGACTGCCTTCCAGCGCACCTTCGTGGGCTGCGGCGTCGATGCCCAGCGCCAGGCCGGATGTCACCGTCACACCCGCCGCCGCCAGTTCGCGGGCGAATTCACGTGCGGTGTCGCGACCTTGCCCCGTCGGGTGGCGGCTGCCCACCATGGCCAGGTTGGGATGCTGTAGCAGATCGAGCCTGCCGCAGGCATACAGCAGCAAGGGCGGATCGGGTGATTCGAGCAGTGTCGTCGGGTATTGCTCGTCACCCAGCACCAGCACGTGGTGGCGGGTCGACTGCGCCAGCCAGTTCAGCGTGCGCTCGGTCAGGGGTTGCAGAGAGGCCGTCGGGTGCACCAGCGAGTGTGCAACACCCTGCTCGACAAGCCCGCCGCAAGCCTCCGGCCCGGCGGCGAGAACCCGCTGCGGGCTGCCGAAGGCGGCCAGCAGCCGCCGTGCCGCCTGCCGGCCCAGCCTGGGTGTCTCGAGCAACTGCAGCCAGGCACGCAGTTCGGCCTCCGGAGGCGCCAGCTGACATGCCTGCTCGGCCTCGTCCACGCCACCTTGCATCACCACCTCGACCGTGTCCTGACGTTGACCGGCCCGGCGCCAGCGCCCGGCCGGGTCAGGGCTGGACGAAGTGGTCGCCGACCCGCACCGCGGTCTGCGCCGACAGGATGAGGGCGTAGGACACGCGGTTGAAGACGCGGAAGACGAACAGGTAGCCGTGGCGTTCGTCGGGCAGCTTGAGCATGGCGCGCTGCGGGTCGTCGCGGTCGACCAGGCGCTCGCCGTCGCGCAGCAGGGCCAGCACGTGGCCGCGCTCGATCCCGTCGACCTTGCCGCGGTTGATGGCCACGACCTGGTTCTGCCCGGCCGACAGGCCCTCGCCGTACAGGTTGGCGATGCGCCCGAAGATGGGCTTGGCCGGTGGGTGCGGCGTGTAGGCCATGTCGTCGCGCGGCGTGGCCGTCACCAGGCGGTCGCCCACGCCGGCTTCCTGCCGCATGGCGGTGAGCGTGAAGGTGGCCGGCACGATCTCCTCGCCACCGTCCGCGCCGGTGCGGCGGTCGCCGCGCCGGATGTACTCGGCGGCGCCGACATAGGCGGCCTCGTAGCCCAGCACCTCGCCGGTGTCGGGGTCGTTCAGCGGCCGGGCGTTGCGGAACACGCGCCAGTCACGCTTGTCGGGCAGGCTGCCGCGCACATAGGCGGTGTCACCGCGGCTGAACACCGTGCGGCTGTCCAGGCCGGCCACGATGCGCGGCGCGCCGTCGAGTTCGTTCTGGTCGAGCACCACCGCGTCGTTCAGGAAGGGCTGGATCAGGTGCATGGGCACCGCGGCGATGGGTCCCAGGCCCAGCCCGCTGCTGCGTGCGCGCGGCGAGAGCTTGAGCGTGCCATCCGGCCCCTGCATGCCGCCTGCCTGGCCCATCTCCAGGCGGGCGCGGCCGTCGCCACGCAGCAGCACGAGCATCTGGCCGGGGTAGATCAGGTGGGGGTTGGACACCTGCTCGATGTTCATGCCCCACAGCTCGGGCCAGCGCCAGGGGCTGCGCAGGAAGATCTTGGAGATGTCCCACAGCGTGTCGCCGCTCTTGACCGTGTAGCTGTCGGGCGCGTCGGGTGCCAGCTCGGTCAGCGGGATGCCGGCCTCGGCCACCTGCCTGGCCGTCGAGCGCTGGCCGGGCGTGACCGGATAATTGGGCCCGGCAGCCCAGGCGGCAGTGGCCGTCAGGCCCGCCGACAGTGCCAGGGCGATCCATGCGGCAGACCTGGGCCAGTGGCGGTCGGAAGGAATCTGGCGGAGCGAGAAAGGCAGATGCATGGTCGGGGCGCTGGTTGGGCGCTCGGTGCTGGTCCGGGGGCTGTCAGCCCGTCGGACGGGCCGGTGGACAGACTGGCGCGGCCCTGCGGGCTGCTGCGGATACGAACGCGGACGCCGCAGAGGACTGGACATTCACCCTGGCCGTCACCGCACTTTGCGAGGTCGTTCCAAGGTGACCGAAAATCTTCATACAGTTTCGCAAATTCTGCCCCTAAACCCTTGATGCTGCAACGAAATCGGCTCGCGCAGCGAGTCACGAAAAGTACTCCGACGTGCATCCGTCCGTGCCCCTGAAATGAGCAAGCTACAAATTCTTCGATATCCCGACGTGCGCCTGAACAAGGTCGCCCGGCCCGTGGCCACGGTCGACGGGCGCGTGCGCCAGCTGGTCGACGACATGTTCGAGACCATGTACGACGCCCAGGGCGTCGGCCTGGCGGCGACCCAGGTCGACGTGCACGAGCGCGTGATCGTGATCGATGTGTCCGAAGCGCGCGACGAGCCGCTGGTCCTCATCAACCCCGAAATCGTCGCCAGGAGCGATGAACTCGTGGTCGGCGACGAGGGGTGCCTGTCGGTGCCGCAGATCTACGACAAGGTGACCCGCCACGCCCAGGTGCGTGTGCGTGCGCTCGGGCGCGACGGCCAGCCGCACGAATTCGACGCCGACGGCATGCTCGCCGTATGCGTGCAGCACGAGATGGACCACCTGCTGGGCAAGGTCTTTGTCGAGTACCTCTCGCCGCTCAAGCGCAACCGCATCCGCGCCAAGCTGCAAAAGCGCGGCCGCGACGACGATGCCGATGTCCGTCGCGCCTGAGCGTCACATGACGACGCCCACGCCTGCCACCCCCCCCCGTTTGCGGGTCGCCTTTGCCGGCACGCCCGAATTCGCCCGCGTCGCGCTCGAGGCCATCCACCGCGCCGGCCACGACGTCGTGCTGGTGCTCAGCCAGCCCGACCGGCCGTCCGGCCGCGGCATGAAGCTGCAGCCGTCGCCGGTCAAGCAGTACGCCGTGCAGGCCGGCCTGGCGCTGGCCCAGCCGCTCAGCCTGCGGCTGGACGGCAAGGCGCCCGACGAAGCCGCCGCCGCCCGCGCCGCCCTGCTGGCCGCCGCGCCCGACGTGATGGTGGTCGCCGCCTACGGTCTCATCCTGCCGGCCTGGACCCTGGCCCTGCCGCGCCTGGGCTGCCTGAACATCCACGCCTCGCTGCTGCCGCGCTGGCGCGGCGCGGCCCCGATCCACCGCGCCATCGAGGCCGGCGACACCGGGACCGGCATCACCATCATGCAGATGGACGCCGGGCTGGACACCGGCGACATGCTGCTCGTCGGCCACCAGCCCATCCACGCTGGCGACAGCACCGCGACGCTGCACGACCGCCTGGCGCAGCAGGGTGGCGAGCTGGTCGTGCAGGCGCTGGCGCAGGCCGCGACCGGCGCGCTCGTCCCCGTGTGCCAGCCTGACGAGGGCGTGAACTACGCTCACAAGATCGACAAGGCCGAGTCCCGGCTGGACTGGCGCCTGCCGGCCGCGCAGCTGGCGCGCCGCGTGCGCGCCTTCGACCCGGCGCCCGGCACGACCTTCCAGCGCGGCACCGACGTCTGTAAGGCCTGGTCGGCCACGGCCGACGAGGGCGCAGCCCCGGCCGACGCGCAGCCGGGCCAGGTGCTGGCCGCCGGGCCGGCCGGCCTGCTGGTCGCCTGCGGCACGGGGGTGCTGCGCCTGGCCGAGCTGCAGCGCCCGGGCGGCAAGCGGCTGCAAGTACGCGAGTTTCTGGCCGGTTATCCGGTCGCTGCGGGCGAGCTGCTGGGCTGAAGATGGGGCACAGCCCGGCGGTGACCGGGCCGGCCGACGCGGCCTGCTCCTGCCGCGTCCCGGCCCGAGTCGGGTCACCGCCGGGCTGTCCGGGTCCGGCCACCCGTCCCGCCGCCTTGCCACTCCACCGTGCCCGCCCGGCGCCCTGCCTCCCGCTGCCCGCCATGCGCACCCGTCTTGTCCGCTGTGCCCTCGTCGCCGCCTGCCTGGCCAGCCTGGCCGGCTGCGACATGCTGGGCATCGAGTCGGGCAGCGCCACGGCGGCACGCAAGGAGGCCGAAGGCAAGGCCGTCGGCAGTGCCTGCCGCCACGCCCTGCGCGCCATCGAGGACTGCTACACCTTGAACCCCAAGGCGCAGAAGGCCGCCGTCTTCGCCGGCTGGCGCGAGATGGACGAATACATGCGCGAGAACAAGATCGACGGCATCGTGCCTGTCGTGCCGCGCAAGTCGGCCACGCCGGCCTCGGCGAGCACCGACGCCGACAACGCGTCGGGCGGCGAAGGCAGCCCGGCTGATGGCGCAGTGGCGGCGCACGCCGAGCCCGCTCCCCAGCGCCCGCCCGCCCACGGCGCACCGGCCAAGCTCAAGGCGACCCACTGATCCCTGCCGGCTCGTAGCCTGGCGCCCGACCCCCTGGGGCGATGCGGCCGGGGTGCGATGGGACAATCCCTGAAATGTCCCTGTCGCCATCCGCCTGCCCTGCCACCAGCCCCGCCCCCCGCCCGCACTGGCTGAGCTCGCCGCGCCTGGCCTGGCGCGCCCTGCGGGCCGACGAGCAGATCTACCCGCCGCTGCGCGAAGGTGCCGTCGACATGCTGCCCATGCTGCCCGGCATCGCCGCCTGGGGCCTGGTGACCGGCGTGGCCATGGTCAAGAGCGGCCTGGGCCTGTGGCTGGCGCTGGCCATGAGCTTGCTGGTCTACGCCGGCAGCTCGCAGCTGGCCTCGCTGCCGCTGCTGGCCGCCGGCGCGCCGCTGTGGGTGGTCTGGCTCACGGCGCTGGTGGTGAACCTGCGCTTCCTCATCTTCAGCGCGCAGTGGCGGCTGTACTTCGGCGGCATGCCGCGGCTGCGCCGCTCGGCCATGATCTATCTGGCGGCCGACGTCAACTACGCCGTCTTCCTGCGCCGCTGGCCGGATGCGCGCCCGTCGCCCGGCCAGGTGCCGTATTTCATGGGCGGCGCGGCGCTGCTGTGGCTGACCTGGCAGACCACCTCCATCGCCGGCATCGTGCTGGCCGACACGGTGCCGCTGGCCTGGGGCCTGGGCTTTGCCGGCGTGCTGGCGCTGCTGGGTCTGACCTGCTCGCTGCTGGTCGACCGCGCCACCTGGGTCTGTGCGGCCGTGGCCGGTCTGGCGGCGGTGGCGGCCTATGCCCTGCCTTTCAAGCTCAACCTGCTGGTGGCCGTCGCCGCCGCGGTGGCCGCCGGGCTGCTGATGGAGGCGCGTGCGCCGGTCCGGCCGGCCCGGCCGGCAGACAGGCAGGGCACAAGCATGAAAGAGGAGACCGCAGCATGAGCAACCCCTGGCTGGGCCTGCTCGCCGTCGTCGGCCTGGGGCTGGTGACGCTGCTGACACGGGCCTTCTTCCTGCTGCCCGAGCGCCAGCTGCCCATGCCGGGCTGGATCGTGCGGGCGCTGCGTTACGCGCCGCTGGGGGCGCTGGCCGCCATCGTGCTGCCCGAGATCATCATGAGCCAGGGCCGGCTGCTGCCGCTCGGCCTGGCTGACGCACGCATCGTCGCCGCCTGCATGGGCACGGCGTATTTCATCTGGCGGCGCGGCATCCTGGGCACCATCCTGAGCGGCATGGCGGTCTACCTGCCGCTGCACATCGGGCTGGGCTGGTGAGCCGGCGCCTGCCTGCCTCGTCCGCCTGATCCTTCTTCCACCTCACCCTGAACCGACTGTCCTTCAAGGAGATTGATCCGATGAACATCCTGCGCCTCACCGACCTCGCCGCCGCCGGCAAGCTGGCCGGCCAACGCGTCTTCATCCGCGCCGACCTGAACGTGCCGCAGGACGACGCCGGCAACATCACCGAGGACACGCGCATCCGCGCCTCCATTCCGGCCATCCGCCTGGCGCTGGACGCCGGTGCCGCTGTCATGGTCACCAGCCACCTGGGCCGCCCGACCGAAGGCGAGTTCAAGCCCGAGGACTCTCTCGCGCCGGTGGCCAGGCGCATGGGTGAGCTCATGGGCCTGGACATTGCGGTCATCGCCGACTGGGTGGATGGCGTCACCGTCGCGCCCGGCCAGCTGGTGATGCTGGAGAACTGCCGCCTCAACAAGGGCGAGAAGAAGAACAAGCCCGAGCTGGCGCAGAAGATGGCCGCGCTGTGCGACATCTACGCCAACGACGCCTTCGGCACCGCCCACCGTGCCGAGGGCACGACCTACGGCATCGCCGAATACGCCAAGATCGCCTGCGCCGGCCCGCTGCTGGCGGCCGAGATCGACGCCATCACGAAGGCGCTGGCCCAGCCCAGGCGCCCGCTGCTGGCCATCGTGGCCGGCTCCAAGGTCAGCACCAAGCTGACCATCCTGCAGTCGCTGGCCAAGAACGTCGACGGCCTGATCGTCGGCGGCGGCATCGCCAACACCTTCCTGCTCGCCGCCGGTTACAAGATCGGCAAGAGCCTGGCCGAGCCCGACCTGGTCGGCGAGGCCCAGGCCGTGATCGAGGCCATGAAGGCGCGCGGCGCGGCCGTGCCCATCCCGGTCGACGTGGTGTGCGCCAAGCGTTTCGCCGCCGATGCCACGGCTGTCACCAAGGACGTGGCCGACGTGGCCGACGACGACCTCATCCTGGACATCGGCCCGAAGACCGCCGTCATCCTGGCCGGGCAGCTCAAGGCCGCCGGCACCATCGTCTGGAACGGCCCGGTCGGCGTGTTCGAGTTCGATGCCTTTGCCGATGGCACCGAGACCATCGCGCGTGCCATCGCCGCCAGCAGCGCCTTCGAGAAGGATGTCGGCTACATCTCCACCGGCGGCGGCGCCTTCCTGGAGGTGCTGGAGGGCAAGACCCTGCCGGCCTTCGAGATCCTGACCCGCCGCGCGGCCGATTGAATCGTGACGCGCGCTGTTGCTGCAGTCCATCCTTGACAGGAGAGATCACCATGAACCGAGTCCAGGCCCTGCTCTGGGACGTCGACGGCACCATGGCCGAGACCGAGCGCGACGGTCACCGAGTGGCCTTCAACGAGGCCTTCGAGGCTCTGGGCCTGCCCTGGCACTGGAGCGAAGAGGCGTATGGTGACTGGCTGAGCGTCACCGGCGGGCTGGAACGTGTGAGCCACTTCATGGCCCGCCAGTCGGTAGCGCCTGCACTTGCCGGTGAGCGCCGTGTCCTGGCCGAACGGATTCATCAACTCAAGAACCAGCGTTATGCGCTGCGGGTCAAGGCCGGTGTGATCGCGCTACGCCCGGGGGTGAAGGATCTGATGGCGCAGGCGCGGGCCGCCGGCCTGCGCCTGGCCATCACCAGCAGCACCAGCCGTGCCAATCTCGATGCACTCATGCACACGCATTTCGGCCCGCTGTGGCAGCGTGAATTTGCCGCCGTCGTCTGCCGCGAGGACGTCGACGTACGCAAGCCCGAGCCTGATGTCTACCTCACCGCGCTGAAGCGCCTGCGCCTGTCCCCGCTGGCCTGCGTGGCCATCGAGGACTCGCCGGGCGGCGCGTCAGCAGCCCGCGCCGCCGATGTGCCGGTGGTGGTCACCCGCAGTCATTACTTCGCCCATGCACCCATCGAAGGCGCCATCGCCATAGGCCCCAGCCTGGATCGACGCCAGGGATGGACGCCTGCCCTCGATGCCACGCCTGGCGATGTCGGCTTGTCGGACATCCTGACCTGGGCGAACGAGATGAACCTGGTCAGCCAGTTTGGTTGACCGCTCCCAGTCCGACCATATTCATTCAACCCTTGCCGGAGACCTTGCATGGCCCTGATCTCGCTTCGTCAATTGCTCGACCACGCCGCAGAGAACAACTACGGCGTACCTGCCTTCAACGTCAACAACCTGGAGCAGATCCACGCCATCATGCAGGCGGCTCAGTCGACCATGAGCCCGGTCATCCTGCAAGCCAGTGCGGGTGCCCGCAAGTACGCCGGCGAGGCCTATCTGCGCCATATGGTGCTGGCGGCCGTCGAAACGCATCCGGATATTCCGGTGGTGCTGCACCAGGACCACGGCGCGTCAGCCTCGGTTTGCGTGCAGGCCATTCGTTCGGGCTTTTCAAGCGTGATGATGGATGGCTCGCTGCATGAAGACGCCAAGACGCCCGCGAGCTACGACTACAACGTGACCGTGACAGCCGACGTCTGCCGCATCGCCCACGCCGTGGGTGTGTCGGTGGAAGGCGAACTGGGCTGTCTGGGCTCCCTGGAGACCGGTGATGCCGGCGAGGAAGACGGCGTGGGCGCCGAAGGCAAGCTCAGCCACGATCAGATGCTCACCGACCCGACCGAGGCGAAGGACTTCGTCGCCCGCACCGGTGTGGACGCTCTGGCCATCGCCATCGGCACCAGTCATGGTGCGTACAAGTTCACCCGCCAACCCACTGGCGACATCCTGGCCATCGACCGCATCGCGCAGATCCACGCCGCCGTGCCGAACACGCACCTGGTGATGCACGGCTCCAGCAGCGTGCCACAGGAGTGGTTGGCCATCATTCGCGAGTACGGCGGCGACATCAGGCAGACCTACGGGGTGCCGGTCGAGGAGATCGTGCGCGGCATCCAGAGTGGTGTGCGCAAGGTCAACATCGACACCGATATCCGCCTGGCCATGACCGGCGCCATGCGCCAGGTCCTTGCTCAGCAGCCCGGCGAGTTCGACCCGCGCAAGGCGCTGCAGGCCGCGACCAAGGCGGCGCGCGGCATCTGCGAGGCTCGCTTCAAGGCCTTTGGCTGCGAAGGTCAGGCCGCGAAGATCAAGCCCCTGTCGCTCGATGCCATGTCAGGCCGATACTGTTGAAGGTTGGAAGTGCGTGCGGCGTAGAACATTGAAACAGACGGCAAGTACGCACTTTAATATCATTTGTTGCTAATATATAAATTCAAGTCTTTTCTCGAACTCTCAGGACATGAACATGTCGATATCAAAGACGGTGGCCTTGGTGGTCACCCTCGCATGCCATGCGACGGTGCTCGCCCAGTCACCGCCCCCTGCGGCTGACCAGCACAAGCACCACCACCTCCATCATCACCACGGTGCCAGTGCAGTGAACCTGCTTGCGCCAGCCAGGCTGGTCGACCGCATCGTGGTGCAGGCGACAACAGAGGAATACGCGCATGTCATCGGCGACATGCACAAGTTGCTGCGCAGCCTGGGCGAGATCAGCGCAGCGCTGGCCTCACGGGACTGGTCGGCCGTGGCACGAGTCGCCGGTGCGCTGACGCCCGAGAAGACCATGGGCAGCTCCGACGCCGCCGCGGTCAGTTTTCACGCCAAGATCCCGGCAGGCTGGAGCACCTACGGTGCGCCCATGCACCTGGGATTTACACGCATCGCCGCCGAGGCTGCGGGTGAGAAGCGGGTGGACACGGTGCTGACCATCCTGTCCGAGACCACGGCGCAATGTGCCGGCTGCCATGCCCGGTTCCAGATCAGGAAGCTCGATGGTCATTGATGCGCGAACGCTGCCTGACGCTACAGCCTCTAACGACTGCTCACCGCAACATCCCATGCTGACTCATCGATCCTCCCTCCTTGCGGCGGCACGCCTGGCCGGCGCACAACTTGCCCAAACACTGCTGGCCCGCCTGCGGCCGATCTGCTGCGCTGGTGTCACGGCAGTGGCTGCAGTTGCCCTGCTGGCGGCGGTGGCTACTCCTGCAGCCTGGGCCGGCGTCGACCCTGCAGCCCTGCCCGAGGCCAAGCGCAGCAAGCCGGCGCTGTACCTCGAAGCGCGGGACGTGCCTGAATTCATCGCCAGGACGGGCAGCCCCAAGGTGCTGCTGCTGGATGTGCGAACCCGCACGGAAGCCATGTATGTCGGCATGGCCGACGGTGTGGACGCCCTGGTGCCCTACGTCGAACATCAGGAGCTGATGACCGATTGGGACGAGCAGCGCCGCAGTTACCGGCTCGAACCCAATCAGGATTTCGTGCCCGAGGTCGGGCGTCGACTGGCAGCCAAGGGCTTGACCAAGGCCGACACGGTGGTGCTGATCTGCCGTTCGGGCGACCGGTCCGGCCGCGCCGCCTCCCGGCTGGCCGAGGACGGCTACGCCAGGGTCTACAGCGTGATCGACGGCTTCGAGGGCGACATGTCCAAGGAAGGTCGTCGCAACGTCAACGGCTGGAAGAATGCCGGCCTGCCCTGGAGCTACAAGCTTGACAAGGCCAGGATGTACTTTCCGCGCTGAGCCATCTTTCCGGTCCCAGCAGACTTGACACCACCGCACTGCCTGCGCAATCCATGCGTTGCCCGTGGTGGACAACGCGGGCTTGCATCCTCACGGCGCTCATCCCGCCGTTTTCAAACCTACTGAAATCAGACTCATGATCCGTACTCCCGCCATGGCACAGGCCCTTGCCGCCTCCGCCCTCGCACTGCCCCTGCAGTCTCTTGCAAATGCCGATCTTGCCAAGTCCAAGGCCTGTCTGGCCTGCCATGCCGTCGACAGGAAACTGGTCGGTCCGTCATTCCAGGACGTAGCCAAGAAGTACACCGGCCAAGCTGATGCCGAAGCCAAGGTGACGGACAGCATCCGCAAGGGCGGATCAGGCAAGTGGGGGCCGGTGCCGATGCCGGGCCAGCCGGCCTTGACCGATGCCGAGATCAAGACTCTGGCGACCTGGGTGCTGACTGGCGCCAAGTGAGGTCTGGCAGGTGGCCCCGCGACTGACCGGCCGGTCAGTTGACGTGCCTGCCCGCCTTGCTGCTTGTCGGAAGGAATCGAGATGTTGAAGGCCCTGATCTGGGATGTGGACGGCACCATGGCCGAGACCGAACGTGACGGGCACCGGTTGGCCTTCAACCAGGCCTTCGCTGCCGCCGGCCTGCGCTGGCGCTGGGATGTGGCGCGTTATGGCGAGTTGCTGTCAGTGACCGGCGGGCGTGAGCGCCTGCTGCACGACATGGCCAGCCGAGCCGATGCGCCGGCCGCGCCTGAACAACGCCAGGCGCTGGCCGCTGCGCTGCACCTGCGCAAGAACGAGGCATACGCCGGCATCGTCAACATGGGTCGCATCGATCCCCGCCCGGGCGTCTTGCGCCTCATGACGCAGGCCCAGGCTGCAGGCGTGCGCCAGGCGATCGCCACCACCACCAGCCGCAGCAATGTAGAGGCCCTGCTGGGTGGCTGGTTCGGCCGCCACTGGCAGGACCGCTTTGCTGCCGTCGTGTGCGGCGAGGACGTGACGCGCAAGAAGCCGGATCCGCAGGTGTACCTCAAGGCCCTGGAGACCCTGCAATTGCCAGCCAGCCAGGCCGTGGCGATCGAGGATTCGGTACCCGGCATGACGGCGGCGGCGGGCGCTGGTCTGGCCGTGCTGCTCACCCCCAGCATCTATTTCCCCCACGCCGACCTGCATGCCGCCGGCATGGTCACACCCGTGCTGGTGCGTCGCGATCTGGATGCCGATCCGGCCTTGCAATTGGCCGATCTAGGGATATGGCTGGAGCGACCTGGCGCCCTGCTGCGCTAGAGTCCGAGGCATCGACGACAGGACGGCGCATGACTCAGCACACAGGTTCCCTTCGTCGGCAGCTTGGCAATCTTCGCTGCCCCGTTTCCTTGGCGGTGCTCTTGACCGGGCTCCTGGCCTGCGTGTTCGCGGCACCAGGCGCAACTGCGCAGCAGGTGCAGGCAGCGCGCCTGGATCTGACGATCTTCGATGGCGCTGACCTCGTGCTCGGCCGTCGCTTGATCGAGGAGCATGCCTGCGAGGAATGTCATGCACGCAACAAGGGTGGAGATGGCTCGTCCATCTACCGGTCTGCCGGGCGCATCTCATCGCCGGGCGCGCTGCGCGGCATGGTCGAATATTGCAATACGGAGCTGAATCTGGGCATGTTCCCCGAGGAAGTCACATCAGTCGCCGCCGTGTTGCAACACGATTTCTATCGGTTCGGCCGCCCAGCCGCCGCGGCATCTGCCAAGCCATGACGCCGAGGCGCGCTCTGCTGCCCGAACCAGGCGGATCACCACGGCTCGTTGGGCACGACTGATGGCCCGTACTGGAGCAGCCGCATGAATCTCATCAGCCGATTGCTGCGACGCTACCGTCACACCGCCGCTGACGTGAAAGAGGACGAAGCCGCTCAGCAAGACTTGCGCGGTCTTGATACAAGGTTGGCGGCGGCCATGTTGGCTGAAATCGACATTGATACAGCGATCGAGGCCCATCAGAACTGGAAAATACGCCTCAGCAACTATCTTGACGGGGTTTCGACCGAGGATCTGCGCCCCGAATTGGTTTGCCTGGACGATCGCTGTGAACTGGGTCGCTGGCTGCATGGGGCGGGTAATGCAAGATTTGGTGGATACCCGATATTTAGTATTTTGATCGCGCGCCATAGGATGTTCCATATCCAGGCTTCGACGGTCATTGCGCTCGCCCAGGCTGGTGACCGGCAGCGAGCAATGGAAGCACTGCAGGGTGGCTACAGGCATGCCTCCCAGCAGGTCATCGTGTTGTTGCGGGAGTTGCGCAAGGGAGTCGGATTGCGGCCAATCTCGGAAAATTCTAAGTAATTGATTTCATTGGATCTTTTGAATCACCTTGAAAGCACTGGAGCGTGACCCCTACGACGCCGTGTACGCCGCTGGTAAGGAACCGACTGCACCTCATTGCGGACGGTCGAGACACGAGACGAATAATCGCTCTACAGGATCTAGGATCTGTTCGGCTATGCACTCAACGCAAAGGCGAGCAGCTTCGACAGGCAGGCACTGACCCGCAAGGTCTGTAGCCAGCTTCAGCGCTGAAAAAATCGGGCGACCTTTGTTGCCCACATTCCTCACCTTCAACTCGTGAACACCCTCCAATGAATCGCCTTCTGATCGTACTCACCCTGGCCCTGAGCGGCGCGCTCCCGGTGCAAGCCGCAGAGCCGGCTCCCAATGGCATCACGCTGCCCGAGGGATACAAGGACTGGCGACTGCTGAGCACACACTTCCGCACGGAGAACAACACCATCCGCGCGGTGCTCGGCAATGACGTAGCCATCAAGGCCGCGCGCGAAGGCAAGACAAACCCGTGGCCGGAAGGCGCTGTGCTGGCCAAGATGGTGTGGAAGGCCAGGAAGCACGAGAAGTGGGAAACGGCGATGGAACCCGGTGACTTTGTGCATGCCGAGTTCATGACGAAGAACTCAGCCAAGTTCGCATCGACCGGTGGCTGGGGCTATGCACGCTGGCTGGGGCAGGATCAGAAGCCGTACGGCAAGGATGCAGGCTTCACGCAGGAGTGCGTGGGTTGCCACACCCCAGTCAAGGACAACGACTGGGTCTACACGCACCCTGTGAAACTACCTTGATCTACCGGAGCGGCCGGCGGCAGTATGCCCAGCGAGGCAGCCACCAGCCGCTTGCTCAGCTAAAACTGGCCGAGCAGATGAATTGCCTGTCTGAGTTCGCGATGCTGTCGCGTACCACGGCGGAACCCTGACACTGGAGAACAGGATCCGCGGTGGCCTGCGCGCGACCCTGACCCTGCCCAAGGCCACGTGACTGCCCGACGAGAACGCCTGAACTGCATCCAACGCCTGCTGGACCAGTTTGCGTACGCCGAGATCGAGCGCCCCGACATCCAGTTGCCGGCGCGCCAGCGCAACGCCGACTACGTGCGCCAGCCCGTGCCGGCC
>JBJOKY010000305.1:0-5642 GCA_046045865.1 Pseudomonadota bacterium | reverse complement strand
GCCGGCATGCTGGTGGCCTACGGCATCGCGGCGTCCAGCCAGCCCCTGTCGCGCGTGGAGGCCGGGCTGATGCGCGAGATCGGCCGCCTGGCCGCCGCGCCGCCGCGTGCCGACGAGCTCGACAAGGTACGCACCCAGCTGCTCACCGCCGCGGTGAGCGAGCGCCAGACACCGCTGGGCCGTGCCATGGCGGTGGGCTGGGCCGTCATCCAGCGCGGCGACGTGGCGGCGGCCAACCGCGCGGTCGACGAGCTCAGCGCCGTCACCGCCGCCGACGTGCAGAAGGCGCTCAAGCGCTACGTGGTCGACGGCAAGCGTGTCAGCCTGACCTACATGGCCGAGGCCCGCCCTGGCGGCGACGCCCGACCCGGCGCACCCGCAGGCGCCGCTTCAGGAGCCCAGTCATGAGCCGCACCGATCGATCCGCCGACCGCACGTCCGACCGCACGTCCGACCGCACGACCGGCCGCACGACCGGCCGCACAGCCGATCACAAATCCGACCACGCAGCCGACCAGTCGGCCAGCGGCCTTGCCGCCGCCGCGGCCGCGCCGGCCCGCCGCACCTGGTGGCGCCAGGTCGTCGGCATGGCCGCCGTGGGTGCCGGCGGCGTGCTGGCCAGCGACGGCGCCGAGGCCGCCACGCCCGGCGTCGAGCTGCCGCCCGAGCCTGGCCCGGTGCGCCCGCTGGAACTGCCCCGGGTGCAGGAGTTCAGGCTCGCCAACGGCCTGACCGTCATCGTCGTCGGCCCGGCGGGCGAGGGACGCCCGCTGCCGCTGGTCAGCGCCAGCCTGCTGCTGCGCACCGGCAGCCTGGCCGACCCGGCCGACCGTGCCGGACTGGCCGACCTGACCGCCACGCTGCTGGCCAAGGGGGCGACGCGTTCCGGCAAGGCCGTGGACGCCACCACCCTGGCGCGCCAGGCCGAGGCACTGGGCGGCAGCCTGAGCACCGGCGCCGGTGCCGACAGCACCACGGTGGCCATGACGGTGATGCCCGCCAGGCTCGAAGCCGCCGTGGCCCTGATGGCCGACGTGCTGCGCCGCCCGCTGCTGCAGGCCGCCGAACTCGAACGCGCCCGCACCCAGGCCATCGACGGTCTGCGCGTGAGCCTGTCCGAGCCCGGCGGCCTGGCCAGCCGCGTGGCGCGCAAGCTCTGGTGGGGCGCAGGCCCGGCCGCAGCGGTGACGACGCCGGCCTCGCTGCAGCGCATCACGGTGGCCGACGTGACGGCCTTCCACCGCCGCTGGGCGCGCCCCGACCGCGCCGCCCTGGTGCTGGCCGGCGACATCGACCTGGACGGCGCACGCCGCCTGGCCGGCAAGCTGCTGGCCGACTGGACGGCGCCAGCCGATGCGGCGCCCGAGCTGCCGGCCCAGCCGCCCGCGCCGGGCCCCCAGCGCCTGGTCATGGTCGACCTGCCGGGTGCGGGCCAGAGCGCCGTGGTCGTGCTGGCACCGCTGGTGCCGGACGACTCGCCCGAACGGCGCACGGCCCAGATCGCCAACGAGGTGCTGGGCGGGGGCTACTCCTCGCACCTCAACCAGGAGGTGCGCATCCGCCGTGGCCTGGCCTATGGCGCCAGCAGCCATGTCGATCTGCAGCGCGGCGGCGGTGGCCTGGTGGCCAGTGCCCAGACCGGCAACGACAAGGCGGTCGAGGTGGTGCGCCTGATGCAGGGCACCGTGCTGGCCATGGCAGCCGAGGCCACGCCGGCCGACGAACTGCAGGCGCGCCAGTCCAACCTGACGGGCCTGTACGGGCGGCGCTTCGACACCACCGACGGCATGGCCGGCATGGTGGCGGGACGCTGGGCGCGCGGCCGGCCCCTGAGCGAGCTGCAGACCACCGTGCCGGAGTGGCTGGCTGTCACGCCGCAGGCCATCCAGGCCTTCGCGCGCACGCACTGGAGCGACGCCACGCAACTGCGCACCGTGGTGGTCGGCGATCTGGCGCAGATGGGCACGGCCTGGCGTGAGCTGGCCGAGGCGGCCCTGGTGATCAAGGCGGCAGAACTCGATCTGGACCAGCCCTTGCCACGCGGCTGAGCCTCACACGCGCCACGTCGATCAGGGCGTGGCATGTGCATGGCGTGTGACAGGCTGGACAAATGCTGCAGTGCCCACATAGAATCGAACGATCGTGCTATTTTTGCCTCCCCATCAGGTCGACACCTAGAATTTCCGGTTTCCCTGTCCCCCACCTCTAGATCAGGGGCGCCAAGCGCCCCGCAGGAGAAGAACTCATGAAGGTACTCGTGCCCGTCAAGCGGGTCGTCGACTACAACGTCAAGGTGCGCGTCAAGAGCGACGGCACGGGCGTGGACATCGCCAACGTCAAGATGAGCATGAACCCCTTCGACGAGATCGCCGTCGAGGAGGCCGTGCGGCTGAAGGAAAAGGGCGTGGTCACCGAGATCATCGCGGTCTCCTGCGGCGTCACCCAGTGCCAGGAAACCCTGCGCACCGCCATGGCCATCGGCGCCGACCGCGCCATCCTGGTGGAAAGCACCGAGGAACTGCAGCCCCTGGCCATCGCCAAGCTGCTCAAGGCCCTGGTGGACAAGGAACAGCCGGGTCTGGTCATCCTGGGCAAGCAGGCCATCGACGGCGACAACAACCAGACCGGCCAGATGCTGGCGGCGCTGGCCAGGCTGCCGCAAGGTGCCTTCGCCAGCAAGGTGGTGGTGGCCGACGGCAAGGTGGCCGTGACGCGTGAAGTCGACGGCGGCCTCGAGACCGTGTCGCTGAACCTGCCGGCCATCGTGACGGCCGACCTGCGCCTGAACGAGCCGCGCTACGTGACGCTGCCCAACATCATGAAGGCCAAGAAGAAGCCGCTTGAGGTGGTGAAACCCGCCGACCTGGGCGTGGACGTGACGCCGCGCCTGAAGACCCTCAAGGTCAGCGAGCCGCCCAAGCGCAGCGCCGGCGTGAAGGTGGCCGACGTGGCCGCCCTGGTGAACAAGCTCAAGAACGAAGCCAAGGTGATCTGAACATGACCATCCTCGTCATTGCCGAACACGAACACGGCCTGCTCAAGGGCGCCACGCTCAACGTCGTGGCCGCCGCCGGCAAGATCGGTGGCGACGTGCACGTGCTCGTCGCCGGTGCCGACTGCGCCGCCGCCGCCGCTGCCGCGGGCCAGATCGTCGGCGTGGCCGGCGTGCTGCACGCCGACGGCGCCAGCCTGGCCGAACAGCTGGCCGAGAACATCGCCGCCCAGGTGCTGGCCGCGGCCAAGGCCGGCAGCTACAGCCACATCCTGTTCGCCGCCACGGCGCACGGCAAGAACGTCGCGCCGCGCGTGGCCGCCGAGCTGGACGTGGCCCAGCTCAGCGACGTCACCGCCGTCGTCAGCGCCGACACCTTCGAGCGCCCCATCTACGCCGGCAACGCCATCGCCACGGTGCAGAGCGGCGACGCCGTCAAGGTGCTGACCATCCGCACCACCGGCTTCGACCCGGTCGCCGCCACGGGTGGCAGCGCCGCCGTCACGAGCGTGGCAGCGGTGGCCGACAGCGGCCAGAGCAGCTTCGTCGGCCGCGAGGTGACCAAGAGCGACCGCCCCGAGCTGACCGCCGCCAAGATCATCGTCTCCGGCGGCCGCGCCCTGGGTAGCAGCGACAAGTTCAACGAGGTGCTGACGCCGCTGGCCGACAAGCTCGGCGCCGCCCTGGGCGCCAGCCGCGCCGCGGTCGACGCGGGTTACGCCCCCAACGACTGGCAGGTCGGCCAGACCGGCAAGATCGTGGCGCCGCAGCTCTACATCGCCGCCGGCATCAGCGGAGCCATCCAGCATCTGGCGGGCATGAAGGATTCCAAGGTGATCGTGGCGATCAACAAGGATCCCGAAGCGCCCATCTTCAGCGTGGCCGACTACGGCCTGGAAGCCGACCTGTTCGTCGCCGTGCCCGAGCTGACCAAGTCGCTGTGACCCGCTGACGCCCACCGTGAACTGAACCCGGCCCCCGCCGAACCAGGCGCCCACCCCAGCGGTTGTGGCGCCTTTTTTCTGGATTGAAGGAGATCTCCATGAGCTATCAAGCACCGGTCAAGGACATGTTGTTCGTGATGAAGGAACTCGCCGGCATCGAGGCCGTCGCGGCCCTGCCCGAGTTCGAGGACGCCGGCTACGACACGGCTGCCGCCGTGCTGGAGGAATGCGCCAGGCTCAACGAGGCCGTGGTCGCGCCGCTGAACTGGACCGGTGACCAGCAGCCCAGCTGGTTCAAGGACGGCACGGTCACCGCTACGCCCGGCTTCAAGGAAGCCTTCAAGGAATACGGCCAGGGCGGCTGGCAGGGCCTGCATCACCCGGCCGATTTCGGCGGCCAGGGCCTGCCCAAGCTGATCCACGCCGCCTGCGTGGAGATGCTCAACAGCGCCAACCTGAGCTTTGCCCTGTGCCCGCTGCTGACCGACGGCGCCATCGAGGCCCTGCTCACCGCCGGCAGCGACGAGCACAAGGCCAGATACCTGCCGAAGATGATCGACGGCAGCTGGACCGGCACCATGAACCTGACCGAGCCCCAGGCCGGTTCGGACCTGGCGGCGGTGCGCACCCGCGCCGAGCCCCAGCCCGACGGCAGCTACAAGATCTTCGGCACCAAGATCTTCATCACCTGGGGCGAACACGACATGGCGGAGAACATCATCCACCTCGTGCTGGCACGGGTGGCGGGTGCGCCGGAGGGCGTGAAGGGCATCAGCCTGTTCATCGTGCCCAAGTTCATGGTGGGTGACGACGGCAGCCTGGGTGCGCGCAACGACGTGCACTGCGTGAGCATCGAGCACAAGATGGGGATCAAGGCCAGCCCGACCGCCGTGCTGCAGTTCGGCGACCACGGCGGTGCGGTGGGCTACCTGGTGGGCCAGGAGAACCGCGGCCTGGAGTACATGTTCATCATGATGAACGCCGCCCGCTTCGCCGTGGGCGTGCAGGGCATCGCGGTGGCCGAGCGTTCGTACCAGCATGCGGTGGCGTATGCGCGCGACCGCGTGCAGTCCCGCCCGGTGGACGGCTCGCTGCCCGCGGCCGGCCCCATCATCCACCACCCGGATGTGCGGCGCATGCTCAGCACCATGCGCGCCTACACCGAGGGCTGCCGCGCCCTGGCCCTGGTGGCAGCCGCCGCCTATGACGCCGCCCACGGTCACCCCGACGCCGAGGTGCGCAAGCAGAACCAGGCCTTCTACGAGTTCATGGTGCCGCTGGTGAAGGGCTACAGCACCGAGATGAGCCTGGAGGTCACGTCTCTCGGCGTGCAGGTGCACGGCGGCATGGGCTTCATCGAGGAGACCGGCGCGGCGCAGTACTACCGCGACGCCAAGATCCTGACCATCTACGAAGGCACGACCGCCATCCAGGCCAACGACCTGGTCGGGCGCAAGACCGGCCGTGATGGCGGCACCACCGCCAAGGCCATCGCCGGCCAGATCGCCGTGACCGAGGCCGCCCTGGCCAGCCGCGACGGCGCGGGCTGCCAGGCCTATGCCAAGCGCCTGAAGGCTGCGCGCCTGGCCTTCCTGGACGTGGTGGAGTTCATTGCCGCCAACAGCCGCAGCAACCCCAACGCCGCCTACGCCGGCTCGGTGCCCTACCTCATGCTGGCCGGCAACCTGATGGCCGGCTGGCAGATG
>JBJOKY010000304.1:0-5698 GCA_046045865.1 Pseudomonadota bacterium | reverse complement strand
GGTGTGGACGACGCCGACGCCTGGACCATCGAGTCCGCCGACGACTTCGCCTACACCGACCCGGTGGACGGTTCGGTGTCGCGCAGGCAGGGCCTGCGGCTGCTGTTCCGGGGCGGTGCACGCATCGTGCTGCGCCTGTCGGGCACCGGCACCTCGGGCGCCACGCTGCGGGTGTACTTCGAGCGTTATGAAGCCGACCCGGCGCAGCACGACGTGCCGACCCAGCAGGCGCTGGCGCCGCTCATCACGGCGATCGAGCAGATCGCCGGCCTGCGCGCAGCCACCGGGCTGGCCGGCCCGGCCGTGATCACCTGAATCCATGGCCATCCCCATCCGGCGCTGTGGCCCGCCTGCAGCCCGCCCAGGGCGCTGGCCGCCGCCAGAATCGACAGACTGACATACCGACGAGACAGGAGACACCATGAACATGCCCGTCAATTCCCAGAGCCGCCTGCTGGCGCGCCGCACCCTGGCGCTGGTGCTGGCCGGTGGACGGGGCTCGCGCCTCAAGGACCTGACCGACCGGCGCGCCAAGCCGGCGGTGCACTTCGGCGGCAAGTTCCGCATCATCGACTTCGCGCTCTCGAACTGCCTGAACTCGGGCATGCGCCGCATCGGCGTCATCACGCAGTACAAGTCGCACTCGCTGCTGCGCCACCTGCAGCGCGGCTGGAGCTTCCTGCGCAACGAGATGAACGAGTTCGTCGACCTGCTGCCCGCCCAGCAGCGCGTGGACGAGGAGCACTGGTACCGCGGCACCGCCGATGCGATCTACCAGAACCTGGACATCATCCGCAACTCGACGCCGCCCGACTACATCGTGGTGCTGGCGGGTGACCACATCTACAAGATGGACTATTCGGTCATGCTGGCCGACCACGCCGCCAGCGGGCGCGGCGTGACGGTGGGCTGCATCGAGGTGCCGCGCGAGGAGGCCAAGGGCTTCGGCGTCATGGCCATCAACGCCGAGCGCCACATCGTGAGCTTCGTCGAAAAGCCGGTCGATCCGCCGTCCATGCCTGGCGACCCGTCGCGCTCGCTGGCCAGCATGGGCATCTACGTGTTCAGTGCCGACTACCTGTTCAAGCTGCTGGAGGACGACGCCGCCGACGCCAGCTCCAGCCACGACTTCGGCAAGGATCTGATCCCGCGCGCTGTGCGCGAGCAGCAGGCCTATGCCCACCCGTTCTCGCTCTCGGCGGTGTCCAACCCGCCGTATTCGCATGCCTACTGGCGCGATGTGGGCACGGTGGACGCGTACTGGGCTGCCAACCTCGACCTGGCGTCGACCACGCCCGAGCTCAACATGTACGACCGCGACTGGCCGATCTGGACCTACCAGGAGCAGCTGCCGCCGGCCAAGTTCGTGCACGACGTCGATGGCCGGCGCGGCGAGGCGATCAACTCGCTGGTCTCGGGCGGGTGCATCGTCTCGGGCTCGACGGTGCGCAACTCGGTGCTGTTCTCCAACGTGCTGGTGCGCTCGTACAGCCAGATCCAGGACGCGGTCATCCTGCCCGACGTGCAGGTCGGCCGTGGCTGCCGCCTGACCAAGGTGGTGATCGACCGGCGCTGCCGCGTGCCCGACGGCCTCGTGGTCGGCGAGGATCCGGTGGCCGACGCGCAGCGCTTCCACCGCACCGAAGGTGGCGTGGTGCTGGTGACGCGCAAGATGATCGAGGCACTCTGAACGTGCCCGCTGCCATGCGTGTCCTGCAGGTCTGCGCCGAGATCTTCCCGCTGCTCAAGACGGGCGGCCTGGCCGACGTCGCCGGCGCGCTGCCACAGGCGCTGCAACGCGCCGGGGCGTCTGCATCGATGCCGGAGGGCGCCGGTCCGGGCACCGCCGGGGTCTACGTGCGCGTGCTGCTGCCGGGCTTCGCGGCCATCCTGGCCGGGCTGCAGGACGCCGCGGTGGTGGCCGAGCTGCCGCCGCGTCCGGGTGTGCGCGGGGCACGGCTGCTGCACGGCACGCTGCCGGCCTGTGCCGGCGCCGATGGCGCGCCGCTGCAGGCCTACGTGATCGACGCGCCGGGCTTCTACCTGCGCGAGGGCGGGCCCTACGCCGACGCCCTGGGCCATGCCTGGGGCGACAACCACCTGCGCTTCGCCCTGCTGGGCTGGGTCGCGGCCCGTCTTACCGAGGGGCTGGACCCGTACTGGCGCGCCGAGATCGTGCATGCGCATGACTGGCATGCCGCGCTGGCGCCGGTCTACCTGCGCGCCGCCGCGCTGGCCGGAGCGCCGCGCCGTGCCGTGAGCGTGTACACCGTGCACAACCTGGCCTACCAGGGCCTGTTCGAGATGGCGCATTTCGGCGAGCTCGACCTGCCCGACTCGTTCGCCGGCATCGACGGGCTCGAATTCCACGGCCACCTGAGCTTCATGAAGGGCGGCCTGTACTGCGCCGACCATCTCACCACGGTGAGCCCGACCTATGCGCGCGAGATCCAGGGCGACGAGCAGGGCTGCGGCCTGCAGGGGCTGCTGCGGCTGCGCGCGCCCGAGCTCAGCGGCATCCTCAACGGCGTCGACGACCAGGTCTGGAACCCGTGCAGCGATGCCCAGATCGCCCATGCCTACGACGCCCGCCAGCTTGCCGGCAAGGCGCTTTGCAAGGCGGCGCTGCAGCACGAGCTCGGGCTGGCGGTGCAGGCCGATGCGCCGCTGCTGTGCGTGGTCAGCCGCCTGACCGAGCAGAAGGGCCTGCACCTGGTGCAGCACAGCCTGCCGCGCCTGCGCGAGCTGGGCGTGCAGTTCGCCCTGCTGGGCAGCGGCGACGCGGCCATGGAGGCCGGCTTCCTGGCCCAGGCCGCGCTGGCGCCGCGGCAGGTGGCGGTGCGCATCGGCTACGACGAGTCCTACGCGCACCGTCTCATCGCCGGCAGCGACGTGATCGTCGTGCCGTCGCGCTTCGAGCCCTGCGGCCTGACCCAGCTCTACGGCCTGAAGTACGGCACGCTGCCGCTGGTGCGCCGCGTCGGCGGGCTGGCCGACACCGTGGCAGACACCTTGCTAGAGACGCTGGACAGCAGCGCCACCGGCTTCGCCTTCGACGGCTTCAGCGCCGAGGCGCTGCACACCGCGGTGCAGCGCATGCTGGCGCTGTGGCGCCGCCCTGCCGACTGGGCCCGGGTGCAGCAGCGCGCCATGGGCGTGGACTGCAGCTGGGAGCCCGCTGCGCGCCGCTACCTCGACCTGTACCGCGACCTGCGCCGCCGCCTTGGCGGGCCGGGTGCCACAGCGCAACCCTGACCCGTGGCCTGCCGCTCCGGGTGAGCACGAAGTGTGCATGGCCTTGCACGATCCCCCGCCGCGGACCCCTGCCTCGGGCCGCAAAGTTCCGATGCCCGGGCCACGAGCCGTGGGCGATGACACCACAAGGACGATGAACCCATGGATCTGAGCCAATTCGAAGACCAGTACGACCACCTCGCGCGCGACGTCGCAGCCTTCAAGCGGTCGATCTCGAACAAGCTGATGTACCAGGTCGGCAAGGATCCGGTCTCGGCCCGGCCCGAGGACTGGCTGCACGCGGTGTCGTACGCGGTGCGAGACCACCTGGTCGAGCGCTGGATGCGCACCACGCGGGCGCAGTACGAGCAGGACGTCAAGCGCGTGTACTACCTCTCGATGGAGTTCCTGATCGGGCGCACCTTCAGCAACGCGCTGCTGGCGCTGGAGCTGATGCCCACCATCAGGCAGGCGCTGGCCGAGCTGGACGTCAAGTCCGACATCCTGTTCGACCTCGAGCCCGACGCGGCGCTGGGCAACGGCGGCCTGGGCCGGCTGGCGGCGTGTTTCCTCGACTCCATGGCCACGCTGGGCGTGCCGGGCTTCGGCTACGGCATCCGCTACGACTACGGCATGTTCCGCCAGACCATCGTCGACGGCCGCCAGGTCGAGGCGCCCGACTACTGGCTCACGCATGGCAACCCCTGGGAGTTCCAGCGCCCCGAGGCGACCTTCCGCGTCCGGTTCGGCGGCCACCTGGAGCAGACCGGCAGCTCGGGCGACAACATCGTGCGCTGGGTCGGCACCGACGACGTGCTGGCCAGTGCCTACGACACCATCATCCCGGGCTACGGCACGGCGGCGACCAACACGCTGCGGCTGTGGTCGGCCAAGGCGACCGAGGAGATGGACCTGCGCGCCTTCAACCAGGGCAACTACTTCGGCGCGGTCGAGACCAAGAACCACAGCGAGAACGTCTCGCGCGTGCTGTATCCGGACGACTCCACCCTGTCAGGCCGCGAGCTGCGCCTGCGCCAGGAGTACTTCTTCATCTCCGCCAGCGTGCAGGACATCATCAAGCGCTACCTGCGCACCCATACGGGCTTTGACGCGCTGCCGGACAAGGTCAGCATCCACCTCAACGACACCCACCCGGTGCTGGCCATCCCCGAGCTGATGCGCATCCTGGTCGACGAGCACCGCCAGCCCTGGGACAAGGCCTGGGCGCTGACGCAGAAGGTGTTCAGCTACACCAACCACACCCTGATGCACGAGGCGCTGGAGACCTGGCCGGTCGACATGCTCGGGCGCGTGCTGCCGCGCCACCTGCGCATCATCTTCGACATCAACGCGCGTTTCCTGGCCACCATCACGGCGGCCAACGGCCACGACGCCGAACTGATGCGGCGGCTGTCGCTGGTGGACGAGTCAGGCGAGCGGCGCGTGCGCATGGCCTATCTGGCGGTCGTGGCCAGCCACTCGATCAACGGCGTGTCGGCGCTGCACAGCGAGCTGATGCGCCAGTCCATCTTTGCCGACTTCGCCCGGCTGTGGCCCGAGCGCTTCAACAACAAGACCAATGGCGTGACGCCGCGGCGTTGGCTGGCACAGGCCAACCCGGGCCTGGCCGCGCTGCTGGATGCACGTGTCGGCAAGGGCTGGCGGCGCCAGCTCGACCAGCTCGAGGGCCTGCGCGCCTCGGTCGACCTGCCGGGCTTCCTGGGCGCGTTCCGGCGCGTCAAGCGTGCCAACAAGGAGCGCCTGGCCGCCTACGTGCAGCAGCACCTGGGCGTGACGCTGCCACCTGACGCGCTGTTCGACGTGCAGGTCAAGCGCATCCACGAATACAAGCGCCAGCTGCTCAACGTGCTGCATGTGGTGACGCGCTACCAGCGCATCCTGGCCAACCCGGACGCCAACTGGGTGCCGCGCGTGGTGGTGTTCGCCGGCAAGGCGGCGTCGGCCTACCACCAGGCCAAGCTGATCATCAAGCTGGTCAACGACGTGGCGGCCACGGTCAACCACGACGCGCGCGTGGGCGACAAGCTCAAGGTGGTGTTCATCCCGAACTACAGCGTGAGCCTGGCCGAGACCATCATCCCGGCGGCCGACCTGTCCGAGCAGATCTCCACCGCCGGCACCGAGGCCTCGGGCACCGGCAACATGAAGTTCGCGCTCAACGGCGCGCTGACCATTGGCACGCTGGACGGCGCCAACGTGGAGATGCGCGAGCAGGTCGGGGCCGACAATTTCTTCATCTTCGGCAACACCACCGAGCAGGTGGCGCAGATCCGCAGCGCCGGCTACCAGCCGCGGCGCATCTATGAAAGCAACGCCGAGCTCAAGGCGGCGCTGGACGCGATCCGCGACGGCCTGTTCAGCCCGGCCGAGCCAGGACGCTTCCAGGCCATCTTCGACACCCTGGTCAACTGGGGCGACCACTATCTGCTGCTGGCCGACTATG
>JBJOKY010000054.1:0-16549 GCA_046045865.1 Pseudomonadota bacterium | reverse complement strand
CGGCCACTGGCGATCTTCGCCTCGGGCCTGCTGTTCGGCGCGGTCTTCCTGTCGGTGGTGGCGTCAACCACGGCGCTGGTGCGTCACAACCTGCCGGTCGCCGCCTGGCCGGCCGGCATCACCGCCTTCACCGCGGTGTTCGCGGCCGGGCAGATCGTCGGCCCCAGCCTGGTGGGCTGGGTGGCGGATGGCGGCGGCGGCCTGCGCGGCGGCCTGGCGCTCTCCGCCGGCGCACTGGCGCTGGGCGCCGTGTTCGCGACCCGCCAGCGTGCGCTGCCCGGTGCCTAGCTAGAACAGGCCGACGATGCGCCCGTCCTCGGCCACGTCGATGGCCTCGGACGACGGTACCTTCGGCAGGCCAGGCATGGTCATGATGTCACCGCAGACCATGACGACGAATTCGGCACCCGCCGCCAGCCGCACCTCGCGGATGTCGACCACATGGCCCGACGGCACGCCGCGCAGGCCGGCATCGGTGGAAAAGCTGTACGGGGTCTTGGCCACGCAGACCGGGTAACGGCCGTAGCCGGCGGCCTGCAGCTCGGCGATCTGCGCCCTGACCCTGGGGTCGGCGGCGATGTCGGCGGCGCCGTAGACGCGTGTGGCGATGGCGCGCATCTTGTCCCACAGGCTGGCGTCGGCCGCGTGGGTGTAGCGCAGCTGGCCGGGCCGGGCGCACAGGCGCACCACCTCGTGCGCCAGGGCGACCGCACCGGCGCCGCCTTCGGCCCAGTGGCGCGCCACCACCACCGGGCAGCCCAGCGCGTCGCAGTGGCGCACCAGCAGGTCGAGCTCGGCCTGCGTGTCGTGGCTGCGGTGGTTGACGGCCACCACGGCGGGCAGGCCCCAGACCTCCTGCACGTTGCGCACGTGGCGCTCCAGGTTGACCAGGCCACGCGCCAGCGCGGGCAGGTCCTCGCGCTCGACGTCCTTCACCTCGACGCCGCCGTGGTACTTGAGCGCGCGCAGGGTGGCGACAACGACCACCGCGTCCGGCGCCAGGCCGGCCTGGCGGCACTTGATGTCGATGAACTTCTGCGCCCCCAGGTCGGCGCCGAAGCCGGCCTCGGTGACGACGTAGTCGGCCAGCTTGAGTGCGGCCTTGGTGGCGATGACCGAGTTGCAGCCGTGGGCGATGTTGGCGAAGGGCCCGCCGTGGATGAGCGCCGGGTTGTTCTCCAGCGTCTGCACCAGGTTGGGCTTGAGGGCGCCCTTGAGCAGCGCGGCCATCGCGCCGTGGGCCTTGAGCTGCGCGGCCAGCACCGGCTGGCGCGTGCGCGTGTAGCCCACGACGATGCGGCCCAGGCGCGCGCGCAGGTCGGCCAAGTCCTCGGCCAGGCAGAAGATGGCCATCACCTCGCTGGCGACCACGATGTCGAAGCCGTCCTGACGCGGGTAGCCGTTGCCCGGCCCGCCCAGGGCGACGGTGATGTCGCGCAGGGCGCGGTCGTTCATGTCGACCACGCGTTTCCAGGTCACGCGCCGGGCGTCGATGCCGAGCTGGTTGCCGTGGTGGATGTGGTTGTCGATCAGCGCGGCGAGCAGGTTGTTGGCCAGCGCGATGGCCGAGAAGTCGCCGGTGAAGTGCAGGTTGATGTCCTCCATCGGCACGACCTGGGCGTAGCCGCCGCCGGCCGCCCCGCCCTTCATGCCGAACACCGGGCCCAGCGAGGGCTCGCGCAGGCAGATCAGCGCCTTCTGGCCGATGTGGGCGAGCGCGTCGCCCAGGCCGACGGTGGTGGTCGTCTTGCCCTCGCCGGCCGGCGTGGGGCTGATGGCGGTGACCAGCACGAGCTTGCCGTCGGGCCGGGCGGCCAGCGACTTCAGGTAGCCCAGGTCGAGCTTGGCCTTGTGGTGGCCGTAAGGCTCGACATGCTCGACCGGGATGCCCAGCCTGTCCTGCGCCAGGTCGCTGATGCGACGCAGCCGCGCACGCTGGGCGATGTCGATGTCGGACAGCACGGGATTCCCTTCTCGAAGTTGCAGCACGGGCCGCGCGCCGGCCTGGCGGCGACCGGCGCGCGCTGGCGATGTTGCCGCACGGTGCCGGCCTGTCACGCCGGGCTTACCCCGGCGCCGCAAGCGGCAGAACCGGCAGAACCGGCAGAACCGGCAAGCCGGATTGAGCGGCGTCATCCCGGTGCTTTTGCGCGCCTGGGCGCCGGCCGAGCGCGGCGATGATCGCGACCATGGGGCCCCACTCAAGTTCAGGCCGCCGCGGCCGATCAGATCAGCACGGCCGCACTCCAACACATCGGGACTTCCACCCAGGCCCGCACCGCGACTGACCCTCGGCGCCCGAGACCCACCATGGACCTGTCCACCCTCAGCGTGCTCGTCGTCGACGACTTCAGCACCATGCGCCGCATCGTCATCAACCTGCTGCGTGAGAAAGGCTTCCGCAAGATGCTGGAGGCCGAAGACGGCCACGAGGCGCTGAAGGTGCTGGCCAAGAACCACGTCGACCTGGTGGTGAGCGACTGGAACATGCCCGTCATGACCGGGCTGGAACTGCTCCAGGCGCTGCGCGCCGACCCGCAGCATGCCCATCTGCCGGTGCTGATCGTCACGGCCGAGGCGCGCAAGGAAAACATCGTCGCAGCGGCACACGCCGGTGCGGACGGCTACATCGTCAAGCCCTTCACGGCCAATACCCTGGTCGAGAAGGTGACCGCCATCCTGCAGAAACGGGGCGTGCTGCCCCGGGGAGCTGTGCCCTCATGAACCCCGACGCCCTGCCGCAAGGCAGCCGCCAGCAGCTCGGCGCCATCGTGCGCCAGCTGCATGACGCCCTGCACACCCTGGGTTACGCCGGCGCACTGCAGGCCGTGGCGCAGGAAATCCCCGACGCGCGCGAGCGCCTGGCCTACGTCGGCCAGATGACCGAGCGCGCCGCGCACAAGGTGCTCAGCCTGGTCGACGCCGCCCAGCCCGCCTGCCGCGCCGTGGCACAGGAGGGCGAGGCCCTGCTGGCCGGCCCGCACACGCCGGGCGACGCCGCCTGCGCCTGGCAGGACTACGCCCGGCGCAGCGTGGCGCTGGCCCACGCCCAGCAGGAGACGCTCACCAGCATCATGATGGCGCAGGACTTCCAGGATCTGTCCGGCCAGGTGATCCACAAGGTGATCGCCATCATCTCGCGCACCGAGGAGCAGCTGGTCGAGCTGCTCATGCGCGACGCACCCGGCGTGGAATCCGCCGACCGCGCACCGATGCTGGCCGGCCCGCAGGTGCCCGAAAAGGCCATGGCGCAGGACGACGTGGACGACCTGCTGGCATCGATGGGCTTCTGACCCCCCTGCGGGACGCGCCAGCGCAGGCCGGGGCAGGACGGGGGCGGGGGCGGGGGCGGGATTGCGCACGGGCGCGGTCGCCGGCTCGCCCATTACCATGCCGCGCACCGGCGGTGCCCGGCCAGGGCGGGGCAGCCGCCGCGGCAGGCTGCCGCGGTTGCCGCCAACGATCAGCCCCGGGAAGCCTGCATGACCACCACCCTGCCACCGCGCCGCCGCACCACCAGCGCCCTGCTGCTGCGCCTGGCCGCCGGGCTGCTGCTGCCCTGCGCCCTGCTGGGCCTGGGCGCGGCGCAGGCGGCCTCCCAGTCCGCAGCCCAGGCCGGCGGCGCCAGCACGCCCTTCAGCTACGCGGTCGCGCCGCGCCCGGCCTGGGTCGTGCCGGCCGTCGAGCCCGCCCCGCGGGCGCTCGAGGCCCACCCCATGCACTACCGCGTCATCGACGAGCAGATCCTCGTCGATGGCGCCGGCAGCGCCGACTACAACCACGTCGTGCGGGTGGTCGACAGCGCCGCAGGCCTGTCGGCGGCAGCCCACATCGAGCTGGAATTCGACCCCAGCTACCAGCGCTTCACCGTGCACCACCTGCAGCTGGTGCGCGCCGGTCAGGTGATCGACAAGCTCGATCACAGGCGCATCCAGCTGCTGCAGCGCGAAGCCCAGCTGGAGCGGCGCATGTACGACGGCCGCGTCACCTTCTCCGTCGTGCTGGACGACGTGCGCGTGGGCGACGAGATCGACTTCGCCTACACCGTGCATGGCGCCAACCCGGTGTTCGGCGGGCGCTTCGTCGCCATGCCCTACCTGGCCAGCTTCCGCGGGCCGGTGGCACTGCACCAGGTGCGCCTGCTGGCGCCGCGCGAGCGCGACATCCGCATAAAGGTCGGCCCGGCCGACGTGACGCCGCAGCAGCGCGAGCTGGGCGCGCTGCGCGAGACCATCCTGCGCCGCGAGGCCGTGGCGCGCCTGAACCCCGAGCCGAACGCGCCCTACAACGTGGTGCTGCCGCACATCGTGCAGCTGAGCGAGTTCGCCGACTGGGCCGAGGTCTCGGCCTGGGGCCAGGGCCTGTTCGCCGACGCGGCGGGTGGCGCGGCGGGTGGCGCGCGCGTGGCCGCCGTGGCCGAGGAGATCCGCCAGCGCACCACCACGCCCGCCGAGCGCGTGCTCGCCGCCCTGCGTTTCGTGCAGCAGGACGTGCGCTACTTCGGCACCGAGATCGGCACCAGCAGCCACCGCCCTGCGCCGGCCGACCAGGTGATCGAGCAGCGTTTCGGCGACTGCAAGGACAAGGTCGCCTTGCTGGTGGCGCTGCTGCGCCAGTTCGACATCGCCGCCACGCCGGTGCTGGTGTCGTCCGCCTGGCGCGGCCAGGTGACGCGGCTGCTGCCCGGGCCGCTGGCCTTCGACCACGTGATCGCGCGGGTCGACCTGGAGGGCCAGTTCTATTTCCTCGACGCCACGCGCGCCCAGCAGACCGGCCCGCTGGCGCAGCGCCAGGCGGTCGACTTCCACCGCGGCCTGGCGCTGGACCCGGCCGGGCGCGAGCTGGCCAGCCTGCCGCCCGGCTACGACAGCCTGCGGCTGACGGTGCACGACCGGATCCGCTTCGAACGCTTCGGCGCCGACCCCGTGCTGGAGGCGCGCATCACCTACCGCGGCATCCTGGCCGAGGCGCTGCGCAACCTGCTGGCCAGCAGCGGCGCGGCCAGCGTGCAGGACCAGCTCAGCACACCCTACACGCGCACCTACCCGCAGTTGCGCAGCCTGGGGCCGATGGAGGTGATCGAGGCCGGCGATGACGACGCCATCACCTTCGTGCTGCGTGCAGCGCTGCCCGAGTTCTTCCGGTTTCCGGAGGAGCGCGCGCTGCTGGCCGACATCGTGCACTGGCCGGTGATCGACGCGCTGGCCGTGCCGCGGCAGGAAAGCCGGCGCGACCCGCTGGCGATCGCCTACCCCGGCATCTACCGCCACCAGGTCACGCTGGACTTTCCCGACAGCGTGACCAGCAAGCCGGTGCACCAGCCCTACGCCGAACGCGACGCGCACTACACGCTGGACGGCAGTTTCGAGGTCGACGGCCGACGCGCCGTCTACAAGGCCCAGGTGCGTGTGGGCGCCGACCAGATCGAGCCCGGCGCCTGGCGCGCCAGCGTCGCCAGGCTGCAGCAGCTGCAGAACGGCAAGCTGGGCGTGACGGCCTCGGTCTCGGCCATCCCCCAGCCGCGCTTCGAGGCCTTGCGCAAGGAGCTGCAGGCCGCCGACGAGGCGGTGCGCGCACGCAAGCTGGTGCTGCGCAGCAAGGTGCAGAACGACGCCTACTTCCGCACCCTGGTGCTGGGTGCGCAGCTGCAGGGCGGACGGCTGGCGCCGGCGCTGCAGGCGCAGGCCCTGGTGGCGCGTGGCGTCCAGCTCGACCTGCTGGGCCGCCATGCCGAGGCACGGGCCGACTTCGAGCAGGCGCTGGCGTTGCGCGCCGACGTGCCGGGCGGACGCAACGCGGCCGCCGTGAACGCCATGCAGCTGCGCGAGTTCGACCGCGCGCTGGGCCTGGCCGACCAGGTGCTGGCCGGCAACGCCACCGACCACCAGGCCCGCAATACGCGCGCCCTGGTGAGCTACCTGCAAAACCGCTGGCCGGACGCGCAGGCCGAATTCACCCGCCTGGCCGACGACACCGGCAGCCCGCGGCGCGCCTACACCGTGCTGTGGCTGGCCCTGGCCACCCGCCAGGCCGGCCAGGACACCGCCGCGCTGGCGCAGCGCTACCCCGCGGCCGGCCTGGGCAGCGACTGGCCGCGCCCGCTGGTCGACTACGCCCTGGGCAGCCTGGGCGCCGAGGAGCTGCTGGAGGCGGCGCGCACCTCGTCCAGCCCGCAGGAGCACCTGTGCGAGGCCTATTACTACATCGCCGAGCGCCACCTGGCCGAAGGCACGCGCCAGCGCGCGATCGACTACTGGCGCAAGGCGGTCGACACCGGCATCGTCGAGTACATCGAGAGCGGCGCCGCCCGGCTGCGCCTGGCCGAGTTCGCGCCCGGCTGAACCCGGACGCAGCGCCGGTTGGCGCTTGATATTCATCAATGCATGGCGGGTCACCCCGGGAAAACCCGTGCATTCGATGGACGCCGCCCGGATCGCCCGGGCATGATGTTTCCATCACGGGCCGCAGCGCCGGCCCGGGCACCCGACGCAGGAAGCATCCGCCCATGAACCATCCCGCCGCCAGTTCCGAACTGATCGCCAATGTCACCTATGACGAGCTGAAGATCGGCCAGCAGGCCCAGCTCAAGCGCAGCGTCACCAAGGACGACATCAACGCCTTCGCTCTCGTCTCGGGCGACTTCAACCCCTCGCACGTGGACGAGGCCTACGCCGAGGCCTCGCGCTTCCACGGCGTGGTGGCGCACGGCATGTGGGCCGGCGCCCTCATCTCCAGCCTGCTGGGCAACGACTTTCCGGGCGCCGGCACGGTCTACCTGGAGCAGGGCCTGCGCTTCCACCGCCCGGTGCGGGTGGGCGACACGCTCACCGTGCGCGTCACCGTGGTCGGCAAGACCGACGCCGGCCATGAGGTGCGGCTGGACTGCAGCGTGGCCAACCAGCACGGCGAGCAGGTCGTGAGCGGCCAGGCCCTGGTGAAGGCGCCGACGCAGAAGGTCATCCGCCCGCGCCCGACCATGCCGACGCTGCACCTGTTCGACCCCGAGGCGCGCCTGGACAGCTGGATCCAGAGCCTGGGCGGCAACCCGCCGGTGCCCTGCGCGGTGGTCCACCCCTGCGACGAGGGCTCGCTGCGCGGCGCGCTCGACTCGGCCGCGCGCGGCCTGATCGCGCCCACCCTGGTCGGCCCGATCGCGCGTTTGCAGGCCCTGGCCGAACAGCTCGGCCTGTCGCTGGCCGGCATCCCGCTCATCGACGCCCAGCACAGCCATGCCTCGGCGACGGTGTCGGCCGAGCTGGCGGCGCGCGGCGAGGTCGCCATGCTCATGAAGGGCAGCCTGCACACCGACGAGCTGATGGGCGCCGTGCTCAAGCGCGCCGAACTGCGCACCGGGCGGCGCATGTCGCACGTCTTCCGCTTCGAGGTGCCGGCCAACGCCAAGCCGCTGCTCGTCACCGACGCGGCCATCAACATCGCGCCCAACCTGCAGGAGAAGGCCGACATCATCAGGAACGCCGTGGATCTGGCCCACGCCCTGGGCATAGCCGCGCCCAAGGTGGCGCTGCTCTCGGCCGTCGAGACGGTGACCGACAAGCTGGCCTCCACGCTCGACGCCGCGGCGCTGTGCAAGATGGCCGACCGCGGCCAGATCGCCGGCGCGGTGCTGGACGGCCCGCTGGCCTTCGACAACGCCATCTCGGCCGAGGCGGCGCGCATCAAGGGCATCGTCTCGCCGGTGGCGGGGCAGGCCGACATCCTGTTCGTGCCCGACCTGGAGAGCGGCAACATGCTGGCCAAGCAGCTCGAATACCTGGCCGGGGCAGCCAGCTGTGGCGTGGTGCTGGGTGCACGCGTGCCCATCGCCCTGACCAGCCGGGCCGACCCGGCGATCTCGCGCGTGGGCTCGGCGGCGCTGGCCGGCGTGCTGGCGCGCGCGAATGCCGCGCGGGTCAGGCCGGCCGGCGGCTGAGCTTCAGCCGCGCGCGGCGGCGGCGGCCAGCGCCTGGTCGATGTCCCACAGGATGTCGTCGATGTGCTCGATGCCCACCGACATGCGCACCATGTCCGGCGGCACACCGGCGGCGAGCTGCTGGGCTTCATCCAGCTGACGGTGGGTGGTCGAGGCCGGATGGATGATCAGCGTGCGGGTGTCGCCGATGTTGGCCAGGTGGCTCATGAACTGCGCGGCCTCGATGAAGCGCACGCCCGCGTCCAGTCCGCCCTTGACGCCGAAGGCGAGCAGGCCGGAGCCGCCCGGGCGGCCGTCGATGTGGCGCATCTGCCTGCTCACCAGCTCGTGTTGCGGGTGTTCGGGCAGGCCGGGGTAGCTCACCCAGCTCACCTGCGGATGGCGCTTGAGGAACTCGGCCACCTTCAGCGCATTGCTGCAGTGGCGCTCCATGCGCACGTGCAGGGTCTCGACGCCCTGCAGGATCTGCCAGGCGCTCATGGGCGACAGGGCCGCGCCGTAGACGCGCAGCGTCTCCATGCGGGCGCGCATGGTGTAGGCGAAATCGCCGAAGGTCTCGTGGAACTTCACGCCGTGGTAGCCCGGCGAGGGCTCGGTCATGCCCGGGAACTTGCCGTTGGCCCAGTGGAAGTTGCCGGCCGGCTTGCCGCTTTCGACGATGACACCGCCCAGCGTGGTGCCGTGGCCGGCCAGGTACTTGGTGGCCGAGTGCACGACGATGTCGGCGCCGAACTTCAGCGGGTTGCAGAGAAAAGGCGAGGGCACCGTGTTGTCGACGATGAGCGGCACGCCGTGCTCGTGCGCCACGTCGGCCACGGCCTGGATGTCCAGCACCTGCAGGCTGGGGTTGCCCAGGCTTTCCGCGAACACGGCGCGGGTGTTGGGCTTCATCGCCGCGGCAAAGGCGGCCGGCGAGGTGGCGTCGACAAACGTCGTCTCGATGCCGAACTTCTTCAGGTTCACCGCCAGCATGCTGACCGTGCCGCCGTACAGGGCGCCGGCCGCCACCACATGGTCGCCGGCCTGCAGCAGGGTCAAAAGCGCCATGGCCTCGGCGGCCATGCCGCTCGATGAGGCGATGGCGGCACGGCCACCTTCCAGCGCGGCGACCCGTTCCTCCAGCGCCGCCACCGTGGGGTTGGACAGGCGCGAGTAGACGTTGCCGAAGGTCTGCAGGTTGAACAGGCTGGCCGCGTGGTCGGCGCTGTCGAACACGAAGCTGGTGGTCTGGTAGATCGGCAGGGCACGCGCGCCGGTGGCCGCATCAGGAATCTGCCCGGCGTGGATGGCCAGGGTCTCGGGCTGGAAGACGTGGTCGGCCATGGCGCGTGATGGGCGTTGGTTCAGACCGGCCGGCGTGCCGAGATGACGCGGGTGTTGACGCCCGCCCAGTGCAGGCCGCCGAACAGGCGCGCGTGCTCGATCTTGACGCAGCGGTCCGTCACCACGTCCAGCCCGGCGGCCTCGGCAAGGTCGGCCGCGGGCTGGTTGATCACGCCAAGCTGCTGCCACAGGCAGCGCGCGCCGATGGCGATGGCCTGCTCGGCAATGGGGCCGACGTCCTCGGCCTTGCGGAACACGTCGACCATGTCGATCTTGAAGGGGATGTCGGCGAGGCTGGCATAGCAGGGCTCGCCCAGCACCGCACCACCGTCGCGCGCGTAGCGCGGGTTGACCGGCACGACGCGGTAGCCGTGCTGCTGCATGTACTTGGCCGCGAAGTAGCTCGGCCGGTGCCATTCGGCCGACAGGCCGACCACGGCGACGATGCGGCATTCGCGCAGGATGCGTCGCAGGGTGGGGATGTCGTCTCGCATGTCGGGGCGGGCCTCGTCGGTCACGGTCTGGGCACGGCCCGCGCCGGGGGCGCCGCAACGTGCGTGACCAGTCTAGCCGCCCGGGCCGCGTTGCCCCCTTGCTGGCCGGCTTGCAGACCGGCTTACAGACCGGCTTCGCGCAGGCGCTGCAGCAAGTCCTTCTGCGGGTCATTGCGGGAGCGCTTGTCGACCTGGTGGGCACCGGCCGCACGGCGGCGGGCCAGGCTGGCAAAGGGATTGCGCGGCTTGAGTGCCGCGATGCGCAGGGTGATGGACTTCTTGGTCATGGTGGCGCTCCGGCCGGCCGCGGCGGCAGGCGGAAAAATCGAGAGGCCCGGCTCCTTGCGGAATCCGGGCCTGCGGTGCACTGCGGCTCGAGCAGTCGTGACCATCGTAAATAGTCTTTACTGCAGGGGCAAGCAGCTGCCACACTTCGATACGAGTTGCCCGACTCATCCGTGACCAGTGCCACCAACATCAACCTGCAGCAACGCCGCAACGTGCCGACGCTGTTCAATCGCTGTTCAATTCCTCCGCCGAACCGGCCCTGGCTGGCAGCGCCGCGCGCAAGGGGCTGGAACAGGCGTCTGCGGCCAGCCAGGAGATCTCGCCCGGCGTGTGGCGCCGGATCATGTCGTCCCCTCCATCGGCGTCATGCTGGCACGCCACCAACAGCCAGGGCCGCAAGGCGCTGAAGGCCAGGCTGAAGCGGACGACGCACACGCCGGCCTGAGCGCCGCACCAGGATTACCCGTGAGCACCAACCCGACCTGCCCGTGCGGACGCCCCGCCCCCTACGCCGCCTGCTGCCAGCGCTGGCACGCCATGAAGCCCGGCCTGGCTGCGCCGGATGCCGAGGCGCTCATGCGCTCGCGCTACAGCGCCTTCGTGCTGGGCCTGGACGACTACCTGCTCGCCACCTGGCACGCCAGCACCCGGCCGGCGACGCTCGACGTGGCCGAACCCGGCCTGCACTGGCTGGGGCTGGAGGTACGCCGGGCCTGGTCCGCCGGGCCGTCGGAGGCCTTCGTCGAGTTCGTCGCACGGTCCAAGCAGGCCGGGCGGGCTTACCGCCTGCACGAGACCAGCCGCTTCGTGAACGAGGATGGCCACTGGTTCTACGTGGACGGGGTGATGAAACCCGTGCGCTGATCATGCCCGGCCCGAGCCCGTCGCCACGACACTCATAATGAAGCGCACATGGCGACGCCCCGGCGCACGCCCCTCCCTGCGCATCGGAATCGGGTGACACATGTCGACGCATGAAGACCGGCTGCCCCTCAACCAGGTCGGAGACCTGGTCAGGGTCGGCGAACCCCTGCCGTTCCGGGTGCTGGACAGCAACGGCCGCATGTTGCTGGGCCAGGGCCAGGTACTGCTCGACACGCACCAGCTGCACATGCTGCTGGAACGCGGTGCCTGGGTCGAGCGTGACCAGGCGCAGCTGGTGCGCCGCGAACTGGCCCAGGCCAAGGGGCCGCGTGTGCCGTCGGCCTACCGTCGCCAGACCCTGTTCGATCGCTGGGAGCAGCGCGTCTGGCAGCTCGACGCGCTGCTGCGCCGGGTGCTCAAGCACGAGCAGGTGGCTGCCGAGCTGGCGCAGTTCGGCGCCGAGCAGCTGCAGCTCATCGAACGCGATGTCGACGTGGCCCTGTTCATGGCCGTGCGGCAGGACGACCGGCGCTTCGCGCTGTACGCTCTCACGCACGGGTTGCACTCGGCCACGGTGGCGGTGCTGGTCGGCAGGCAACTGGGCTGGGATGCGGACAAGCTGCAGTGCATCGTGCGCGCCGCGTTGACCATGAACGTCTCCATCGGCGAGCTGCAGTCCGTGCTGGCCGAACAGGCCACGCCGCCCACGACCCGGCAGATGGACCAGATCCGCAGCCACCCGCTGCGTTCGGTCGAGCTGCTGCGCGCCGCCGGCGTCAGCGATGGCGACTGGCTCGACACCGTGATGGACCACCACGAACGCCGCGGCAGCGGCGGCTACCCGCGCGGTCTGAGCGAAATCGGCCCGCAGGCCGCGGTGCTGCGTGCCGCCGACGTCTACATGGCCAAGATCAGCCCGCGTGCCCAGCGCGCGCCGCTGGTGCCCAAGGTCGCCGCGCGCCAGCTGTACGAGGAGGAAGCCGGCGGCCCGGTCGCCACGGCCCTCATCAAGCCCCTGGGCATCTACCCGCCGGGTGACCTGGTCAAGCTGCGCAGCGGCGAGGTGGCCGTGGTTATGCGCCGCGGCAGCACCGGCGCCGCGCCGCTGGTGGCCGCCATCAGCACGCGCCAGGGCAAACCCAGCGTGGCCACCACCCAGCGCGACACGGCCCAGCCGGAGTTCGCCATCGAAGGCGCGCTGGCCGACCGCTCGGCCTGGGGCCGCATCCTGCCCGAACGCGTCTACGGCCTGCTCGATCCCTGACCTATGCCGGGCTGGGCCAGCCGCACGGCCCTGCTCACCACTTCCTGGGCAGCGGCTTGAGCAGCTCGATCATGCCGGTCGGGTGCAGCGCGATGTAGCCGCCGTCCACCAGATCCTTCTTGAGGCGCGAGATCATGCCCTTCGAACACCCCAGGCGGTTGGCCAGCGCAGCCACCGTCAGGTGCTGGCGGATCAGCAGGCGACCGGCCTCGTCGCGCTCCGCCAGTTCTTCCAGCAAGGCCTTGAGACGGCCGTAGACGTCGGTCAGCGCCAGCTGGCGCACCGCAAAGGTGGTCGTGCGGGCGCGCCGGATCACGCGTGCCAGCAACTCGATCGCGAATTCGGGGTATTGCGCCACGTGGGCCAGCAGGGTCTGGCGCGTGACCACCGCGCAGGTGGTCGACGCCATGGTGATGACGTTGGCCGAACGCGGCCCGCCGTCCAGGCTCATCTCGCCGACGTAGTCGCCCGGGCCGTACTCGCCGTAGATGACCTCGCGGTCGTTCTCGCCCGCCGAATAGGCCTTGACCCGCCCGCCCAGCACCACGTAGATGGTGTCGCCGTAGTCGCCTTCCTGGATCAGCAGCGTGTTCTTGGGGTAATGGCGGGGCTCGACACGCTCCACCAGCGCACGCAGCGCGGGTGACAGCGGCAGCACGTCCAGATTGACGGGGGGCGAGGCGGTCTTCCGAGGCGATGGCATGCGCAGCAGCTTAGGCCAGGCCGGCCCCTGCGGCAATGTGGTCATCACGGGCTGGCCACGGCGCCGCGCAGAGGCGGTGCCGGGCGCGGCATGGTCGGCAATGGCGCCGGTCATGGCCGCACCGATCAGTGCCTGGCATCGCCGAACGAGAGGCAGACGATGGGTGGCAGCGTCGAGACCTGGCGCACCAGCTCGCGCAGGCTGCCGGTCTGCGTCTTCTGGCGGATGGCCGTCAGCTGCGTGCGCACGGTCGACACCGCCACGCCGTTGCGCTCGGCGATCTCGGCCGGCGGCTCGCCCTGGCACAGGGCCTCGAGCACCTGCGACTCGGTCGGCGTGAGGCCGAAGGTGCGTGCGAAGAAGGCGATGCTGATGGGCGCGCACACGCGGTCTCGGCCGAACAGCAGCAGGGCCTGGCCGCCGCCGTCGGGCTGTTCCTCACCCAGCGGCACCACGGCGATGCACTGGCGCATGCCCGTGCCCAGGCGCACCAGGCTGCGGCGCGAGAGCTGCACCGCGTCGCGGATGGCGGCCATCAGCTCGGCGGTCTCCACCGTCGTGCCGGCGACCAGGCGCTCGCCCACGACCACGTTGTGCAGACCGGCGCGCGCATGGTCGCTGCGCGCGGTGCGGTTGACGAGGCAGACCTCGCCCTGCACGTCGACCATGATCACACCGTAGTCGAGCTCGTCGAGCACGCGGCGCATCAGGCCCAGCAGGGCCGACTCGGACGCCGGCCACAGGATGGGACGCGATGCCGGTGCGTGCCCGAGCGTCGCGCTGCGCGTCAGGGTCTGGACGCTGGTGACGCCGGTGCTGTCGGGGTAGCTGAACATGATGGATCCTCGCGTGGTGTGATGAGCTGCGGTTCGACCTTCGCCTGCAAGGGGATGACCAGCAGGCGGTAACCTCAGTGTCCAGGCGAGGAGCCGGCACAGGGCATGCACAAATGGCGCGCCGGAACGTGCACTATTGAACAAATCTAGGGATGACCCGGCCGACGGGCACGCCTGTGCGGCCGGCGGCCGAGTCTCAGCGCGTCGGACCGACCAGGGCGAACGCTGCGCCCTGCGGATCGGCGCACTGCACGATCCAGCTGCCGCCAGGCACCTGCATGGGGCCGTTCAGCACCTGCCCGCCCAGGCCGGTCACACGCGCCACCGCGGCATCCACCGCCGCGACGTTGAAGTAGTACAGCCAGCACGGCCCCGGCACGCCGGCGGGCCGGTTCATCATGCCGCCCACTTCGGCACCGCCGGCGCCGCAGGCAAACAGCTGGTAGGTGCCCATGGGGCCCATGTCCACCGCCGTTCCCCGGCTCCAGCCGAACAGGTCGGCGTAGAAGGCCAGCGCCGCCGGCCAGTCGTCGGCGTACAGCTCGTGCCAGCCGACGTGGCCGGGCGTGCCGGGCACGACGGCCGGCATGGCCTCGCCACTGCTGTCCTTGAACAGCATCAGCACGGCGCCCTGCGGATCGGCCACCACGGCGAAGCGGCCGACGCCGGGGATGTCCTCGGGCTCGCGGTGCACGGCGCCACCGGCCTGGCGCACCCGGCCCGCGCTTGCGTCCACGTCGTCGACCGCGACATAGCCCGACCAGCACGGCGGTGTGCCGTCGGCTGCGAGTGCAGGCGGCAGGTCCATGATGCCGCCCAGGGTGCGCTCACCCACCGCGCACAGCGTGTAGCGCATGCCCGGCATGCCGGCGTCGCGCATCTGCCAGCCGAGCACTCCGGCATAGAAGGACTGCGCCGCAGCGCTGTCCGAGGTCATCAGTTCGTACCAGACGAATTTCCCGTGTTGGCTGCTGGCCATGGCTCTGCTCCTCGTGGGTAGTGTGGCTGAAGGGCCGGGAGCGATTCCAGCACCGCCACCCGCACCGCACAAGGGCAGGATCCCGCCCGCGCCTTGCCGTGCAACGCCAGCTGCGCCACGCCTCAGGCGTGTGGCAGGGTCTCGTACTCGAAGGCCCAGTAGTGCGCCCACTCGTGCCAGCGGCCGCTGCCGCCCACGCTGGCCACGGCCTGCTGCAGCTCGGCCTCGGTGGGGAAGTTCTTCAGCACGTGGTGGCTGGAGCCGTCCTGCAGCGTGCGCAGCTGCCAGGTGTCGCCGGCGGCGTCACGCTCGCTCAGCGGCGTGCTGCTGCCGGGCACGAAGCGGTTGTCGAGCAGCACCACGCGGGCGCCGGGCGCGGCGGCGCGCGCCACGCCAGCCAGGAACTCGACCCGGCGTGCCCTGGGCACGTGCGAGAACCAGAAGCCCGCGAACACCGCGTCGAAGGACCCGAGCCGCGCGGGCAGGGCATAGGCGTCACCGGTGATCAGCTCGACCCGGTCGGCCGGCACGCGCGTGCGCGCGATCGCCAGGGTCTCGGGCGCGGCATCCAGCGCCACCACGCGGCGCGCCACAGGCGCCAGGAACTGCGTCCAGTAGCCTGTGCCGCAGGCGATCTCCAGCACCGTGCAACCTGCCAGCAGGGCCGGCAGCCAGGACTCGATCAGGCGCAGGTCGGCCTGGCGTTCGGGCTTGCGGTAGACGGCGTCGTACTCGGGCGCACGCGCCGCGTAGTAGCCATGCATGGCAGCGTCCGGCATCGTGGCGGGGACCGGGTCTGGGATCGGTTCGCAGCGGGTCGACGGCATGGCGCGCAGATGTGACAAGGGGCCCGCGCGTGAACACGGGCCCCTCGGGGATGCAATCCTGGCGCGTCTGGCTGGGATCGAACCAGCAACCCCTGCCTTCGGAGGGCAGTACTCTATCCATTGAGCTACAGACGCAACGCGGTGCATTGTAGTGCCGGGCCGCGTGCAGCCCGGCTGAACGTGGTGTTCACCTCCACGCGCGCATGCCCGGCAGCGCCGCCACCTACCATCGCCGACCTTTGCTGCGGCCCGCCCGGACCGGCCGCATCGGCACCAGGCCCGGTGCCTCAACCCTGCCACCCCCCGCCCACGAGCCCTCACCATGACCACCGACCTTGAATGGCTGCCAGCCAGCGGCCGCCCCGAGCAACTGCTCATCCTGCTGCACGGCGTGGGCGCCGACCCGGCCGGCCTGGTGCCGCTGGCGCGCGCCCTGCGCCATCAATTCACGCAGGCGGCCGTGCTGGCGCCGGCGGGTTTCGACGCCTTCGACATGGCGCCAGCCGGGCGCCAGTGGTTCTCGGTGCGCGGCGTGACCGAGGACAACCGCGTCGACCGCGTCGCCGCCGCGCTGCCGCGCCTGCTGGCATGGATCAAGGCCGCGCAGCACCGCACCGGCGTGGGCCCGGCCGCCACGGCGCTGGTGGGTTTCTCGCAGGGCAGCATCATGGCGCTGGAGGCCGTGGCCGCCGAGGACGGCCTGGCTGGCCGCGTGGTCGCGTTCTCGGGCCGCTACGCCCGCCTGCCCGGGCAGGCCCCGGCGCTCACCACCATCCACCTGCTGCACGGCAGTGCCGACCCGGTCATGCCGGTGGCGCTGGCGCGAGCGGCACTCGAGCACCTGGGCCGCCTGCATGGTGACGCCACGCTGGACATCGCCGACGGCGTAGGCCACGAACTGCACCCGTCGCTGCTCGACTGCGCCCTGCACCGCCTCACCAGCCACATTCCGCAGCGCACCTGGCAGGCGGCGATGGGCGGATTGCAGCAAGGCGGCGGCGCGGCACGCGCCGAGGGCGACGACTGACGCCCGGCCGCCGC
>JBJOKY010000303.1:0-5726 GCA_046045865.1 Pseudomonadota bacterium | reverse complement strand
CGGCTTCGCCTTCCAGAGCGTGGGCGACGCCCGCGGCGCCATGGCCGGGGCGGCCCGGCGCATCCAGGCGCGCTACGACGCGCCCTACCTGGCACACGCGACGCTGGAGCCGATGAACTGCACCGTGCGCGTCGATGTCGACCCCGCCGGCGGCGCGCCGAGTGGCGCCGAGGTCTGGGTCGGCACCCAGGTGCCCGACCTGGCGCGCGCCGCCGCCGCCCGGGTGCTCGGGCTGCAGCCCGGCCAGGTGCGGCTGCACGGCCAGCTCATCGGCGGGGGCTTCGGCCGGCGGCTGGAGGTCGACTTCGTCGCCCAGGCCGCCGAGATCGCGCGCGCCCTGCCGGGCCGGCCGGTGCAGACCGTCTGGTCGCGCGAGCAGGACATGCGCCACGACTTCTACCGCCCCGCCACCTCGGCGCGCTACGAGGCCGGGCTGGATGCGCAGGGCCGGCTGGTCGCCTGGCGCTCGGTGAGCGCGGGCCAGTCCGTCGTGCACCAGGTGCTGGCGCGCCACTGGGGCCTGCCGGCGGCCGGGCCGGACAAGACCACCGCCGAGGGCAGCTTCGATCAGGCCTACGAATTCCCGGCCGCGCGCGCCGCCCACGTGGTGGTCGAGCTGCCGGTGCCGGTGGGCTTCTGGCGTTCGGTCGGGCATTCGCACCAGGCCTGCTTCCAGGAAAGCTTCGTCGACGAGGTGGCGCACGCCGCAGGCGCCGACCCGCTGGCCTGGCGCGAGGCGCTGCTGGTGCATCACCCGCGCGAACTGGCCGTGCTGCGCCGCTGCGCCCAGCTGGCCGGCTGGGGCCAGCCGCTGGCACCCGCGCCGGACGGTGCACCGCAGGCGCGCGGTCTGGCGCTGCACCGCAGCTTCGGCAGCGTCGTGGCGCAGGTGGTCGAGCTCTCGCTTGCGCCGGCCGAGGGCACGGCGGCAGCAGGCGTGCCGGCCGGCGCAGTGGCGGGTGTGGCCGTGTCGGCAGGCACGGCTGCGGTTGCGGGCGCGGCAAGCCTGGCCGGCCGGCGCATCCGTGTGCACCGCGTCGTGTGCGTGATGGACTGCGGCGCCGTGGTCAACCCGGCCATCGTGCGCCAGCAGATCGAGGGCAGCATCGTGTTCGGCCTGGGCGCGGCCCTGCACGGCGAGATCAGCTGGGCCGAGGGCCAGGTGCAGCAGGGCAATTTCCACGACTACCCGGTGCTGCGCCTGGTCGAATGCCCGGTGATCGAGAGCGAGCTGATCGCCAGCAGCGCCCACCCCGAAGGCGTGGGCGAGTCGGCCGTGCCGCCGCTGGCGCCCGCGCTGGCCAACGCGTTGTTCGCCCTGACCGGCCAGCGCCTGCGCAGCCTGCCGCTGCGTCTGGCCTGAGGTCGCCCCCCCTTCGGCTTGACCCTGACGCCGACCCTGAGACGAACCCGCTCGCGCGGCGGGCGTCCTATCCTGTTCCCAGTCCGACTCTTGCGGAGATGGCCATGTCGAACCTCCTGCCCCTGTGCCCGCCGGTGGCTGCTGCTGCCGTATCGACCCGCCGCCACGGCCCGCTGTGGCGCCTGGGCCTGTGCCTGGCCGCGGTCTGCCTGCTGGGCGCGGCCAGCGCCGCGGCGGCGGCGGCCGCGCGCGTGACGGTGGATTTCATCCAGCCCGAGCGTTACAGCGATGCCTCCGACAGCCTGGGCCACGCCGGCGACCCCGAGGTGCTGCAGGCCCTGAGGGCGCAGATCGAGACCTCGGCCCTGGCCTGCCTGGGCGAGGGCCAGACGCTGAGCGTGCAGGTGCTCGATGTCGACCTGGCGGGCGACTACGAGTGGTGGCACCGCCGCTTCGTGCCCGGCGTGCGTGTGCTGCGCGAACGCGACTGGCCGCGCATCGAGCTGAACTACCACATCGCCAGCCAGTCCGACGGCACCGCCGGGCCCGGGCAGCACGAGGTGGTCAGCGACATGGCCTATCTGTCGGGCGCACGGCCCGCCGCCGACGGCCCGGTGGCCTACGAGCGTGCCATGCTGGCGCGCTGGGTGCAGCGGCGCGTGTGCGCACCCCAGGCACGCTGACCGGCGGGCTGGCGCGCGGCGCTCAGGCCAGGCCCAGGCTGTAGCCGGCCAGCGCGATGCCGCGCAGGCGCAGCGACCAGCGCTGACCCGGGTGCACCGGCAAGGCGCGCGTGAGCGTGCCGGTGGTGACGACCTCGCCGGCTGCCAGCGCCGGCTGGCCGGGCTGGATGGCCAGCAGCTCGACCAGGTGGCGCAGCGCATGCAGCGGGCCTTCCAGCACATGGCTGGCGTGGCCGCGGTCCATCACCTCGCCGTTGCAGCGCAGCTCGATGCCGAAGTTCTCCAGCGCGTGCTGCCAGCGCCCGCGGTGGACGCTGCCGGGCGGCAGGCTCACGCGCGGGCCCACGTGCAGCGCGCCGTGCAGGCCGTAGGCGGCCACGGTGTCGGGCGCGGCGAAGCGCCAGCCCGGATAGAGCGAATGCACCAGCTCGAAGCCTGGTGCCAGCCAGTCGACGCAGGCCAGCAGCTCGGCCGGCGTCATGCCCGCGGCGGGCGCACGGCCCAGGCCGAAGACGATCTCGGGTTCGATGCGCGGCTCGCACAGCCCGGCCAGCCCGGCGCGCGAGGTCGCGATGTCCACCCCGGCGTGCAGCTGCTCGTCCAGCGTGTCGTGGGTGGCCGCGGCGGCCAGCTCCGGCAGCGTGTCGTCAGCCTCGTCACCGGGCGGGTCGGTCGGGTCGATGGCGGTGTCCAGCAGCGGTTCGCGGCGCGGCACGGCGTCGGTGGCGGGCGCGGGCCGGTCGTCGAACAGGTGCAGGCTGCTGTCGTAGACGGTGCCCCAGATCGGCGCCCAGACCTGGTATTCCTCCCAGATCTGGCGGTTGGTGAAGCCGATCTTGCGCCCGCGCGGCTGCTCGCCCGCGGCGAGGCGGCGCGCGCGCAGTTCGGCGGCGACGCGGTAGGCGTCGTCCAGCGTGAGGCCGCCGGTGCGCCGGCTCGGCGGGTCGATCTGGCGGGCCTCGGCCCGGGCCCGCTGCAGCTCGTCGCACAGCGCCAGCAGGGCGGGCGGCGTGGCGGTGGCAGATGGGATGGGGGTGGACATGGCGCGGGTCTCCTGATGCATGTACGGGTCGGACGCAACGGGCCGCACTATCGCAGCGGGGCCGATACCACTGTGGCGGCGATGCACGCGCCGGCAACCTTCACCTGCGTTTGCAACGCCTGCTTGCAATCGGGCGGGCACTAGCGCACGGGGGTCTGTTCCAGGGGGCGCCACGCCCTTGATCAGGGGATGAGCGGCAGAGGCGTCGTTACACATACTGAAAAAAACGCGCGTGCCGCGTCCCACCCACCTCTGCCCCGGCCAGCCCCGGCCGCCCCCATCATGAACCGCCTTGCCCACTCACAGCCCCGGCGCATCCATGCCGCGACAGGCCGGCCCGCCGCCACGCGCAACGACCCCGGTGGTGACGCCGGCCTGCCCGCAGACGGCCCGCATGGCCGGGGCTGCGCGGCCCATTCTGTCGCCACACCGGCCATGCTGGCCGGCCTGGCCCTGATGCTGCTGCTGCTCAGCGGCTGCGGCGGCGGGTCCGACGCAGCGGGTGGGCAGGGTGGCACGGCCGGCACAACGGCGACCGGTACCACCACAACCACCGCCACCACCACGGTCGGCACGACGACCGGCACGGCGGGCAGCGCTGCCGCCACGGCTACCGGTCCCACGGCGGGCACGCCGGCCGGCAGCACCGCCGCGGCCCGCAGCGATGGCAGTGCAGGCCCGGCCGGTACCGGCACCGGCACCGGCGGCGCGGTGGCGGTGCCCGGCGCGGGCAGTGCCAACGCCGCGCCGGTCTTCGGCACGGCAGGCGCCACGGTGTCCACCACCGGCGCCGGTGGCAGCGGCAGTGGTGCGGCCTCCGGCACCACGCCTGCTGCCGGCAGCAGCCAGCCGCCGCTGGCCGACTGCGGCCTGGACGAGCATGTCGACGAGATCCTGCGCCGCATCAACGCCCTGCGGGCACGCGGCGCGAGCTGCGGCGCACGTGGCAGCTACGCGCCGGCCGCCGCGGTGGCGTGGAACACGCGGCTGCATGCCGCAGCGTCCGGCCACGCCGCCGACATGGCGCAGCGCAACTACTTCTCGCACACCGGCCCGGCTGGGCAGACCTTGAGCGAGCGTGTTGCCGCGGTCGACTACGCCTACCGCCTGGTGGCCGAGAACATCGCCGCCGGCCAGTCCAGTCTGGATGCCGTGCTGGCCGGCTGGATGGCCAGCGACGGCCACTGCGCCAACCTGATGCACCCGCAGGTGCGCGAGGTCGGCCTGGCCTGCAGCGCCGCCACCGGCGCGCGCTACACCAGCTACTGGACGCTCAACCTCGGCGCCGCGCCCTGACGCGGGCTCACCAGCCCAGCCGCACACCGGTGCGGACATAGAACCGGCAGCGCAGCCGGTCGAAGGCGCGGCGCAGGGCGTGCACACGGGGGGGCGGCGTCGAGCCGGCGGGCTGCACCTGGCCCGGCGGCTGCCTGCCCGGATGCGGACCGGCCACATGCGGACCGGCCACATGCGGGGTGGCCAGGTGCAGGTCGCCCAGGTGCAGGTCGGCCAGCGCGTCACGCAGGCGGCGCTGCAACGGGCGCAGTGCTGCAGCGCCGTGCGCCGAATCCTGCCCGGCCGCTGCTGGTGCATAGCGCCAGTGCTCCAGCGCCTGCAGTGCGTCGGCCAGCCCGGCGGCTGCGTCGCCCCAGCGCTCGTGCGCCTGGCGTGCCGCCGCGGCCGGCGTGGCGTGGGCCGGCAGCGCCAGGCCGCTGCGGCGCAGTTCGGCCTGGCACTGCAGCCACAGCTGCAGCCAGGCATCGCGGCGCGGGCGGGTCACGACGCTGCGCCGGCCGTCCCAGCCCGCCCACAGCGCGCCGGCCAGGCCCAGGCCGGCCAGCCCGACCAGCAGCACACGCGCCAGGCCCAGGGTGTCGACCTCGGCCCAGCCCAGGCGGCGCAGCAGGTCGAGCTGGCGCTGGCGGTCGTGGTCCAGCACCCACTGGTTCCAGCGGTGGTCGGCGGCGCTCCAGAGCTGGCGCAGCCGCGCGATCTGCGCCGCCACGCCGGGGTCGAAGCGCCCCAGCGTGCCTGCCACCAGGCCGGGCGGCGGGCGCAGGCGCAGGGTCTGGCGCACACGCTCGGGCGCCACGGCCGCGGTCGGATCGACACGGATCCAGGCGCCCTCGCGCCAGTATTCGGCCCAGGCGTGGGCGTCGCTCTGGCGCACCTCGAACACGCCGTCGACCGGGTTGACGTGGCCGCCCTGGTAGCCCGTCACCACGCGCGCCGGCACGCCCAGCGCACGCAGCGCGACGACGAAGGCGACCGCATAGTGCTCGCAAAAGCCCTGCTTGCGCTCGAGCCAGAAGTTGTCCAGCGCGTCCACGCCCGGTGGCGCCAGGCCGGGAGCGAGCGTGTAGTCGTAGCCGCCGTGGCGGATGTGGGCCAGCAGCGCCATGGCGTAGCCGTCGGCGGCCAGGCCGGCGCCGCTGCGGCCGGCGCCGGCCGGTCGGCCCGCGGCCGAGGTGGTCGATGCGGCCGCGCTGGCCGCGCTGGCCGCCTCGGCGGGCACGGCGCGCACCTGCACCTGACCGACCCGTCCCAGCGCCCAGGCGCGCAGGCGCGGGTGCACGCCGTCGGGCAGCGCCAGGTCGGCACGGGTCGGGCCGCCACGTGGCGCGGCCGGGGCGGTGGC
>JBJOKY010000302.1:0-5907 GCA_046045865.1 Pseudomonadota bacterium | reverse complement strand
GTTGAAGCTGAAGCGCCCGGGCGCGTAGCCGCGCGCCTTGGCCTCCAGCGTCTCGGCAAAGAGCTTGCGGATGGCATCCCAGAAGCCGATGTAGGTGGCCGGGCAGGAGCGTGGCGTCTTGCCGATGGGCGTCTGGTCCACTTCGAGCACCCGGTCGAGCTGGCTCCAGCCCTCGATGCCGGTGCAGCCCGTCCACGCCGGCGCAACCTTGGTCCTGGCCTTGCGTGCGGCTTCGCCCGCAGCCAGGGCCAGCTTCACGTTGTCCAGCAGCACGTCTCGCGCCAGCGTGCTCTTGCCCGAGCCCGACACGCCGGTCACCGCTACCAGCCGCTCCAGCGGCACGGCGATGTCGAAGCCGGCGAGGTTGTGGCGTTTCGCACCCTTCACCACGAGCTGGTTGGTGTCCGCATCAACGACGCGGCGCGCCTTCAGCGGATGCTTGAGCGGCGAGTTGAGCAGCCGCCCGGTCACCGAGTCGCCCTGGGCCTGCAGCGCGGCCGCCGTGCCTTCGGCCACCACACGGCCACCACGTCGGCCCGCGCCGGGGCCGATGTCGATGATGTGGTCGGCGCGGCGGATGGTGTCCTCGTCGTGTTCCACCACCACCAGCGTGTTGCCGCTGGCACCGAGCTTGGCCAGGGCGTTGAGCAGGATGCGGTTGTCGCGCGCGTGCAGGCCGATGGTCGGCTCGTCCAGCACGTAACACACGCCCTGCAGATTGCTGCCGAGCTGGGCCGCCAGGCGGATGCGCTGGGCCTCGCCGCCGCTCAGCGTCGGCGCGGCGCGGTCGAGCGTGAGGTAGCCCAGGCCGACGTCGTCCAGAAAGCTCAGCCGGCTCCGGATCTCGCTGACCACGTCTCGCGCGATGGCCGATTCGCGCCCGTCCAGCTTTTGCCTGGCGACCCACTTGGCCGCGTCGTTGACCGACAGCGCCGCCAGTGCGGCGACCGATTCACCGCGGAAACGCACCGCCTGCGACACCGGGTTGAGCCGCGCGCCATGGCAGGTCTCGCAAGGCTGATCTTCGGCCAGATCCTCCACTTCGGGCTCGGCGAAAGTCTTCTCGCGCCCGGTGTTGTCGTCGTCCTTCAGCGTGTCGTCCAGCGCCTTGCGCTGCTCGCGCGTCAGCGTCAGGCCGGTGCCGACGCAGTCCACGCACCAGCCGTGTTTGCTGTTGTAGCTGAACATGCGCGGGTCGAGCTCGGGGTAACTCGTGCCGCACTGCGGGCAGGCGCGCCGGGTCGAGAACACCTTGGCCTTGCCGATGCGGCCGGTGGGCGAGCCGGCGGCGATGGCGGTCTTCAGTCCCTTCAAGGGCGCCAGCAGGTGCAGTACGCCCTTGCCGTGCTCCAGCGCGTCGGCCAGGTGCTTGCGCAGCTCGGCCTCGTGCTCGGGTTCGATGACCAGGTCGGCCACCGGCAGCTCGATCGTGTGTTCCTTGTAGCGGTCGATCTTGGGCCACTTGTCGGTGGGCAGGAACTCGCCGTCCACGCGCAGATGAGTGTAGCCCTTGCCCTTGGCCCACTTGGCCAGGTCGGTGTAGACGCCCTTGCGCGCCACCACCAGCGGCGCGAGCAGGCCGATGTGCTGGCCGCGGTAGTCCTTCATCAGCTGGGCGGCGATGGACTCCGGCGTCTGCGGCTTCACCGCCACCCACTCGTCTTGCGGCAGATGGAAATCCGAGCACTTGGGGCAATACAAGGTGCCCAGCTTCACGTACAGCAGGCGCAGGAAGTGCCAGACCTCGGTGGTGGTCGCCACCGTGCTCTTGCGTCCGCCGCGCGACAGGCGCTGCTCGATCGCCACCGTGGGCGGGATGCCGTAGACCGCGTCCACCTCGGGTCGCCCCGCGGGCTGCACGATGCTGCGGGCGTAGGCGTTGAGGCTTTCGAGGTAGCGCCGCTGGCCTTCGTTGAACAGGATGTCGAAGGCCAGCGTGCTCTTGCCCGAGCCCGACACCCCCGTGATGACGCTGAACTGCCCGCGCGGGATGTTGACGCTCACGCCCTTCAGGTTGTGCTCGCGCGCATTCACGATCTGTATCGCGCCCATCCCTCCCCCCCCTTCGGCGAAGGGGGGGCCAGGGGGGGATTTGCGCCGAGCCCGCACCAGCATCTGCAGCGGCAGGCCCTCGTTGGCCACCAGCGCGGCGCCCAGTGATGCTTCGTAGTCGCGCAAGGCCTTGCCGGTGTGGCTGCTCGGGTGGGCGCGCAGGTCGGCCGGCGAGCCCGAGGCGACCAGTTCACCACCCGCCTCGCCGCCCTCGGGCCCGAGGTCGACGATCCAGTCGCTGGCGCGCACCACGTCGAGGTTGTGCTCGATCACCAGCAGCGAGTTGCCCGCCTCCAGCAGCTTGCGGAAGGCGCGCATCAGCTTGGCGATGTCGTCGAAGTGCAGGCCGGTGGTCGGCTCGTCGAACAGGAAGAGCGTGCACTTCTTCGCCAGCTTCTGCTTCGTCGCGCTGCTCGCCTTTGCCGCCTCGGCGAGGAAGCCTGCCAGCTTCAAGCGCTGCGCCTCGCCGCCGCTCAGCGTGGGCACGGGCTGGCCGAGCTTGACGTAGTCCAGCCCCACGTCGGCCAGCGGCTGCAGGGCGCGCACCACCTCGCGGTCGGTGGCGAACAGGCGCAGTGCCTCGGCCACGGTGAGTTCCAGCACGTCGGCAATCGTCAGTTCGCGGCCCAGGCGTTCGAGCTTGATTTCCAGCAATTCGTCGCGGTAGCGCCGGCCGTCGCAATCCGGGCAACGCAGGTAGACGTCGCTCAGGAACTGCATCTCCACATGCTCGAAGCCCGAGCCGCCGCAGGCCGGGCAACGCCCGTCGCCCGCGTTGAAGCTGAACATGCCGGCGCCGTAGCCGCGCTGGCGCGCCGTGGTGAGTTCGGCGAACAGCTCGCGCACGCTGTCGAAGGCGCCTACATAACTCGCGGGGTTGGAACGCGCGGTCTTGCCGATGGGGCTCTGGTCGACGAACACCGCGTCGGCCAGCCAGTCGGCGCCGAGCAGGCGGTCGTGGGCGCCGGGGGTTTCGGTCGCCTGGCCGAAGTGGCGCGCCAGGGCGGGGTAGAGCACGTCCTGCATCAGCGTGCTCTTGCCCGAGCCGCTCACCCCCGTCACGCACACCAGGCGCTGCAGCGGGAACTCCACCGTGATGTTGCGCAGGTTGTGCTCGCGCGCGCCTTCGAGGATGAGCCGCGGCGTGCTGTCGCTCACCGGGCGCGACAGGCCCAGGGCGATGGAGCGCCGCCCGCCCAGATACGCGCCGGTGAGTGTCTCGGCACCGCGCAGTTCATCGGGCGTGCCGTCGAACACGATGCGCCCGCCCTGGATGCCCGGGCCCGGGCCCATGTCGATCACGCGATCCGCCGCCAGCATCACCGCCGGGTCGTGCTCCACCACCACCAGCGTGTTGCCGGCATCACGCAGCCGCAGCATGGCCTCGTTGATGCGCCCCATGTCGCGCGGATGCAGGCCGATGCTGGGTTCGTCCAGCACGAAGAGCGTGTTGACCAGCGAGGTGCCCAGCGCCGTCGTCAGGTTGATGCGCTGCACCTCGCCGCCACTCAGCGTGCGGCTCTGGCGGTCGAGCGTGAGGTAGCCCAGGCCGACGTCGCAGAGGTATTTCAGGCGGGTGCGGATCTCGTCGAGCAGCAGCTCCAGTGCGTCGTCGAGCAGTTGTGATGGCAGTTCCATGCCATCGAAGAAGCGCCGCATGCGGTCGATCGGCATGAGCATCAGGTCGTGCAGGCTGAGTCCCGGCAGGGCTTCGAGCTGATCGCGCGACCACTTCACGCCCACCGGCATGAAGCGTTTGGCCGGCGCCAGCGCCAGATCGGCCTGCTCCTTCACCCCCAGCCGCCACAGCAACGATTCGGTCTTGAGCCGCGCGCCGCCACACACCGTGCAGGGCGTGTAGCTGCGGTACTTGGACAAGAGCACGCGGATGTGCATCTTGTAGGCCTTGCTTTCGAGGTACTCGAAGAAGCGCTTGATGCCGTACCACTGCTTCTGCCACTCGCCTTTCCAGTGCGGCGAGCCGTCGATCACCCAGCTCTGCTGCGCCTCGGTGAGCTGGCTCCAGGGCGTGTCGCGCGGGATGCCGGCGTCGCCGCCGTACTTGAGCAGGTCGTCCTGGCATTCCTTCCAGGCGGGGGTCTGCAGCGGCTTGATGGCGCCGCCACGCAGCGTCTTGCGGTGGTCGGGGATGACCAGGCCGAAGTCCACGCCGATGACCCGACCGAAGCCGCGACAGGTCTCGCACGCGCCGTAGGCCGAGTTGAAGCTGAACATCGCCGGCTGCGGGTGGCTGTAGCGCCGGTCCGACTCGGGGCAGTGCAGGCCCTGGCTGTATTTCCACACCTGGTCGGCGCCACCGTCGTCACCGGCGATGGCGTAGACATTGCACCGGCCGCTGCCGCGCTTGAACGCCGTCTCCAGCGCCTCGACCACTCGCACCTTCTCGGCGCTGCTGAAGCGGAAGCGGTCCGCCACCACGTCCAGCACCTTGCGCGGACCGGTGATGGTGGCCACCTCGCGCTCGGCCTGCACCCGCGTGAAGCCGCTGGCCGAGAGCCATTGCTCGATCTGCTCCGGCGTGGTGTTGCCCGGCAGCTCGACCGGAAAGGTCACCACCAGGCGCGGGTCGCCGGCCGCGGCGCTGCGTGTCGCCAGGTCGGCGTACATGGTCTCCGGGTCGTCCTCGCTCACCGGCCGGGCGGTGTCGGCGTCGAACAGGCGGGCGGCGCGGGCGAACAGCAGCTTGAGGTGATCATTCAGCTCGGTCATCGTGCCGACCGTCGACCGGCTGGTGCGCACCGGGTTGGTCTGGTCGATGGCGATGGCCGGCGGTACACCGTCGACCGCGTCGACCGCCGGGCGGTCCATGCGGTCGAGGAACTGGCGCGCGTAGGCGCTGAAGGTCTCGACGTAGCGCCGCTGCCCCTCGGCATACAGCGTGTCGAACACCAGGCTGGACTTGCCAGAGCCCGAGGGCCCCGTCACCACCGTGAGCTCGCCGGTGCGGATGTCGAGGTCGAGGTGCTTGAGGTTGTGCTGGCGCGCGCCGCGGATGCGGATCAGGCCCGGATGGGCCGCTGTGGCCAGGGAGGCGGCGGCGGTGACGTCCTTCGCGGCCGGCCTGGCGGCGGTGGCGACGGGGGCAACAGACGGCAGATCAGACGTTCCGGAGGACGACACGGCGGCGCTCTTTCGACGGGGCAATCGGCCATTCTAGGAAGCGCAGCTGCCTGGCCGGCACGGCGGGATTTCGGCCCGGCGGCCGGGCGTGCGCCGTGAGCGGCGGCGGCCGGGCCGGCCTCAGCCCGCCAGTTCGCGCTTCAACCAGGCCGCCGCCAGCGTCAGGTCGCGCTTGACGGTGGCGAGCGACACCCCGAGCAGCCCGGCGATCTCGTCCTGCTCCAGCCCGCCGAAGTAGCGCAGCTCGACCGCGCGTGCGGCCCGCAGGTCGATGGCCTCGAAGGCCTGCAGCGCCTGATGCACCGCCAGCAGGTCGTGTTCGGCCGGCGCGGGCAGCTGGTCCAGGCTGTCGTGGGTGAGGTGCAGGCGTTGCGCCAGCGCGTGCGGCTCTGCTCGCTCATGCGGAACCACAGCTCGTGGGTGAGCGCCGTGGCGCTGAGCGTGTGTTCGCTGCCTTCGCGCCGCAGCTGCGACCTGGCCATGCGCCGCAGCTCGCCGTAGAGCAGTTCGAACAGCGCCTGGCTGGCGCCCACCGACGCGCCGGGCAACGCGGCCAGCCACTGCGTGATGTCGGCCAGCGCGGGGGCGTCGAGCGGCTCGTCGCTGCAGATCGGATCGCGGCTGTGGTCGGGCGTGTTCGTCATCGCGGGTGTGCAACCTGTCACGGCTGGTGCTGATTGTCGCGATCCGCGTGAGCTGTTTGGCCGGCGCTGC
>JBJOKY010000301.1:0-5803 GCA_046045865.1 Pseudomonadota bacterium | reverse complement strand
CCTGGGTCGTGACCCGGCTGGCCGAGCTGCTGGGCTGGCCCTGGCAGCATCTTCTGGTGCCACCCCAGCACAGCGGCGTGACACCGGCCTGACCGGGTCGCGGATCAGCCGCGTGGCGCCCCTGGCTTGCCCGAACCCGGCCGCCGTGCACGCGCAGACCACGACAATGGGCCCGGGCAGCGCCGCCCACACCCCGGCGGCACCCGCCTGAACCGCCTGCCAGCCTGCAGCAGCCCGACATGTCGACCCCCACGCCTCCCGACGTCATCGAAGTCATACCGGTGCTCAAGCCGGACGCTGCCGCCGGCCGCGGCACGGCGGCCCGGTTCGCGCAGCTGCGCGCCCGCCTGCTGCGCCTGCGCTGGCCGCTGCTGGGCCTGCTGCTGGCGGCGGGCGCAGCCGGCCTGGCCTGGTGGTCGCCGCGCGCCCGGCCCCAGCCGCTGGTCGGCCAGGTGGAAGCGCAGGAGATCAACGTGCTCGCGCCGGCAGCCGGCCTGCTCACCCGGCTGCACGTGCAACCCGGCCAGCAGATCGAGGCCGGCGGCGCCCTGTTCGAACTCGACGCCGGCCCCGCACCCGGCACGCCCGTGGGCAGCCTGGGCAACCCGGCCCGGCCGGCGGCCCTGGCAGCAGCAGTGACGGGCGCCGCGTCGCCCTGGCGCCCTGGCCAGCCCGTCGGCGGGCACCTGATGCGCACCGCCGGCAGCACCGCCGCGTGGGCGGGCAGCACCAGCGTGCGCCTGGGCGACGTGGCCCTGGTCGCCGACAACGGCGCGCTCACGCCCGGCCAGGCCAGCGAGCTGGCACAGGCGCGCGCCGAGCTGGAACGCAGCCGCGTCGAGGTCGGCCGCTTCGAGCGCAGCGCCGAGCTGGCCTATGCCGCCCACCAGCGCGCCATCGGCCTGTACGAGGACAGCATGATCGACAGCAGCGCCCGCGACGCCGCCCAGGCGCAGTGGAAGACCGCCGACGCCCAGGTGCGCAGCGCGCGCACCCGGCTGGAGCAGGCGCGCCAGCGTGTCGCCACCCTGCTGGCCAGGCTGCCGGCCCAGGCCGCCGTGCCGGCGCAGCGCGCACCGGCCCAGACCGGCGAACCCGGCCCGGCCGTGAACCAGGCCCTGCCCGCCGCCCAGGCCACCGTGCCGGCCGGCGCCCGTGGCACCGGCACCGGCACCGGCACCGACAGCGCGGCCAGCGGCCCGGCCGCTGGCGCAGCAGCTGCAACGGCACCAGCAGCAGCCACCGCCGCCGCAGCTTCCGCGGCCGGCCCAGGCACGGCCGGAGCTGCCGCCGCAGGCGCCGGCGCTGCAGCGTCGGCACCCGCCGTCGCCGAAGGCGCCGGCGCACCTGCACGCGCGCCGGCACCGCTGGTCGGGCGCCTCGTGCTGCGGGCCCCCGTGGCGGGCGAGATCAACCGCATCGCCACCCAGACCGGCACACGCGTCACGCAGGGCCAGTGGCTGATGAGCATCCTGAACCTCAGCGACGTCTGGGTCGTCGCGGTCGTGCGCGAGGACGTGCTGCCCAGCTACGCCTGGGGCAGCGTGCACCAGGGCGAGGTGCCGGTGCTGCGCGCGCAGGCCGAGTTCAAGGTCGAGTCGGTCACCCAGCTGCCCGACTTCGCCACCTGGCGCAGCGCCGGCGGCGCCGAGCTGCGCAGCTTCGAGGTCAGGTTGCGCGCCAGTTCGGCCCTGCCCGGCCTGCGTCCCGGCATGGCGGTGAGCTTCGCGGCGCGATGAAGCTGCTGCCGGCCCTGCACCCCGACCGCTGCTCGTCGCAGGAGCAGGTCCACCCGCAGCCCTCGTGGCTGGGGGCGCTGCGGCGCGAGCTGCGCCGGCTGGCACGCCGACCGCGCGAGCTGGCGCTGGCGACCTGGCTGCCGCTGGCCGCCATGCTGACGCTGGGCACGCTGGTGAACGAACTGCCGCCCAGCGAGCTGACGCTGGTGGTGGTGGACGCGGACGACAGCGCCGCATCGCGCCAGCTGCTGCGCCGCCTGGACGCCGGGCCCGAACTGCACGTGCTGCGCGCCGCCACGCCGGACGAGGCGCGCGCCGCCGTCAGCCGTGGCCAGGCGCAGGCCGCACTGCGCGTGCCGGAAGGCTTCGGTGCCGCACTGGCCGCGCGCGCTCGCAGCGCCGTGCTCGGCGCCGCCGCGACGGCGACCGCCGGTGCCGCGCCCGGCGCCAGCCCGCCCACCGTCGAACCACGCCCGGCAGCCGACGCGCCGCAGGTCGAGATCCGGCTCGTGCCGCACAACGGCGCGGCCGATGCCCGCGTGCTGGCGCACGTGCGCGGCGTGCTCGACAGCCTGGCGGCCGAGGCCGACAGCCGCGCCAGCGCCGCCCTGGCACTGCGCCAGCGCGACAACCGCCCCGGCATGACCACGCCCGACGGCAGCAGCCCGTCCCCCGGCACCGGCGCAGCCACCGGCCCGCGCGGCGCTGCCCGCGCCGCCCGCGCCGCTGCACCACGCGCCATGCCGGCCGCGGCCAGCCCGCTGGCACCACCACCACTGCGCCTGCACCTGGACGCCCCGGCACTGCAGGCGCGTGCCGACGCCCAGGTGGCCGGCAGCGCCATGCTGCTGCTGCTGCTGCACCTGAGCGCCGCGCTGCTGACCGCCAGCGTGGTGGGGCGCGAGTTCACCGATCGCAGCGCCTCGCAATGGCTGGCCGCCAGCGGACGGCGCTGGCGCGTCGCGCTGGTGGCCAAGCTCACGCCACCGGCCGTCATCTCGTGCCTGCACGCCCTCGTGGCCCTGGCGTTGTGGCAGTGGCTGGCACCCGCGCCGCTGCAGGGTGACCTGCTGCTGGTGGCCGCCGGCCTGCTGCTGTCGCAGCTCGCCGGCCTGGGTCTGGGCCTGCTGCTGTGCGGGCTGCAGCCTTCGCTGCGCTCGGCGCTCACCCTGCTGGGCCTGCTCGCGCCGCTGGTGCTGGTGCTGCTGCAGCATGCCGCCGCCGGCGCCCCCTGGTGGGCCGAGCTGCTGCCGGTGGCGCACGCATTGCGGGTGGTCGACCAGGCCTGGTGGCTGCCCGCCTCGCTCGAATGGGACTGGCCGGCCCTGCGCAGCCTGGGCATGCTGGCGGCCCAGGCCGCCGCCCTGGTGGCCGCGGGCGGCTGGCTGCTGACGCGGCGCGCCTTCGCCGACCGGCTGGCGGCACCGGCGGCGCGGCGCGCCTGATGCAGGCGTGATGCAGGCTTGATGAGGCAGCAGGCATGAACGTCGACGTCCGTCCCCCGCGCTGGCGCTGGCTGTCGCGCGCCATCTACGCATATTTCGCGCTCTGGCTGAGCGTGTGGCTGGACCGCGTCACCCTGGCCGCGCTGACCGGCGGTCTGGTCGTGGCCGGTGCGCTGCTGGCCGCCACCGCGCCCGACCTGCGCAGCATGCGCGCCGCGGCGGACACCGCCGGCGTGCCACTGGCGTCGGCCCCGGCGCCGCTGCCGGGCGTGGCCCCGCGCGCGCCGACCGCGGCCACCACGCTGCGCGTCAGCGACTTCACCGTGCGCGAGCCGGCCGGCGGACGCCTGCCGCTGGTGGTGGTCGACCTGGACCAGACGCCGCTGTCGCGCCAGCTGCAGCGCCTGCTGGGCGCCAGCGCGGCGCTGCGGCTGGTCGACGCCGGCACCGAGTTCGGCCGCGGCCAGGATCTGCTGCGCCAGGGCCAGGTGCTGGGCCTGCTGCTGCTGCCCGAGCGCCTGCAGGAGACCTGGCTGGGCGCCAGCCGGCCGCCGCCACTGGCCGGCGGCAGCACGGCCGAGGGCGCGAACGAGATCCGCATCGAGCTCTACAGCGGCGCCGGCTCGCTGGGCCGCCAGCGTGCCCTGCTGGCGGCGATCGAGCAGGTCATGCACGCACTGCCCGCGGCACGCGCCACCACCGTGACGGCCGGCCAGCCGGTCGCGCCCGGCCAGCTGGGTGTCGTCAGGCTGGACGGCCTGGGCAGCACGGGCGCGGCCTTGCCCGGCATCGGCGGTGGCGGCAGCAGCCACACCGTCGTGACGCTGCGACTGGCGGCACTGCAGTCGCCCGCCGGCGACGCCGCACCGGCTGCACCAGCCAGCAGCGCGGCGGGCACCCGGCCGGGCCAGGGCTCCACCGCGCTGCTGGCGCCGACCTGGCTGCCCGCGCTGCTGGCGCTGCCCACGCCGCGGCCGGCCACGGCGCTGCTCATCGTGCAGCAGACGCTGCTGGTGGTGCTGGCCATGATGTTCGCCAACTGGACACAGGAGCGCGCCTGGCCGGTGCGCCGCACCTGGAGCAGCTACCTGGGCGTGTGGACCGGCGTGGCCTGCCTGGCGCTGGCGGGTTGTGTCTGCCACCTGCTGCCGGGGCACCTGTCCGGCTGGTTCGACCCCGTGGCGGGTGCCAACTGGCTGGCCATGCTGGCGCTGCTGCTGATGTACTGCGTCTGCCTGGCCACGGCGGCCATCTGGCTGGCCGGTCTGCTGCGCACACGCGAGGGCGGCCTGGCCGGCCTGGCCCTGCTGACCCTGCCGCTGCTGACGCTGGCTGCCCTGCCCGCGCCCCTGCCCTGGGCCTGGCCGGACAGCCCCGGCAGCCTGCTGCCCGTGGCAACCCAGGCCCTGGCCTGGCTGCTGCCGGCCACCGCCGCCGGCCACGCCCTGGGCCTGCTGGCCGAGGCCGGCGCGGGCTGGGCCGACGTGGCGGGCGATTTCGCCGTGCTGGCACTCCTCACCCTGGCCACGCTGGCCGGCGGACTGGCGAGCTGGCGCGAGCCGCTCAACGGCGACAGCCACTGAGCCGCCCGGGCCGGGCTGACGCGCGCCGGGCCACCGTTCGGCCGGACGTCAGACGCCGCCCCACACCTCGTTGGCCACCTCCATGCACAGGGCCAGCTTGGCGCGCTGGGCCTCCACGGCGATGTTGTTGCCGTGCACGGTGCTCGAGAACCCGCACTGCGGGCTGATGCACAGCTGGTCCAGCGGGGCGTACTGCGCCGCCTCGTCGATGCGGCGCCTGAGGTCGTCCTTGCTCTCCATCTCGCCGAACTTGGTGGTGACGAGGCCCAGCACCACCGTCTTGCCCTTGGCCAGGTAGCGCAGCGGGCGGAAGTCGCCCGAACGGTCGTCGTCGTACTCGAGGAAGTAGCCGTCCAGGTGCATCTCCGAGAGCAGGGCCTCGGCCACCGGCTCGTAGTTGCCCGCGGCCGCGTGGGTGCTCTTGAAGTTGCCGCGGCACAGGTGCATCACCAGCGTCATGCCGGCCGGCTTGTGCGCCACCACCTTGTTGATGAAGCCGGCGTAGCGGTGCGGCAGCTCGTTGGGGTCGTCACCACGCAGGCGGGCGGCCTCGCGCATCTTCTCGTCGCAGAGGTAGGCCAGGTTGGTGTCGTCCATCTGCACATAGGTGCAGCCTGCGTCGGCCAGCGACTTCAGCTCGTCTCCATAGGCCTTGGCGACGTCGTCGTAGAAGGCCGGGTCGAGCTCGGGGTAGGCCTCCTTGCTGATGCCCGCGCGCCCGCCGCGGAAGTGCAGCATGGTGGGCGAGGGGATGGTCACCTTGGGCGTGAGGCCCGCGCTGACCTGGCTCTTGAGGTACTGGAAGTCGGCCAGCTGGATGTCCTTCACGTGGCGCACCTTGTCGATCACGCGCATGACGGGCGGGGCCAGCTCCTCGGTGCCGTCGGGCTTGCGGATCGTGACCGGGATGTCGGTCTTGACGCCGCCGAGCTGCTCGAGGAAGTCGATGTGGAAGTAGGTGCGGCGGAACTCGCCGTCGGTGATGCCCTTCAGGCCGATGGACTCCTGGAACTTCACGATGTCGGTGATGGCGCGG
>JBJOKY010000300.1:0-5811 GCA_046045865.1 Pseudomonadota bacterium | reverse complement strand
CAGGTTCTTCTGCACTTCATAGAACTTGTTCGCCAGGATCACGCTCAGCGGGTTCTCCTGGCCGTCGATGGCTTTCTGCTCCAGGCCGGCGTAGACCTCGGGGAAGGCCATGGGCGTGGGGTTGGCGCCCAGGGTCTTGACCCAGTCGACGTTGATCGCGTTGGGGATGACGCGCAGCTTCAGGCCGGCGATGTCTTCCACCGTGTTGATCGGCTTCTTGCTGTTGGTGATGTTGCGGAAGCCCAGTTCCACATAGGCCAGGCCGATGATGCCCTTCTCGGCCAGCCTGGCGTGCAGCTTCTGGCCGATCGGGCCGTCGACGATGGCGTCGGCCTCCTTGGCGTTGGCGAACAGGAAGGGGAAGTCGAAGACCTCGAAGTCCTTGACCTGCGAGGCCAGGATGCCGGAGTTCAGCTGCACGAACTCGATGGTGCCGCCCTGCAGGGCCGACACGTTGGCCGCGTCGCCACCCAGCGTGCCGCCGGGGAAGACGTTGACCTTGAGCTTGCCGCCCGACTTGGCCGCCACCAGTTCGGCGAACTTCTGCGCGCCGATTTCCAGCGGGTGGCCCTTGGGGTTCTGCATGGCGAACTTGAAGCTGCGTTCCTGGGCGGCGGCAACGCCGCAGGCAGCGATGGCAAGAGCGGCCAGGGCGGCCTTGAGCATGAAGCGTTTCATCGGGAGTCTCCGTGGGGGTGGCGTGTTGTCGCGCCGGTTGGGAAAGCTGAGATCAGGGGGACAGCGAACAGGGCAGGGACGGTTGTGGCCGGTTCAGGCCACGCTCAGTTGGCCGCGAACCACTTGGCCGGGCCAGTGACGATCCAGGGGAAGAAGACCATCAGGAACATCACCGCGAACTGCGCGCCCATGAAGGGCAGCACGCCGCGGGTGACCTCGTCCATCTTCATCTTGCCCACGCCGGCCACGACATTGAGCACCGTGCCGACCGGCGGGGTGATCAGGCCGATGGCGTTGTTCATGATGAACAACACGCCGAAGTAGATCGGGTCGATGCCGGCCGCCTTGATGACGGGCATGAGCACCGGCGTCATGATGAGGATGGTGGGGGTCATGTCCATGGCCGTGCCGACGGCGATCACCAGGACCATGATGGCGATCAGCAGCAGTGTCTGGTTGCCCATGAAGGGTTCGAGCAGGCTGATCATCTTGCTCGGGATGTCGGCCACGGTGATGAGCCAGGCGCTTACCATGGCGGCGGCCACCAGGAACATGATCACCGCGGTGGTCTTGGCCGCGCTGACGAAGACCTCGTGCAGCTGGTACAGGTTGAGCTCGCCGTAGATCACCGTGGAGACGAACAGTGCGTAGACAGCCGCCACCACCGCCGCCTCGGTGGGCGTGAAGACGCCGAACTTCAGGCCCACGATCACGATCACCGGCAGCACCAGCGCCCAGGTCGCCTCGCGCAGCGCCTTGATGCGTTCGGTCCAGCTCGCCTTGGGCGGCGGGGTGATGTTTTCCTTCTTCGACACGAAGTACCAGGCCACGGCGATGCTCACGCCCATCAGCAGCCCGGGCACGATGCCGGCCAGGAAGAGCTTGCTGATCGACACGTTGGCTGCCACGCCGAAGATGACGAAGCCGATCGAGGGCGGGATGACCGGCGCGATGATGCCGGCCGAGGCGATCAGGCCGCCGGCGCGCGCCTTGTCATGGCCGGCCCGCACCATCATGGGCAGCAGCAGCGCAGCCAGCGCGGCGGTGTCGGCCACCGCCGAGCCGGACAGGGCGGCCAGCAGGCAGGCTGCCACGATGGCGACAAATCCCAGGCCGCCGCGGCGGTGGCCCACCAGGGTGAGCGCCAGGTTCACGATGCGGCGCGACAGGCCGCCGACGTTCATGATCTCGCCTGCCAGCATGAAGAAGGGCACGGCCAGCAGCGGGAAGCTGTCGGCGCCGTTGATGACGTTCTGCGCCAGGATCTGGGCGTCGAACATGTCCAGGTGCCACATCAGGGCCACGCCCGACAGCAGCAGCGAATAGGCGATCGGCACGCCCAGCGCCATCACGGCGAGCAGCGAGCCCAGGAAGATGAAGATGGTCATGGGGGTGACTCCGGTGATCCGAGGTGGGTGCGCGGCTCAGTGCTTCTTGAAGGTCTGGCTCTGGTCGAGATGCAACTCGCCGATCTGGGCCATTTCCTCGGATTCCTGGATCAGCGCCAGGTCGCCCTCGGTGGCCTGGCCGCTCACGGTGCGCCACAGTTGCAGCACCAGCAGCACGGCGGTGGACACCGCGAACACCACGCCCGAGGCGTAGAAGATGGCGACCGAGGCGCCGGTGACGGGCGCTTCCACGTCCCAGTTGATGCGGGCCTGTGCCAGGCTGCCGGCAAACAGCAGCCAGGTGGCGTAGAGCATCAGCACCTGCGCGGTGATGGCGCAGACCTTCTTGCCCACGAAGTTCAGGCGCGAGGTGAGCATGTCGGTGCCCAGGTGGCCGTGTTCCTTCAGCGCCACGATGGCGCCCAGGAAAGTCATCCACACGAACAGCCAGCGCGAGAGTTCCTCGCTGATGGTGATGCCCGAGTTCATGGCGTAGCGCATAAGGACATTGCCGAACACCAGCACGACCATCAGGGCGAGCAGGATGACCAGCAGCCATTCGAGGGCGCGGCAGTAGCGGTTGATGAGTGTCGACACGGTGTCTCCTCGGCGGTTGAACCCGGGTGCCGTCACCATGTCGTGCAGCCCCGATCGGATGAGACTGAATAATGTACGAACTGGTTAGTTCTTTTATCGGGACAAACCCTGATCTAGGGTCTTCCGGTCCGGCCGGCAGGAGGCTCAGGCGCGCACGAAGCGCACGATCATCTCGACGATGCTTTCGCGCCGCGCGGCGATGGCGCCGGCGCTGTCGAGGTCGCGCTGGAAGATGAGCGAGAAGGTGTGGCGGTTGGCCACGTTGAACACCGACAGGGCGCTGATCGACATGTGCAGGTCCACCGGGTCGATGCCGGCGCGGAACAGGCCCTGCGCCACGCCGCGCTCGTAGACGCTGCGCAGCCCGGCGATGGCCGGCACGTTGAGGTCGGCAATCAGCTTGCTCTGCGCCAGGTATTCGCCCCGGTGCATGTTCTCGTTCATCACCAGGCGGATGAAGTCGGGGTTGGCGAGCTGGTAGTCGCAGGTGAAGGCCACCAGGGTGCGCAGGGCCTGCTCGGGCGCCAGGTCTTCCAGGTGCAGGCTGGCCTCGATGTGGCGCATGCGGCGGTAGGCCTCCTCCAGCACGGCGATGTACAGGCCTTCCTTGTTGCCGAAGTAGTAGTAGATCATCCGCTTGCTGGTGCGGGTGAGGGCGGCGATCTCGTCGATGCGCGCGCCCGCCAGCCCCTTGGCGGAGAACTCGGCGGTCGCCACTTCCAGGATGTTGGCGCGGGTGGCTTCGGGGTCGTTGGTGCGGCCGACGGGGTCGTTCTGCGCGGCTGGTTCGGCGTGTACTGGCTGGTTCATTTGGCCTGAAGCATACGACGAAGCCCGGCCCGCCCGCCAGCCCGCAGCAGCCCGCCCGGCCTGCGGGCGGACAATGCGGGCCCCCTCACCCACGTACCGGCCTGCCGACGCCGACGTTCCCGACCATGCAAGACATCCCCTTCGAACTGCGCGGCAGCCACATCACCCTGGACCGCCTGCTCAAGGCTACCGGCCTGGCCTACAGCGGCGCCAACGCCAAGGCCCAGGTGGCCGATGGCCAGGTGCGGGTGGACGGCCAGGTCGAGACGCGCAAGACGGCCAAGATCCACGCCGGCCAGGTGGTGATGTTTCACGATGCGCGCATCACGGTGCTGCCGCCCGATCTGTCCGCGGCCGACACGGTCCCGGACGGCACGGCCGGCTGACCGGCGGCGCGGCCTGCGCCGGTGTCTTCTTCTTCAGGGCAGCCAGCCGCCCTGCTCGCCCATCACCCAGATCAGCGCGCTGATGGTGAAGAAGGACATGACGGTGGTGACCAGCAGCGCGGCGGCGCAGAAATCCTCGTGGTGGTACTTCTGCGCCAGCACCGGGTAGACGCTCAGCATGGGCATGGCGGCAAACAGCACCGCCGCGGTGCGCAGCAGCGGGTCGATGGGCGGCAGCAGCCACAGCAGGGCGAACACCGCCGCCGGCATGAGCACCAGCTTGCCGAAGACGACCTGGGCCACCTCGCGCAGCAGCTTGCCGCGGATCTGCAGCCCGGCCAGCGTGCCGCCGATGAGGAAGAGCGCCAGCGGGCTGGACGCGGTGGACATCAGCGCCACGGTGCGCGCCACCGGCTCGGGCGGCTTCCAGCCGACCAGCGCGCAGGCCAGTCCGGCCAGGATGCCCTGGATGAGCGGGTTGCGCAGCAGGCCCTTGAGCGAGAAGACGATGCCGGTCCAGACTCGGCTCTGCGGCTGCTGGCCGTTGTCCGCCAGCGCCAGGGCGAGCGGGATGATGGCCAGGTTCTCGACCAGCATGTTGAGCGCCATGGCCACACCGGCCACCGGGCCGATGAGCTGCTGGGCGATGGGAAAGCCGGCAAAACCGCTGTTGGAGGCCGACACGCCCAGACCGCGCAGGGCGGCCTCGTCCAGCGTGCGGCGGCGCAGCCGGTGCTGCCACAGCAGGGTGCCGAGCTGCACCAGCAGGCTGCCGCCGGCATAGGCGGCCAGGTAGCCGGGGTGCAGCACCTCGGCGAAGCTGCGCTGCGACAGGGCATTGAACACCAGCGCCGGCAGGCAGATACCCACCACGAAGCGGCCCAGCACGCGCATCTCTGCCTTCTGGAACAGGCCGCCGCGCACTGCCAGCCAGCCCAGGGCGATGAGCAGGTAGATGGGCACGGTGACCGAGAGAATCAGGCGCATGGAGGCCGCCCGTGCTCGACCGGGGGACTCAGCCGTTCAGCTGCTGCTCCAGCTGATGCAGCACCTGGTAGCAGGCCAGCACGCCGGACACGCTGCTGTTGGGCTGGCGGCCTTCGCGGATGGCGGCGAAGAACTCGCGGTCCTGCAGCTCGATGCCGTTCATCGACACGGCCACCTTCGAGACGTCGATCTTCTCCTCCTTGCCGGTGTACAGGTCGTCGTAGCGGGCAATGTAGGTCGCCGTGTCGCCGATGTAGCGGAAGAAGGTGCCCAGCGGGCCGTCGTTGTTGAACGAGAGCGACAGCGTGCAGATGGCGCCGTTGGCCGCCTTCAGCTGGATGCTCATGTCCATCGCGATGCCCAGGGTCGGGTGGATCGGGCCCTGGATGGCGTTGGCCTTCACGATGGGACTGCCGCACTGGTAGGCGAACAGGTCCACGGTGTGCGCGGCGTGGTGCCACAGCAGGTGGTCGGTCCACGAGCGCGCCTGGCCCAGCGCGTTCATGTTGGTGCGGCGGAAGAAGTAGGTCTGCACATCCATCTGCTGGATGTTGAACGCGCCGGCCGCGATCTGCTTGTGCACGTACTGGTGGCTGGGGTTGAAGCGCCGGGTGTGACCGCACATGGCGACCAGGCCGGTCTGCTGGGCCAGGGTGACGACTTCCTGGCCCTCGGCCAGCACATCGCACAGCGGGATCTCGACCTGCACATGTTTGCCCGCCGACAGGCAGGCCAGCGTCTGGCTGGCGTGCATCTGCGTGGGCGTGCACAGGATGACGGCGTCCAGCTCGGGCAGGGCCAGGCTGTCGGCCAGCTCGGTGGTGACGTGCTTGATGCCGTACTTGTCGGCCACTTCCTGGGTCTTGGCCAGGTCGCGGCTGATGATCGAGATGACCTCGACGCCGGGGATGTTCCTGATGCCGTCCAGGTGCTTGATGCCGAAGGCGCCGGCGCCGGCCAGCGCG
>JBJOKY010000299.1:0-5818 GCA_046045865.1 Pseudomonadota bacterium | reverse complement strand
TCGCGCCGCCTCAGCCGGCGCGCGCGCGCAGCAGCACCGGGTGCACCTCGACCGCCGTGTCGCCGACATGGATGTAGGCCGTGCCGTCCTGCACCGTGACCTGCCAGCGCATGCTGCGTTCGGCCAGTGCGGCCAGGGCCTGGCTCTGTTCGGCCGGCACCTGCCACACCGCCAGCTTGGGCAGGCGTGCGAGCTTGGCCTCGATGCCGGCCCACCACACCGGTGTGCTGCTGGCATAGCTGTAGACCGTGACCGCCCCGGCGCGCGAGCTGGCCTTGGCCAGGCGCTTGTCGTCGGGCTGGCCGAGCTCGATCCAGTGCAGGATCTGGCCGGTCAGGTCGGCGTGCGCCAAGTCGGGCTCATCCACGTCCGACAGGCCCTTGCCCAGGTCGAGCTGGCCGTTGTGGTCGTCGGACGGCATGTTGAGCACCAGCGCGAGCAGCCGCATCATCATGCGTTCGTCGTTCTCGCTGGGGTGGCGCGCGATGGTCACGGCGTGGTCGAGGTAGACGCCGCGGTCGATGTCCGACAGCTGGATCTGGGCCTTGAAGATGGTGGCCTTGAGCGCCATGGGTGCTTTCGTGAGGGAAGTCGGGGGGCGTGGAGGGGGACGCGCTTTCAGCGCCCCGACGCCGCGCGCAGCGCCTGGGCGGTGAGCAGCACCACCATGTCGCTGCCGGCGCTGGTCTCCAGCCACAGGGTTTCCAGGCGCGGGAAGGCGGCCTCGAAGTGGCGTCGTTCGTGGCCGATCTCCAGCACCAGCACGCCGTTGGGTTCGAGCCGGTCGGCCACCTTGGCCAGCAGGTGACGGATGAAGTCCATGCCGTCGCTGCCGCCGGCCAGGGCCAGCTCGGGCTCGGCGCGGTATTCGGCCGGCAGCCGCGCCATCGATGTGTCGTTCACGTAGGGCGGGTTGCACAGGATGAGGTCGTAGGGCCCGTGCACCCTGGCCAGGCCGTCGCTCTCGATCAGCCGGATGCGCCCGCCCAGGGCGTGACGGGCGACGTTGATGCGCGCCACCTCCAGCGCCGGGGCCGAGATGTCGGCCGCGTCGACCGCCAGCGTCGGGTAGGCCATGGCGGTCAGCACGGCCAGGCTGCCGTTGCCGGTGCACAGGTCGAGTGCGCGGCGGCTGTCGGGGCTGAGCCAGGGGTCGATGCTGCCGTCGCTGAGCAGCTCGGCGATGAAGGAGCGCGGCACGATGGCGCGTTCGTCGACGTAGAAGGGCACGCCCTGCAGCCAGGCCTCGCGGGTCAGGTAGGCGGCCGGCTTGCGGCTGGTGATGCGTTGCTCGATCACCTCGCGCACGCTGTCGGCGCGGGCGTCGGACACGGGCTCCTCGGCCACCTCGTCGAGGTTGTCGATGGGCTGGCCGAGCTTCCACAGCGTCAGCCAGGCGGCCTCGTCGAAGGCGTTGCCGGTGCCGTGGCCGTAGCTCACGTCGCTGTCGGTCAGGCGCCGGGCCATCTCGTCGATCAGGTCGATGATGCGCATGGGGTGGCAGTCGGGCTGTTCTTGAGTCTGGCGATCTGTCGGCCGGGCGGCGCGGGGCGCGGTGGCGGGCCGCATCAGCCCAGCAGCGCGGCCAGGGTGCGGCCGTAGATGCGCGTGAGCGGGCCGAGGTCGGCCACGGGCGTGTGTTCGTCGATGCGGTGGATGCTGGCGTTGAGCGGGCCGAACTCGACCACCTCGGCGCAGATCTGCGCGATGAAGCGCCCGTCGCTGGTGCCGCCGGTGGTGGACAGCTCGGTCGCCAGGCCGGTCTCGGTGCTGATGGCCGCGGCCATGGCGTCGATGAGCGGCCCGCGCCGGGTCAGGAAGGGCCGGCCGCCCAGGGTCCAGTCGAGCCGGAACTGCAGGCCGTGGCGCTGCAGGATGGCCTCGACACGCTCGCGCAGGCCCTCGGGCGTGGACTCGGTGCTGTAGCGGAAGTTGAAGTCCACCACCAGCTCGCCCGGGATGACGTTGCCCGCGCCCGTGCCGGCGTGCAGGTTGGACACCTGCCAGCTGGTGGGCGGGAAGTGGTCGTTGCCCTCGTCCCAGCGTGTGGCGACCAGCTCGGCCAGCGCGGGCGCAAAGCGGTGGATGGGGTTGTCGCACAGCTGCGGGTAGGCGATGTGGCCCTGCACGCCCTGCACCACGAGCCTGCCGGTGAGCGAGCCGCGCCGGCCGTTCTTGATCATGTCGCCCAGGCGCTCGACCGAGGTCGGCTCGCCGACGATGCAGGCGTCCAGCCGCTCGCCGCGCGAGCGCAGCCAGTCGCACACGCGCACCGTGCCGTCGACCGAGGGGCCTTCCTCGTCGCTGGTGAGCAGCAGGGCGAGCGCGCCGCGCCGTCCTGCGCCGCTGGTCACCAGATCCTCGGCGGCCACGACCATGGCGGCGATGGAGGCCTTCATGTCCGCCGCGCCGCGCCCGTACAGCATGCCGCCGCGGTGGGTGGGCACGAAGGGGTCGGAATGCCAGGCCGTGAGCGGGCCGGTGGGCACGACGTCGGTGTGGCCGGCCAGCACCACGGTCGGGCCGGGCTCGGCAAAGCGGCGGATCGCCCACAGGTTGCTCACCGTCGTCTCGGGCCCGCCGCCGGCGGGGGTGTAGGGCAGGTGGTGGCATTCGAAGCCCAGCGGCGTCAGCCGCTCGGCGACGAGGCGCTGGCAGCCGCCGTCCAGCGGCGTGGGCGAGCGGTGCGCGATCAGCTGCTCCAGCAGCGCCAGCGTGGCCAGCGCCTCGGGCGCGTCCAGGTCGATGGTGCCGGCAGCGGGGGGGGGCGGTGGGGTCATGAGGGGTCGATGATGGGCGGCGGTGTGCCACCGATGCCACGCTGGCGCGTGCTGCGCTTGCCAGGCTCCTGGGCATGCACGTCCAGCGTGATCTCGGTGAACGAGGGGCCGGGCTCGGCCTCTTCCTCGGCGGGGGAGGCGCCGCGCTTGTTGGGCGTCATGGCGTTCTGCAGCCGCCACAGCAGGTTGGTGGGCGAGTCGGCGTGCGACAGCGCTTCCTCGCGGGTGACCAGGCCCTCGTCGATCATGCGCGCCAGGTCCTGCTCGAAGGTCTGCGAGCCTTCGGCCAGCGAGCGCTCCATCGCGTCCTTCACGCCGGGGAAGTTGCCGGCCTCGATCATCTCGGACACCAGCTGGGTGTTGAGCATGATCTCGGTGGCTGGCAGCCGCCCGCCGCGCTTGGTGCGCAGCAGCCGCTGCGACACCACGGCGCGCAGCCCGGCCGACAGGTCGGACAGCAGGGCAGGGCGCGACTCGGGCGTGTAGAACGACAGGATGCGCCCCAGGGCGTGGTAGCTGTTGTTGGCGTGCAGGGTGGACAGCACCAGGTGGCCCGACAGCGCGTACGAGAGTGCCGCGCTCATGGTCTCGCGGTCGCGGATCTCGCCGATCAGCAGGCAGTCGGGCGCCTGGCGCATGGCGTTCTTCAGGCCCAGGCTGAGCGACTGCACGTCGCGCCCGACCTCGCGCTGGTTGACCATCGAGCGCTTGTTGGTGAACAGGAACTCGATCGGGTCCTCGATCGTCAGGATGTGGCTGGCCTGGCTCTGGTTGCGATGGTCGAGCATGGCGGCCAGCGTGGTGCTCTTGCCCGTGCCGGTGGCGCCCACCAGCAGCACCAGGCCGCGCCGGCCCATGGCCAGTGCCGGCAGGTTGGCCGGCAGGTTGAGCGTGGTGATCTGCGGGATCTCGGCCGGCACGTAGCGCAGCACCGCGGCCAGCGTGCCGCGCTGCTTGAAGCCCGACACGCGGAAGGTGCCCACCCCCGGCAGCTGGATGCCGACGTTGAGCTCGCCGGCGTCGTCCAGTTCCTCGAGCTGCAGCGGCGTGAGCATCTCGGCCAGCAGCTGGCGTGGCTGCGAGCTGGTCAGCGGCTCCTGCGTGACGTGCATCATCTGCCCGTTGATCTTGATCATCACGGGCATGTTGGCCGAGAGAAAGACGTCTGACGCCTTCTTCTCGGCCATGAGACGCAGGATGCGCTCGAGGTTCTTCGACGACGACGGCAGGGTGGCCATGGCGGGGGGATGCTCCCGTGGTGTTCTTGTTGAGCTGGGCGCTGTGTGTGCGGCCGGATCAGGCGCGCAGCAGGTCGTTGATGCTGGTCTTGGAGCGCGTCTGCGCGTCCACGCGCTTGACGATGATGGCGGCGTACATGCTGTAGTCCTGACCGGCGGCGGTCATCTTGGGCAGGTTGCCGCTCACCACCACGCTGCCGCTGGGCACGCGACCATAGGTGATCTCGCCGGTCTCGCGGTTGAACAGCGGCGTGCTCTGGCCGATGTACACGCCCATGCCCAGCACCGAGTTCTCCTCGACGATCACACCCTCGACCACCTCGGAGCGCGCGCCGATGAAGCAGTTGTCCTCGATGATGGTCGGGTTGGCCTGCAGCGGTTCGAGCACGCCGCCGATGCCCACGCCGCCCGACAGGTGCACGTTCCTGCCGATCTGGGCGCAGCTGCCCACGGTGGCCCAGGTGTCGACCATGGTGGCCTCGTCGACATAGGCGCCGATGTTGACGTAGCTGGGCATCAGCACCACGTTCCTGGCGATGTAGCTGCCGCGCCGGGCCACGGCCGGCGGCACCACGCGGATGCCGGTGGCGCGCATGGCCTCGTCGCTGACGTGGGCGAACTTGGTCTCGACCTTGTCGTAGAAGCTCAGGTCGCCGGCGCGCACCACCGTGTTGTCGGTCAGGCGGAAGCTCAGCAGCACGGCCTTCTTGACCCACTGGTTGACCTTCCACTGGCCCACGCCCTGGCGCTCGGCCACGCGGATGCGCCCGGCGTTGAGCTCGCCGATGACGTGTTCGACGGCTTCGGCCACCTCGGCCGAGCTGCCGGGCCTGATCTCGGCGCGGGCTTCCCAGGCGGTGTCGATGACGGATTGGAGTTGTTGCAGTGTGGACATGGGTGAGGGCTCGATGATGGATCGGTCAGGGCGAGGGCGGGACGTAAGGAGACGAAACAGCTGCGGCCGACGCGGCAGGGTCGACACCAGCCTGGCCGCACGGCGGCCGGGGCGGCCGGTTGCCGGGGCGCAAGGTGACGCGGGGCAGGGTGACGCTGAGCAGGGTGAGGGCGGCGCGGGGCTGGCCGCTCAGCGGTTGGCGCCGCGCACGAAGGCGGCGATGCGGTGTGCCGCTTCCAGGCATTCATCCACGTCGGCCACCAGGGCCATGCGCACGCGCCCGGCGCCCGGGTTCACGCCATGCGCTTGGCGCGCCAGATAGCTGCCAGGCAGCACCGTCACATTGTATTGAGCCAACAATTCACGCGCGAATGCCGTGTCCGAGCCGCCGCACACCGTGGCCGGCACCCTGGCCCACAGGTAGAAGGCCGCATCGGGCAGCGCCACGTCCATCACCGCTGCCAGCACCGGCGTGACCTGGGCGAACTTGCGGCGGTACAGCTCGCGGTTGGAGATCACATGGGCCTCGTCGTCCCAGGCGGCGATGCTGGCCTGCTGCACCGGCAGGGCCATGGCGCTGCCGTGGTAGGTGCGGTAGAGCAGGAAGCGCTTGATGAGCTCGGCATCGCCGGCCACGAAACCCGAACGCAGCCCCGGCACATTGCTGCGCTTGGACAGGCTGGTGAGCGCGATCAGGCGCCTGAAATCTCTGCGGCCGAGCAGGGCGGCGGCCTCCAGCCCGCCCAGCGGCGGCTCGTCGCGGAAGTAGATCTCCGAGTAGCACTCGTCCGAGGCGATGACGAAGCCGTGGCGGTCGGACAGCTCGAACAACATGCGCCATTCGTCCAGCGGCACCACCGCGCCGGTCGGGTTGCCGGGCGAGCAGACATACACCAGCTGGGTGC
>JBJOKY010000053.1:0-16790 GCA_046045865.1 Pseudomonadota bacterium | reverse complement strand
GCCTTGGGCACCACCTTCTGCTGCTGCATGGTGCGCACCAGCAGGGCGTATTCGTTGAAGTAGTTGGCCGGGATGACGATGTCGGGGTTGACCGACTTCATGCGCAGCACGATGTTGTTGAAGTCGCGCGTGGGGTTGGCGTGTTTGACCACCTCGCGCACCTCGAAGCCGAAGCCCGGCAGCTCCTTGGCCAGCAGGTTGGCCGTGCCGGTGCCGAAGAGGCTTTCCTCGTGGATGATCATCACGCTCTTCGCCGGCTTGCCCGCCACCGTGTTGAGCACGTGCAGGTTGTTCATGGCGATCTGCGCGCAGACCTTGTAGCCCGGGCCGAAGCGGAAGGTGTTCTTGAGGCCGCGCTCGACGATCTGGTCTGCCACGCCCACGTCCACCACATGCGGCAGGCCGACCTTGGCGGCCGCCTGGGTGGTGGCCAGGCAGATGGCGCTGGCATAGGCGCCCACGATGGCCGAACAGCCGGCCTCGTTCAACTTCTCGACCTCGGCAGTGCCGGCCTGGGGCGTGCTCTGGGCATCGCCCAGCAGCACCTCCAGCTTGGCGCCGCCCAGGCTCTTGATGCCGGTCTTGTTGATGTCCTCGATGGCCATGAGGGCGCCCTCGCGGCACTGCTGGCCGCTGAAGGCCAGCGCGCCCGTCACCGGGTGCAGGATGCCGACCTTGACCGGCTTGGGCTGGGCGCCGCCCACGAGGGGGAAGGCCAGCGCGGCGCCGGTGGCGGCCGAGTGCTGGAGGAAGCTGCGACGGTTGCTCATGCCGGTCTCCTGTGCGGGGCAGTGGGTGAGAAGAGAGGGATCAGTGGAACTGCGCGGCGAGCTCGGTGCTCACCCAGACCTTGGCGTCGATGCCGCCGACGCGGGACAACTGCAACTCGTACTGGTAGCGGTCGGGCCGGTAGAGGCCCTGCAGCCATTGCACCGGGCGGTCCTGGCTGTCGTAGACCAGGCGGTGGACCGAGAGCAGGGCCGAGCCCACGTCCACGCCCAGGTGGCGCGCCACGCCGGCATCGGCCAGGCGCGCGCTGATGAGCTGGCGGGCGCGGCCGATCTGCACGCCGGCCCCTTCCAGCAGCAGCAGCATCGGCTGCCGGGCCAGCTCACGCCGACCGAAGCCCTGCGCCAGGGCCTGCGGCACGTAGGTGGTGATGTGCGAGAGCGGCCCGGCCGGCGAGGCGCGCAGCCGAACCGCCTTCTGCACCGGCGTGCCGGCGGGCAGCTGGAGCTCCTGCGCCACCGCCTCGGGCGCGGCCAGCACCTCGCAGCCCAGCACCTTGACCTTGGTGCGCAGGCCCATGTTGACGATGTTTTCCAGCAGGCCTGTCAGCTGGGCGCGCTGCGGCGCCGGCGCGCCGACCTTCGCCGCGCGCACGGGCGGCGCCATCGGCATGGTGCCGCGGCCGGGGGTGCGCTGGATCAGGCCCTCGGCTGCCAGGCGTTCCAGTGCACGCCGCACGGTCACGCGGGCTACACGGAAATCCGCGCCCAGCTGCACCTCGCTCGGCAGGCCCTGGGCGAAGCGCCCTTCGGCCAATTGCTCGCGCAGCACCAGATAGACCTGATGGTACTTGGGCAGCGGCATGCTTGAGGCCATGGTGATGCATGCTGCGTTCATGCCATTGTCCTGTCAATGGGACAAATGCGGTCTTCACGGTCCGTCCAGCCGGCGCGACGGCACTAGAGACGGCACTAGACTCTGCGCAGAGCAGCGCCCTGCGATCCTCCCACCTGGTGCTCACACGATCCCGGACCATGACCCAGCCTGCTTCCGCCCAGAACTGCAGCGCCTTGCGCGTGGGCTGCGCCGCCGGGTTCTCGGGCGATCGGACCGACGCCGCCGGGCCCGTCGTCGACAGCCTGATCGCGGCCGGCGGGCCGGCCGTCCTGATCTTCGAGACCCTGGCCGAACGCACCCTGGCGCTGGCCCAGCTGGCGCGCCGCGCCGATCCGCAAGGCGGCTACGAGCCGCTGCTGGTGGAGCTGCTGCAGCCTGTGCTGGCGCGCTGCCTGGCCCACGGCGTGCGCATCGTCAGCAACTTCGGGGCGGCCAACCCGGTGGCCGCGGCACGCCGCATCCTGCAGCTGGCGCGAGATCTGGGCCTGGCGCCGCCACGTATCGCCGTGGTCAGCGGTGACGACGTGATGCACGATGCCGCCTTGCTGGCACAGACGGGCCTGGCGCGGGCCAGGGTGGTCAGCGCCAACGCCTATCTGGGCGCCACCGCCATTGCCGACGCGCTGCGTGAACATGCCGACATCGTGGTCTGCGGGCGCGTCGCCGACCCTGCGCTGGTGCTCGGGCCGGCGCTGGCCCATTTCGGCTGGGCGCTGGACGACTGGGACCGGCTGGCCGGTGCCACCATGGCCGGCCACCTGCTGGAATGTGGCACCCAGGTGACCGGCGGCTATTACGCCGACCCGGGCTACAAGGACGTGCCCGATCTGGCCCGCCTGGGCTACCCGATTGCCGAGATCCATGCCGACGGCCGCTGCGTGATCGGCAAGCCGGCGGGCACCGGCGGGCGCGTCGATGCCCACACCGTCAAGGAGCAGCTGCTCTACGAGCTGCACGATCCGGCGGCTTATGTCACGCCCGACGTGGTAGCCGACATCAGCCACGCGACGGTGACCGAACTCGGCCCCGACCGGGTCGAGCTTGCGGGTGTGCGCGGTCATCCTCGCCCGGCCTGCCTGAAGGTGAACGTCTGCCACGAGAACGGCTGGTTGGCTGAAGGCGAGATCTCCTATGCCGGTGCGCGTGCGGGGGCGCGTGCGCGCCTGGCAGCGCAGGTGCTGCGCGAACGCCTGGCCGCACTGGGGCGCATGCGTGTCGACCTGATCGGCGTGACCAGCGTGCTGGCCGATGACGCCGGCTGCTGGTTCGATGACGCGCATGATGGCTCGGCCGATGACGGCTACCAGGCCCGCGATGTGCGCCTGCGCGTGGCGACGAGCCAGCCCGAACGCGCCCAGGCCGAACGTCTGGTGCGCGAGGTGACGGCGCTGTACTGCTGCGGGCCCGCGGGCGGCGGCGGCGTACGCACCGCGCTGCGGCCGCGCCTGGGCATGGTGTCCTGTCTGCTGCCGCGCGAGCGTGTGTGCATGGCGCACCACTTCTTGGACCCCGGATCGCCCTCATGAGCACCCCGCACGATTCGCTCAGCGTGCCGCTGTACCGCCTGGCCCATGGCCGCACTGGCGACAAGGGCGACCGCTCGAACATCAGCGTCGTGGCCTGGCGCGCGCAGTTCTGGCCCCTGCTGGTGGACCAGGTCACCGAGGCCAGCGTGGGCCTGCTGTTCGCGAGCCGGCGCCCGATCACCGTGAAGCGCTACCTGCTGCCACAGCTGCAGGCCATGAACTTCGTGCTCGACGGTGTGCTGGATGGCGGCGTCAACAGTGCGCTCAACCTCGACAGCCACGGCAAATGCCTGTCCTACCTGCTGATGGAGCACCCGGTCAAGGTGCCCTCGGCCTGGCTGGCGAGCCTGGCCGGTCCGCCCTGATCACCGCTGTGCCGGCCGTGCCGGCGCGCGCCGGGTCGGGCCGTGCAGATGCTCGGCCCCGGCTCAGCCGGCCCGCCGCAGCGGCCGGAAGAACTCGCGGATCTCGTGCGCCAGCACCTCGGGCTGTTCCAGCGCGGCGAAGTGGCCGCCGCGCGGCTGCACGGTCCAGCGCCGGATGTCGCTGTACATGCGTTCGGCCACCGAACGCGGCGGGCGCAGGATCTCGCGCGGGAACTCCACATAGCCCGTCGGCACGTCCACCCTGCAGACCCTGGGAACCGGCCATTCGCGGTGCAGGCAGGCGTAGGAGGGCCAGAAGGACGAGCCGATGGCGCCGGTGACCCAGTAGAGCGTGATGTGGGCCAGCATCTCGTCCAGCGGGATGGCGCTGGCCGCGTCGCCGTTGTTGTCGGTCCGGGCGCGGAACTTCTCCAGGATCCAGGCCGCCAGGCCGGCGGGTGAATCGGTCAGGCCGTAGGTCAGGGTCTGCGGTCGTGTGCCCGGGATGGCCTGGTAGCCGGTCTCCTCGCGCAGGAAGTGGGCAGCTCGTCGACGAAGCGCCGCTCGGCCTCGCCCGTGCCCTGCAGCAGCTGCGGGTCGCGCCGCACCGCCAGCAGGTTGAGGTGGATGCCGACGACCTTGTCGGCATGGGCTTGGCCCAGGCGCGTGGTGGTGAAGGCGCCCCAGTCGCCGCCCTGGGCGGCAAAGCGCGGGTAGCCCAGCACCTCGGTCATGAGGGTGGCGAAGGTGTCGGCCATCTCATTGGCGCCGAAGCGCGGCTGGCCGGGTTCGTGGATGCAGTGCAGCTCGATGCCGTCCAGCGGCACGGTGTACTGGCGCAGCTGGTTGAGGCCGGCTTCCTGCGCGCGCCAGTCGAAGCCGCTGCGCCAGTGTTCCACCACCCGCTGCAGATAGCTGCGGTCGGTGCCGGTGGCCCAGGCCTCCCCGGGCGGCTGCTCGGGCCAGCGCGTGCGCGCCAGGCACTCGCGCAGGTCGACCAGCACGCTGTCGGCGATGTGCAGCGTGTAGGGGCGCGGCACGGGGGGGTGGCGCTGGGCAGGGCTGCGACCAGGGTCACGTCGTCGCGCACGGCGGTGGCGCGGCACCGGCCGGCGCCGGCGTGGCCACCAGGGCCGCCATGCGCGAGCGCGCCAGCACCGCGCCCAGGGTGAATAGCGCCACCGGCGAGACCGCCTCGGCCAGCATGGCGACCGGTCGCAGCAGCGGCGCCGGCAGCTCGATCTGCCAGGCCGAGACCAGGAAGCCTGCGAAGATGGACCAGGGCAGCGGGTTGATGGCCCTGCCGCGCGACGCCGTAGCCGCACAGCTCCAGGGCGAAGAACGGAAACGTGATGGCGAGGATGGCAAGCATCAGCCGCCTCGCCAGGCGCGTTCGGCCGCGTCCCGGGCGTCGAGCGCCTGCAGGTCGGGCACCCAGCCCGGGCCGGACTTGGCGTCGGACGATGCAGCCCAGCGGGCCGGGGCCCAGCGTGGTGGCGGCCGGCAGGCCGACGCGGGCGAAGCTGAGGAAGTCGCCGCCGTCGGCCACCACCACGGCGTCGACCGGCAGGGCGGCGCGCGGTGCGGCGAGCAGGCGGTTGGGGTGCATCAGGCCGTCGCTGCCGGGCGCGGCCCGGGCCATCGATGCGGCAAGCCTGGCGGCGCGGGCCTCGTGCTGGGCGCGTACCTCGCAGGCCCAGGCGCGGTCGACGGCGGGTGTGCGGCCTTGGGCGATGCGCACGAACTGCGCCTCGCCGAACACCGCCGGTGAACCGTGGGCGAGCTGGAAGTCCAGCTTGCGGCCGATGGTGAGCACCACGTCGGCCTGGCCCATCACCGAGCCGCGCATGGCGGCCACGACCCCGGGGTGGTCGTCCGGCAGCCGGCCACGGCTTTCACCGGTGTCGAAATAGAGCGCGCCCAGGGCGTCGAGCAGGGCGCGCAGCTGCGGGCCGGCGCCCTTGGCGCCGCGGCCGGTGATGGCGAGCGGGCGCCTGGCCGACCACAGCAGCTCGACGGCAGCCTGCACCGCGGCCGGGTCGGGCAGGGTCAGTCGGCGCGGCGGCGCGGCCCGCAAGACCCGCCGGGCACGCCGTCACCGGGTCAGAACAGATGGCCGATGTTGAACAGCGTGAGCACGCCCAGCAGCGCGAAGATGGCCGCGGCGATGGCGTGCACCAGCTTCATCGACAGCTTGCGCGCGATGGCGTCGCCCAGGAAGACTGCCGGCACGTTGGCCAGCATCATGCCCAGCGTCGTGCCGGCCACCACGGCCACCAGGTCGGTGTAGCGCGCCGCCAGCGCCACGGTGGCGATCTGCGTCTTGTCGCCCATCTCGGCCAGGAAGAAGGCCACCGTGGTCGTGCCGAACACGCCGATGCGGCTGGCCACGCCGGGCTCGTCGTCGTCGATCTGGTCCGGGATGAACATCCAGCCCGCCATGGCCAGGAAGGACAGGCCGATGACCCAGCGCAGCACGTCCGGCCCCAGGGCGGCGGCGACCCAGGCGCCGACCGCACCGGCCAGCGCGTGGTTGACCAGGGTGGCCACCAGGATGCCCAGGACGATGGGCAGGGGGCGACGGAACCGGGCGGCCAGCAGCATGGCCAGCAGCTGCGTCTTGTCGCCCATTTCACCCAGGGCGACCACGCCGGTCGAGATCAGGAAAGCTTCCACGACAACTCCACGGGCCGGCTGGGAACACGATGACCGCGACGCCTCCCCGGCCACGGTGGAGGTGTTGCGGTCAAAGGTCTTGCCAGGCTGCTGGAGCTGCCCGCGCCATGGCCGCTGTGGTGGCCAAGTCTGTTGACGCGGGCCCCTGCGGAGGCAGGGCGGCTACTCCCCGATGACGGGTAAGGGCGCAAGTCTAGCCGCCAACTGTCGCAGGCTGCCGCTGGTGGCCGCTGCCTGCGCAAGCGCGCGGCGGCTGGCCGTGCTCAGCGCGCCGCCGGGCTGGCGACCATGCCCTGGCCGGCCGCCCAGGCCGTGATGTCGTCGCGCCGGATGGCGGCGGCCATCAGACCCGGGAAGGCGTCGGGCGTGCACGCGAACGAGGGCACGCCCAGCGCGGCGAGGCGGGCCGCCAGCGCGTGGTCGTAGGCCGGCGCGCCCTCGTCGCTGAGCGCCAGCAGCGTGACGAACTGCACGCCGGCCTCGACCAGCTCGACCGCGCGGCGCAGCAGGCCGGACTCGACGCCGCCCTCGTACAGGTCCGAGATCAGCACCAGGATGGTGTTGCGCGGCTCGCGGATGACGGACTGGCAGTAGCCCACCGCACCGTTGATGTCCGTGCCGCCGCCCAGCTGCACGCCGAACAGCAGCTCGACCGGGTCGTCGAGCTGCTCGGTCAGGTCGACCACCGCGGTGTCGAACACCACCAGCCGCGTGGCCACGGCCGGCAGCGTGGCCATGACCGCACCGAAGATGCTGGCGTAGACCACCGAGTTCGCCATCGAGCCGCTCTGGTCGATGCACAGCACCACCTCGCGCTGCGGCCGGCGCGACTTGCGGCCGTAGCCCACCAGCGTCTGCGGCACCACGGTGCGGTACTCGGGCTGCCAGTGGCGCAGGTTGGCGCGGATGGTGCGGTGCCAGTCGATTTCCGCCAGGCGCGGGCGGCGGTTGCGCTGGCTGCGGTCCAGCGCGCCGCTCACGGCCGAGCGCAGCGGCTCCTCCAGCTGGCGCATCAGGGCGTCGACCACGGCGCGTACCACCTGGCGGGCGGTGTCGCGCGTGCCGGCGGGGATGACGCGCGACAGCGCCATCAGGCTGGCCACCAGGTGCACGTCGGGCTGCACGCTGCGCAGCATCTCGGGCTGCAGCAGCATGTCGCGCAGGTTCAGCCGCTCCAGCGCGTCGCGCTGCATCACCTGCACCACCGAGCTGGGGAAGTACTTGCGGATGTCGCCCAGCCAGCGCGCCACGCCGGGCGCCGAACCGCCCCGGCCGCCGCGCCGGTCGCGCGTCTGCAGGCCGCCCGGGCCGTCGGCGTCGTACAGCGCCGCCAGGGCCTGGTCCATCTCGGCCAGCTGGCCCGACGGTGCGCCGCACGACGCCTCGGCCTCGCTGCCCAGCACCAGGCGCCAGCGCAGCCGGCGCGCCTCGTCGCCCAGGGGCGCATCAGTCAGGGGCGCATCACCCGGGGGTGCGTCACTCATGGTCGATCCTCAACAGCTGGCGCAGCAGCGGCAGGGGGCGCAGGGCACGCGCCTCGTCCCAGTCGGTGGTGGCGGCCGCTGCCGCTGCTGCCGGGCCGGCGCCCTGGCGGGCGCGCTGGCCCAGGTCGCGTCGCTCGCTGCCGCCGAAGGCCGCGAAGGTGCGCCGCACCAGCGGCAGCACGCGGATGAAATGCTCGTCGCCGAGCCCGGCCAGCCATGTGTCGACCAGCGGCCACAGGCTGGCGTCGTGCAGCAGCACCTGTGCGTTGCGGTTCAGGAAGCCGTCCAGCCAGGCCGCGGCCTTGGCCGGCTCGGCGCCCACCGACAGGTGCAGCGACAGGGCCCGGGCCGCCTGCGCCGCGGGCCAGGCGGCTGCGTCCAGCAGCAGCCGCGTGGCCAGGCCCTGCAGCAGCTCGTGCGCACCGGCCTGGTCGGCCAGCTGCGCCAGCGCGCGTTGCCACAACGCCGTCTGCTCCTCGCCCTGGCGCAGGCCGACGGCGGCGTGGGCGCCCAGCAGGGTGTCGCGCAGCTGCGCGGCGGCGCCGTCGTCCAGCGCCTGCGCGGCCAGCGGCAGGCTGATGGCGGCGCGCACGATCAGCCCGTCCAGCACCGCGCCGACCAGGGCGGCATCGGTCTGGCGCACGTTGCCGTAGCGGTGCACGTTGGCCAGCGGCGCCAGCGCGCCCAGCAGCTGCTGGGCGTCGCCGGTGAGCGCGGCGCGGTCCTGCAGGGCCTGGGTGGCGGCGGCCACGGCGCTGTCCAGGTCGGCCAGCAGCACGCTGTCGACCAGGGCCGACAGCTCGGCCAGGCTGGTGGCGCGGGCACAGCGCTCGACCGCGCGTGCGGTGGCGGCCTGCTGCACGGTCTGGCCCCACACGCTGGCCTCGATCAGCCGCAGCGCGAACTCGGGCTGCCATTGGAGCGTCCAGACCTCGTGGAAGGTGCCGCGCGCCGAGCGGCCCACCCGGGCCAGGCTGCCCCAGGGCAGGTCCAGCAGGTTCAGGCGGTGCAGCAGCTGGCTGCGCGCCAGGTCGTTGGGCTGGCGCAGGTCCAGGTCCAGCGTGCGGCCGGTCGCCTCGGGCTTCAGGCGCAGGGTCTTCTGGGCCTGTTCCAGGTCGCGCTGCAGCGGCACGGTGGGCAGGTCGGGCGGCACGCTGCCCAGGCGGTCGCCCACCACCAGCGCGTCGTGGATGTAGTGCAGCAGCGCGTCGTCGCCCAGCGTCAGCACGCTGCGGGCGGCCTGCTGCAGCTCGTCCAGCCCGGGCGCGGCGCGCTCGCGCAGGGCGGCCAGCGCGTCGGCCAGTCGGGCGGCGTCGATCAGCTGGGCCGAGGAGCAGTCCAGGTCGCGCTCGCGCATCAGCCGCGCCACACGCGCCAGCCAGCTCACCGCACGCGGCCGGGCGCCGGCCTGGGCCAGCCACAGGTGCTCGTACCAGCCGGGCGAGTGGATGCCGGCGCCGTAGCCGCTGGCGCGGGTCAGGTGGCGGTAGGTCCAGGGCACCCAGGTGCACTGCACCTTGACCTTGGGCAGGCCCTTGAGCAGCGCCGCGTCGGCCTTGGCGGTGGCCCGGGGCGATGCGCTGCCCGCGCCGGCCGGGCCGTCCGGCCCGTCCACGCCACCCAGGGCGCCCAGATGCCAGGCGCCGCAGACCACCGCGACGCGCTGGTGGCCCGCCTTGTGCGCGGCGCGCACGCACTGGCGCATGTGGGCCTCGCGCAGCGCTTCGCGGCGCGCCTCGTGGCTGCTGCGGGGGCGCTCGCCGGCCTCGGCACGCAGCGTGGTCATGGCCTCGGCGATGGCGGCGAAGAGCTGCTCGCCGTCGCCGCGCTCCTCCACCATGTGGTTCCACCAGGCCTCGCCGTCGGCATGGCCGGCGGCCACGGCCAGCCAGTGCAGCGGGTCGCCGGGCTCGGGGGCGCCGCCGGCCGGGGTGTCGGGGGCCGGGGCGGCCTCATCGCCGGCCTCGGCCGGCTCCTGCCGCGCCTGCTCCCGCTCGGCCCGGTCCAGCGCCAGGCTGTGCGCCATCGGCAGGTCGATGAAGCGCACCGGCACCTGCGCCGCCACGGCCCACTGCAGCGCCTGCCATTCGGGCGAGAACACCGCGTAGGGGTGGTAGACGGCCAGGCGCGGCTCGTCCGGGCAGTAGCTCAGCAGCGCCACCGGCGGGGTCATGCCCGCGGCCGCCGCGGCCTGCACCAGGGCGTCGGCCTCCGGCGGGCCCTCGACCAGCACGCAGTCGGGCTGCAGCGCGTGCAGCGCGTGCCGCAGGCTGCGGGCACAGCCCGGCCCGTGGTGGCGGATGCCGAAGCAGTGGACCGCGCTCATGGCCAGCCGCGGCTCAGCCCAGCTCGCGCAAGGCGCGGTACAGGTCCTTCCAGTCGCTGCGTTCCTTCACCACGGTGTCGAGGTACTCGCGCCAGACCACGGCGTCCTGCACCGGGTCCTTCACCACCGCGCCGACCAGGCTGGCGGCCATGTCGCGCGCACCCAGCACGCCGTCGCCGAAATGGCCGGCCAGCGCCAGGCCGCTGTTGATGACCGAGATCGCCTCGGCGGTCGACAGCGTGGACGAGGGCGACTTGATCTGCGTGCGCCCGTCCTCGGTGCGGCCGTTGCGCAGCTCGCGGAAGATCTGCACGATGCGCCGCACCTCCTTGAGCGCCGGCGGCTCGGCCGGCAGCTGCAGCGCGCGGCCCATCTCGGCCACGCGCTTGACGACGATGGCGACCTCGTCGTCCTCGCTCGCCGGCACGGGCAGCACCACGGTGTTGAAGCGCCGCTTGAGCGCCGCCGACAGCTCGTTGACGCCCTTGTCGCGGTTGTTGGCGGTCGCGATGACCGAGAAGCCGTGCACCGCCTGCACCTCGCTGCCCAGCTCGGGGATGGGCAGGGTCTTCTCGGACAGCACGGTGATCAGGCTGTCCTGCACGTCGGCGGGGATGCGCGTGAGCTCCTCGACCCGGGCGATCTTGCCCAGCCGCATGGCCTGCATCAGCGGGCTGGGCACGAGCGCCCGGTCCGACGGGCCGTGGGCGAGCAGCTGGGCGTAGTTCCAGCCGTAGCGCAGCTGCTCCTCGCTGGTGCCGGCCGTGCCCTGGATGAGCAGGGTCGAGTCGCCGCTGATGGCCGCGGCCAGGTGTTCGGACACCCAGGACTTGGCCGTGCCCGGCACGCCGTACAGCAGCAGGGCGCGGTCGGTCGCCAGGGTGGCCACGGCGATTTCCATCAGCCGCGCGTTGCCGATGTACTTGGCGCTGACGGCGTAGCCGTTGTCCAGCCGCCCGCCCATCAGGTAGCGCAGCACGGCCCAGGGCGACAGGGCCCAGTGGTGCGGGCGGGCGCGCTGGTCGGCGCGGGCGAGTTCGTGCAGTTCCTCGGCGAACTGCTGTTCGGCGTGCTGGCGCAGCACGGCGCGGGTGGGGTCGGTCATGGCGTCCTCGTAGGTGGCAGCTGCAGCAGGGCGCGCCGCACCGCGACAACCTGCGTCACGGTGTGCCGGGTCGCGGCCCAGGAAGGTGGGGCGTCGGCGCTGTCCGGACAGCTCGCCAGGCGGTCGAGCGCGGCCGGGTCGAGCACGGCGCACAGCTCGGGCAGGCTGGTGCGCAGCAGGTGCTCGGCGCCGGCCCGCCCCGGCGCGAGCGCCACGGCCAGGGCCTGCGCCAGCGCGGCCGACAGCGGTGCGCCGAGCAGCTCGCCCGGCGGCACGGCGGCCAGGATCTGCTGCACGCTGGCGTGCAGCGGCACGGCGCTGGCGCGCAGCTGGCGCAGCCAGTGGCGTTCGCGTGCGACGGGGGGCAGCAGGGCCAGCACCACGGCGGGGTCGTCGCGCAGCAGGTCGGCGGGCCAGGCGTCCAGCCAGGCCTCGCACCAGGCCGGGTCGGGGGCGGCCAGCAGCACGTCGCGCCAGCCGCGCAGCAGGGCCTCGGCCCAGTCGGTGCCGCGCGCCCAGGTCAGCAGCCCGGCCGGGTCCAGGCCCAGCTGGCCGGTCCACCAGCCCAGCGGCACCTGGCGCACCAGCTGGTAGAGCCACCAGGCGCGTTCGCCCAGGCTGTCGTGGCCGGGCCGCACGGGGTCGATGTTGTCGGCCTTCCAGTCCGGGCCCGCCGCGCCGGGTGCCGCGATGACCCAGCGCTGGCGCAGCAGCAGCGTGCGTTCACGCCCCAGCAGGGCGGCGACGCGCGCCGCCGCCCGCTGCGGGTGGGCCGCGCCGGGCAGGCGCAGCAGCAGGTCGCAGGCGGCCTGGCGCACCTCGCGGCTGCGGTCCGCGCGCAGCTGGTCGAGCAGCGCCTCGTCGGCCTGGCCCAGGCCGTCCGCCAGCACGGCGGTGAATTCGGCGCGTTCCTTGGCCGGCAGTCCGGGCAGCGCGGCGGCCAGGCGGGTGCGCGCGGCGGCAGGGTCGCTGGCGCGTTCGCGGCGCAGCAGGGCCAGACGCTGCGCCAGACTGCCGTCCTGCCAGTGCCTGGGCAGGGGCGGGTCGCCGGTGCTGCCGTCGGCGGCGCCGTCCGCGGCGTAGCGCCACTCGGTGCGCCGGGCGGCCAGCCAGCGGCCACGCTCGCCCAGCACCGGCGCCAGCAGCGGGCGCAGTGCCAGGGCGCGGCGGCCCAGCTCCAGCGCCTGCGGCAGCAGGGCGGCCGGCAGGCGCCGCCCGGCCTGCGCCAGCGCCACGAACACCAGGGGCGCCAGGCGGGCCGGGCCGTCGTGCATGGCCCAGGCGATGTCGGGCAGCGCCGCACCCTCGGGCCAGGCGGGCAGGCTGTCGGCGGGAGCCGGCGCGGGCAGGGCGTGGGGCCAGGGCCGGCCCTGCGCGCCGGCTGCGCCACAGGTGGCCAGCACCGCGGCGGCGCGCAGCATGCCGGTGGCGGCGTTGCCGTCGCTGCCGGCCACGGCCAGTGCGATCAGGCGGCCGATCTCGCCGGGCCAGGCGGGCAGGGCCAGGCCCGGGCGGTTGATGCCGACCATGGCCATGGGCAGCAGGGGCGCCCAGACCGTCGCCGGCGCGGGCCCGGGCGCCTGGCCTGGCACCGCGCCTGGCACCGCGCCTGGCGTTTGGCCCGGCGCCTCGCCGGCGGCGTGCTGGGTGGACGGCGCGGGCGTGCTCAAGCGTTGCTCCGCTGCCACAGCGGGGGCGACACCGACGGGGTGTCGGCGGCCCAGGCGGTGAGCGGCCGCAGGGCATGGCCATCCCACTCGCCCATCAGGTGGCAGGGCCGGCCGCCGCTGACAGCCAGCAGCGCCCAGGCGTCGCTCTCGCCGATCTGCAGGGGCAGCGCGCGCCCGTCGGCGGCCACCAGCCACCCGTCGCCGGCCTGCAGCGCCACGCCGTCCCGCACCACCAGCGGGTGCAGGCCGATCCAGGGGCAGGCGGCCACGCGTGCGGCGATGCGGTCCCATTCGGCTGACAGGGGGGCGGCGGGCCATACCGGGGCGTCGAGCGTGCCGGGCGCCGTGGCGCACAGCGCGCGCAGCGCCGCCGCGCCTGGAAAGAACGCCAGCGTGGCCTGGACACTGCTGCCGGCCAGCCAGACCTGCTCGAAGCCGCGGCCGGCATAGGCGTGGTCGAGCAGCCAGGCGCGCCGGCCGCTGCGTGCGCCGTGCAGCCACACGCGCCGCTCGGTGAGCTTGTCCTCGCGTTCCTCGGTGACGAGGCCCAGCACGGTCCAGCGGTCCGGCACCTGGTCGCCGCCGGCCAGCACCTCGGCCTGGTCGTGCGGCCAGCCCACGGCGCTGCGCAGGTCGGCCTGCACGGCGGGTGGCAGCTGCTCGCGGCCCTGCAGCGCCTCACACGCCAGCTGCAGCAGGCCCAGGCACTGCAGGGTGCGCTCGGGCCAGTCGGCGTCGCGCTGCTGCACGCCGGCGGCGGCCTCGCGCAGCCGGTAGGCCAGGCCGGGCGCCTGTGCGTCGACCAGGCGCGCGGCCATGGTCTGCCAGGCCTGCAGCCGGGCCGGATCGAGCGCGCCCAGGCCGGCGGCCAGCTGGTCGGCCAGCCAGCGCTGCAGGTCGGTGCCGGCGGTCTGGATGCGTTGCCAGCGCAGCGTCTGGCGCCGGGCGGTGCCGGGCGAAGCTGCCAGGCTGGCGGGCGCGGCTGCCGTGGCGGGGTCCGCCAGGTCGGCCTGGGTGGCGTGGGGCGACTGGGCGGGGGGCTGCCCGGCCTGGTCGGCCTGGCGCGCCTCCTTGCGCTGGGCCTTCCCGCTGCGCGAGGCGAGCCATTCGCTCACCCAGGGCGGCGCGGCCTGTGCGGTGAAGAGCTGCGGCGCCTGCACGCGCAGCATCAGCAGCGCCAGGCCGTGCTTGCAGGGGAACTTGCGGCTCGGGCAGCTGCAGCGGAAGGCCGGCCCGCTGAAGTCGACCTGCGTCTGGTAGGGCCGCGCGCCGCTGCCCTGGCATTCGCCCCAGGCGGCGGCGGCATCGGCGCCCAGCAGCGGCCACTTGCCCGCGGCGGTCAGGCCGCGTGCGGCCTTGGCCGATGCGTCGTCGGGTGCACATCCAAGAACTGCCTCCATGGTCAGCAGCGTCATGCTGGCCGGCTCCTTGCCCGTGTGGTGGGCGGCCAGTCTAAGGCCGCTCTGGGCCGCTGCCTGCGCCGCCTGCGCCTGCGCCGACGCGCCGGCCGGTCACGCGGCCGGTCACGCACGGCCGGCTCGCTACACTGCATGCCCCAGGGTCGGCAGTTCACCCAGGCGTTGCCGCGTGGCCTTCCACGAGCTAGACCTGCCTTCGAGATCCCGTACTGGCCTCGTGCCTCATGCGACACCACGCATGCGCCAGGCCGGAAGTCGGCAACCACCGGCGCCTTGCCCCTGTGCAGGGTTCCCACGCGCGTGCAGTGTTGACGCCCGGCCTCATCCCTCGTGCCGGGCGCCGAGGAAGCGCCATGACCAAGGAATCCTTCGCCCTGCACATCGACGATGTGTCCGCCTTTGCCCGCAGCCTGGGCACGGCCCTGCAGCAGCGCCACGCCGAGCGGCCCGAGCCGCCCGGCCAGGTGGAGCTGCTCAACCTGATCGCACGCACCCAGGGCCAGCGCAACTGGTCGGCCCTGCGGCTGGTGCTGCGCCAGGCCGCGCAGCAGCGCCAGGCCGCGGCCGCGGCGCCCGCGTCGGCAGCTGCCGCCACGCCGGGGGGCGAACCCGCCGTGTCCGCGCCCGACCTGCCGGCGCTGAGCGACAACGCGCGCAAGGCGCTGGCCCACTTCGACCAGCGCGGCCGGCTGATGCGCTGGCCGGTGAAGTTCTCGGTGCAGAAGCTGGTGATGTGGGTGCTGTGGACACGTTTCGACGCCAAGCGCAGCTACACCGAGAACGAGGTCAACACCATCCTGCGGGCCGCCAACCTGTTCTTCGACCACGTGACGCTGCGCCGCGAGCTGGTCAACCACCGGCTGCTGTCGCGCCAGCCCGACGGCAGCGACTACCGCAAGCTGCCGGCCCGGCCGGACGACGAGGCGCGCGCCGTGCTCACCGCCTGGCGCGCCCGCAGCCGCGACGCCTGACACCCCGCGGCGCGCGCCGACCCGCTGACGTAGCATGGCGGCAGCTGCCGTGCGCCTCACCACGATCCGAGTCATGACCGAACTAGCCGTCCCCTACGTCCACCTGCGCGTGCACAGCGAATATTCCGTCTCGGACGGCATCCTGCGGGTGGACGAGGCCACCCAGGCCGCGCGCGACCACGGCCAGCCGGCCCTGGCGCTGACGGATCTGGCCAACCTGTTCGGTGCGGTCAAGTTCTACCGCAGCGCGCGGCGCATGGGCGTGCAGCCCATCTTCGGCACCGAGATCGACCTGGCGATGCCCGTGGCGGGCGAGCAGGTGGTCGGTGCGGTGCTGCTGATCGCGAGCAACGGCGACGGCTACCTCAACCTGTGCAAGCTGCTGTCGCTCGCCTGGAGCGGCCTGGCCTCGCACGGCAGCGGCACGCCGCGCCTGAGCTACCAGGAACTGCAGGACCACGCCGCCGGCCTGATCGTGCTGTGCGGCGGCCAGCGCGGCTTGCTGGGCGCGCGACTGCTGGCGCACGAGACCGAGGCGGCCCGCACCATCGCGGCCGAGCTGGCGACGGGCTTCGCCGGGCGCTACTACCTGGAAGTGCAGCGTTACGAATCGGGCGTGGACGAGCTGTACAACGCCGGTATCGCCGCGCTGGCGCGCGAGCTGCAGCTGCCGGTGGTGGCCACGCACCCGATCCAGTTCCTCGCGGCGGGCGACTACGACGCCCACGAGGCGCGCGCCTGCGTGGCCGCAGGCGAGATCCTGGCCAACCCGCGCCGGGTGCGGCGCTTCACTGCCGACCAGTATTTCAAGTCGACCGCCGAGATGTGCGCGAAATTCGCCGACGTGCCCGCCGCGATCGCCGCGAGCGCGCAGATCGCGCGGCGCTGCCATATCGAGCTGACGCTGGGCAAGCCCCGGCTGCCGGATTTCCCGACGCCCATCCTGCCCGACGGCACGGCCATGCCGATGCCGGAGTATTTCCGCCAGGCCTCGCGCGAAGGCCTGGAGGCGCGGCTGCTGGCGCTTTATCCGGACGAGGCCGAGCGCGACCGCATGCGCCCGGAGTATTCCGCGCGGCTCGATTTCGAGATCCAGACCATCCTCAAGATGGGTTTCCCGGGTTATTTCCTGATCGTGTCCGACTTCATCAACTGGGCCAAGCACCATGGCTGCCCGGTCGGGCCGGGGCGGGGTTCGGGCGCGGGTTCGCTGGTGGCCTATGCGCTGAGCATCACCGATCTCGATCCGTTGAAGTTCAAGCTGCTGTTCGAGCGGTTTCTCAATCCGGACCGGGTATCCATGCCCGACTTCGACGTCGATTTCTGCCAGGCCAACCGCGAAAGCGTGATCGACTACGTGAAGGAGAAATACGGCCGCGACGCCGTGAGCCAGATCGCCACCTTCGGCACCATGGCGGCCAAGGCGGCGATCCGCGACATCGGCCGGGTGCTGGGCATGAGCTACGGCCACGTCGACTCGATCGCCAAGCTCATCCCCGCGCCGCCGGGCAAGACCGTGACCCTGGCCAAGGTGCCCGACGAGCCCGACGGCGGGCTGGTCTACGCGCGCAAGGAGGCGCCCGAGCTGGAGGAGCGCGAGGCCCGCGAGGAGGAGGTGGCCGA
>JBJOKY010000052.1:0-16845 GCA_046045865.1 Pseudomonadota bacterium | reverse complement strand
CGAGCTGCTCCACCACGGCCTGGCCGGCCAGCACGGCGCCCTCGAGGCCCTGAAGGTAGCGATGGGTGGACGGCGCAGGCTGGCGCTTGGGCTGGTAGTGGATGTACTGCAGGCCCGGCGCGTCCAGGCCCAGCGTGGCTGGCTCGCGCTGGCCCAGGGCGACGATCTGATGCTCGCGGTCTGCCGCCAGCGCCGTCACGATGTGGCGGAACTGGCCGGGAAAGTTCTGGTGGATGAAGAGCAGCTTCATGCGGGGTGGGCGGGGCTGGCGCGTCGTCAGTCGGTCGCTACCGGCCGGGTGTGGCCCGGGCCGGCACAGGCCGTGGCTTGGATGTGCAGGCGTCGCTCAAGGCTCGCGCAGTGCCTTGGCCCGGAAGGTGTCCAGGGGGCCGAGCAGGTAGCTGGCCAGCGAGCGCGCCGGGGTCGCGACATAGACCTCGGCCGGCATGCCGGTCTGCAGCTTGATGTCGGGCTGGCTGTCCAGTTCGGCCGGCGCGATGCTGAGCTGGGCGACGAACCACGAGGCACCGCTCTGGTTGTCGACCACCCGGTCGGCCGAGACGAAGTCGACCTTGGCCGGCAGCCTGGGCGTGCGGCGGTATTCGTAGGCCGTGAGGCGTACCTCGGCCTGGGCGCCCACCTGCACATGGGCTATGTCCTCGAGCCTGACCTTGGCCTCGATGACCAGGCGTTCCTCGGCCGGAACGATCTCCATGAGCGGCTCGCGCGGCCCCACGGTCAGTCCCGGCGCGGCGATGCGCAGGCCCATCACCGTGCCGGCCACCGGTGCACGCACGGCCTGGCGGTTGGCCAGGTCTTCCGAGGCGCGCAGGCGTTCCTCGATCTCGCGCGAGCGCACCGTGGCGTCCTTGAGTTCATCAGCTGCCTGCTGCTGGTAGGTGTTGCGTGCCTGGGCTGCGCGCAGGTGCAGATCCTGGATCTTCTGCTGCGCAGCGGCGATGTCGCTGCGCATCTGGCCCAGGCGGCTGTCGTATTCGACGACCGTGCGTTCCAGCGTGAGCAGCCGGGTCTTCTGCACATAGCCCTGGTTGGCGAGTTCCTCGTTGAGCTTGAGCTCGTCGCGCGAGAGCTTCAGGCCGTTCTCGGTCGCGCCCTGCTGCGAGCGCAGGCCGGCGATCTGCGCCTCCACGTCACCGACCTGCGACGTCAGCGAGCTGACCTGCTCGTCCAGGTTGCGCCGGCGCGCATCGAACAGGCGCTGTTCGCGCCCGACCAGGTCGGCGTCAGCCTTGGCCAGCTTGCCGAAGGCGCTGGCGTTGAAGACCGGGGCGAGCTCGACTTCCGACTCCAGGCGCTTCTTGCGCAGCAGTTCGGCGGCGTACTGCGAGCGCAGCACGTCGCGGCCGACATCGCTGCGCACGTCGCTGATGTAGGTGAGCACCTGGCCGGCGGCAACGCGCTGGCCATCTCGCACCAGGATCTCGCTGACGATGCCGCCTTCCTGATGCTGGATGATCTTGCGGTTGAGTTCGCTCTTGACCACGCCCTGCACGATCACGGCACCTGCCAGGGGGGCCGTGCTCATCCACCAGGCGAACAAGGCCAGGGCGATGGCCAGCACCAGCAGGGCGGTGCGCTGACCGCGCAATACAGCGCGGCCAGCCAGTGCTGGCAGGCTGGGGGCGTTGAGCAGTTCGTGGACGGAGACCGGCCCGGACAGGGGCTGCAGGTCGTTGGAGGGGCCGGAGGTGGTGCGCTTCATGGCGGCGCGAGTTTGCCAGTGTCCGGGCCCGGGCTGCGTAAGATTTGCCGCCCTTCTCACGTCTTTGTCAATGGCGTGGCACGTCCGGTGCCCTGTTGCCGCGATCGGCCTGTCGCCGATGCGGCTCGGTGGTGGTGCTCAGTGCTTGGCCAGTGTGCTGCTGATCTCGCCACTGGCGGCCGGCGGAGCCGAGGCGGCCACGGAGGCCGACGGGGCCGAGGCCGCGTCGTTGGAGTAGCTGACACCACCCTTGGCTTCGCTGCTGATGTCGACGTCGCCGCCCCGGGAGATGGCGTACAGGGTCACGACGGCAAAGATGGCAAAGGCGAAGATGACTTTTTGCATGATGGGCTCGATGAAGCTGAGTGGTTGACTGTTGATGACTGTTGACTTGAATCAATGCCCTGGAGGGCCTGACGCCATCATGAGACGCAGGCACTTACGGCTTTCTTGCTGACCTGCAGGGCAGTTGCGCGCATCGGGTGTGTTCATGCTGCAATGCACAATATCGGGTGTGCGCATTGAATTGACTTGCAACAAGTGTTGTCCAGATGAGCGCGTAGGATGCGGCGTCGCGCAGTGATGCCTTGCACGACGACGTGATTCCGCGTGCCAGCTGTCGTCGACGCAAAATCGCAGGTCGAGCGGTATGTGCCTGTCCGCGGCCCTGCTGCAGCGCACGTGCCGGTTGATGGCACCGACGACGACCGCGCGCAATCGACGCGGATTTGTCGCCGGGATCGTGTCACTGTGGCCATGCCGGTTGCGGCAGGCTCTTTGTCTTTGAAGAGATGCCCGTGGGCAAGCGATCGAGTGGGCGGAGTGTGGAACGATGAGGATGAGACCGGCGGGCGTACAACTGATCTCGGCGCCGGCCGTGGCCATGGCCCGGCCGGTGGCCGTGGACGTTGCGCCGCGTGCGCCGGGGGTGTTCCGGTCGCTCAAGGTGGCATTGGTTTCCGACGCGTTGACACGCGCCTGTCTTGGCGAGGAATGCCGCGTGCGCGACCTGACGCCGCTGAACTACTGGGTCACGCTGCGGCTATGGCGACCGGATCTGGTCTTTGTCGAGTCGGCCTGGCAGGGCTGGCGCAATGCCTGGAAGTACAAGGTAGCTGCCTACCCGGATCATCCCGATCGCAGCAATGCCCGCCTGCAGGATCTCGTGGTCTGCGCGAAGGATCTCGGCATTCCGGTGGTGTTCTGGAACAAGGAGGATGGCGTCCACTTCGAGCGTTTTGTCGCCAGTGCACGCCTGTTTGACCACGTGTTCACGGTCGACGAGAACTGTCTGCCGCGCTACCGGGCCGTGATGGGGCCCTGCGCGTCGGTGCACAGCCTGCCGTTTCCCGTCCAGCCCCGCCATCATCACTTCACGGGCTTCAATTTCCGCCATCGCCGTGTCAATTTCGTGGGCAGCTACAGCCAGCACATGCATGACCGCCGACGCCTGTGGCAGGACGATGTGTTCGATGCGGCCTGCCGTGCGGGTCTGGGCCTGACCGTGTTCGATCGCAACTCGGACCGCAAGGCCGCCCATTACCGCTACCCCAGTCTGCCTGGTCTGGAGGTCATGGCGGCAGTGCCGCATGACCAGACTGCGCGCATCTACAAGGACTACCTGATCTCGCTCAATGTCAACACCGTCGCCGATTCGGCGACCATGTATTCACGCCGCCTGGTGGAGATACTGGCATGCGGCGGACTTGCGGTGACGGCTCCGGCCCGATCAGTGGAAACCATGTTCAAGGAATACTGCTGGGTTGTCAGCGATCGGACGCAGGCACAGGACTTGTTCGCACGATTTGCCCATGGGCCGCAGCCGGCAGATCTGGAGCGGGCGCGAGCCGGTGCCGATTACGTGGCGCGGGAGCACACCTGGAGCCGCAGGCTCGAGGAGATCATCCGGGTTGTCGGACTCTGACGATGGCCAAGCAGTCCGAAGGTGCGGCGCGGCCGTCACCATGGCTGATCCCCTGGCCCAGTGTCGGGCTCTGGCGCCAGGACCTGCTGTCCGCCCTGCTCGGTGTGCCGGTGTCCCGGGGCTGGTGGCCCACGGGTGGCCACTGGCTCGGGTGGGGACGCAAGCGCAGCGGTCGTCTGGCCGCGTGGTGCGCACGCCTGGGCAGCGGCCATGCCGTCCAGCTCGAAGACGGCTTCCTGCGTTCCTACGGTACAGGTGACCGGTACCCGCCGCTGTCGCTGGTGGTGGACGCTGTGGGGATCTACTACGACAGCACCCGGCCCAGCGCGCTCGAGAACATGCTGGCGACGGACGACGACCTGTTGTCCGGCGTGCAGGAACTGGTCGCGCAGGCGCGCGCCCTGATCCTGGCGCACGGTCTGAGCAAGTACAACCATGCGCCGGACTGGTCCGGGCCCGACGCGGCGCTGGCGGCACGCGACACACCGGGGCCGGCCGGTGCGCGCCATGTGCTGGTGGTCGACCAGACCGCGGGTGACCTGAGCGTGAAGCTGGGCGGCGCCAATGCGGAAAGCTTCCTGCGCATGCTCGACGCCGCGCAGCATGAAAACCCGCATGCCACCATCTGGGTCAAGACCCACCCCGAGGTGAGCGCGGGGCGCAAGGCCGGCTACCTGACCGCGGTGCGCGACGGCGGGCGTATCCGTGTCCTGCGTACCGCGCTCAATCCGCACAGCCTGATCGCGCGCATGGACCGTGTCTACACGGTCAGCTCCACCATGGGGTTCGAGGCCTTGCTGGCCGGCCGAGCGGTCACCTGCTTCGGTCTGCCCTGGTACGCCGGCTGGGGTGCGACCGACGATCGCCAGACTTGCCCGCGCCGCGGTCGCTCCCGATCGGTCGACGAGCTGTTTGCGGCAGCCTACCTGCACTACAGCCGCTACCTCGATCCTCAGACCCGGGCACCCGGCAGCATCCTGGACGTGATCGAGTGGTTGCGCCGGCAACGGCAGGCCGCCGGCCACTGGCCGATCCATGACCAGCCTGCGCGCAGCGGACGCGTGATCGGCATAGGTTTCCGGCGCTGGAAGCAAGCCCATGTCGATCCGATCCTGGGGCCGGCGCAGCAGGCGCAGGTCTTCGTTCCCGACGCCGGCACCGCGGCCCTGCTGCACCCCGGCCCGGCTGACGTGCTGCTCGTGTGGGGCAGCAAGTCCGGCCCCGAAGTCCAGGCCCTGGCCGATCGCAGCGCCTGCAGCTTGTGGCGCATGGAGGACGGTTTCGTTCGCTCGGTCGGGCTGGGCTCGGACCTGATCCGCCCGCATTCGCTCGTGCTGGATCGCCGCGGCATCTATTTCGACCCGTCGCGGGAGTCCGATCTGGAGCACCTGCTGGCCACGACCCACTTCAGCGACGAGGAATTGCGCCGTGCTGCCGAGGTGCGCCAGCTGATCGTCCAGCACGGCTTGACCAAGTACAACCTGGAGCCGCGCGCGCAGGCTCGCTGGAACCATCAGGGGCGGCGCGTCGTGCTGGTGCCCGGTCAGGTCGAGGATGACGCGTCCATACGTCTTGGTGCCACGTCGGTGTGCACGAACGCCGGCTTGCTGCAGGCTGCCAGACGCGCCTCGCCCGATGCCTACATCGTCTACAAGCCGCACCCGGACGTGATGAGCGGCAACCGGCGAGGCGCGCTTGACGCAACGCAAGCGCTTGCCGACCACGTCGAGACCCAGCTTTCGGTAGTCAGCTGTATCGATGCCTGTGACGAAGTCCACACGATGACCTCGCTCACAGGTTTTGACGCGCTTCTGCGAGAAAAGGGGGTGTTTACCTATGGTGTTCCGTTCTATTCTGGCTGGGGGTTGACCCAGGATATGGCGCAAGGCGCGCCATCCCTGATGCGCCGCCGGCGCCGCCTTTCCCTCGATGAACTGGTGGCCGGCACCCTCTTGCGCTACCCTGTCTATTGGGATTGGGAGCTGCGCGGGTACACCACTTGTGAGGCCGTGCTCATGACTCTGTTGCATCGACGCAGCGAACTGGAACGCGATGGCGGCCTGGAGCGGCTGCGCTCGGGCGTCCTGCGTCGCCAGTGGCGCAAGCTGATCATCCTTGCCGCAAGCTGGCGCGGGTCGGTTCGATGATGCCCCGGTCCGGCATGGCGAGGCACGCCATAGACGCGGGCAACAACTCGGGCCCTGCGCAGCCGCGGACTGACGTCCGCCCGGTCGACGCCTCCTGCACCCAGGAGTCTCGATCGTGCTGAATCGTGATCTGAGCGAATTTGCCGGCAAGCGTGTCTTGCTGCTGCAGGGCCCTGTGGGGCCGTTCTTCGCGCGCCTGGCGGCCGACCTGCGCAAGGTCGGTGCCCTGGTTACCAAGGTCAATTTCAACCTTGGAGACTGGTTGTTCTATCGGCACGATGCCTTGAACTACCGGGGCAGCATGACGGACCTGCCCTCGTGGCTCGAGCGTTGCATGCGCGACTATGAAATCGACGTCGTGTTTCTCTTCGGTGACTGCCGCCCCATCCATCAGGCGGCGCGCCAGGTGTCGACCCGCCTGGGCATCGAGGTGGGTGTCTTCGAGGAAGGTTATGTCCGGCCGGATTTCGTGACCCTCGAGCGCCACGGCGTCAACGGCTATTCGACGCTGTCGCGCATGGCCGCTGCCTACGACGACGAGATCGAAGAGTGCATGCCCAATCTTGCGGTGGGCAATGCCTACTGGTGGATGGTCTGGTACGGCTTCCTGTATTTCACCTTCGGTGCCATTGGCCGGCTGGTCTTTCCGCGTTACCGCCACCACCGGCCGCTTTCCGTGCTCGAGGCTTGGCCCTGGGTGCGTTCGGTCTGGCGCAAGCATTTCTACCGCTGGCGCGAGCGCGGCATGCAGGACTACCTGACATCCCAGGCTCGCGGTCGCTACTTCCTGGTGCCGCTGCAGGTGTTCAACGACGCGCAGGTCATCGTCCACAGCCGGATGGAAGACGTGTCCAGCTTCATCGCGCGGACCATGGATTCCTTCGCCCGCCACGCGCCCGGCGATGCCATCCTGGTGTTCAAGCACCACCCGATGGATCGGGGGTATTGCGACTATCGGCGTGTCATCGACCAGCTTGCCGCGCAGCACCAGGTCCGCAGCAGGGTGCTCTACATCCATGATCAGCATCTGCCCTCGCTGCTCGATCATGCCCGTGGTGTCATCGTCATCAACAGCACGGTCGGCCTGTCGGCCCTGCACCATGGTGCACCGACCTTGACGTGTGGCAGCGCGCTTTACGACATTCCGGGCCTGACCTTCCAGGCCTCGATCGACGAGTTCTGGTCACAGGCCCAGGGTGCCAGGCCAGATCCGGCGCTGTATCGCCGCTTTCGCCGCCACCTGATCTTTCACACCCAGCTCAACGGCAGCTTCTACCGGGCGCTCAGCCAGCAGGGCAGCTTCGGTGGCTTGATGTGGGGTGACCGCTCGCCTTCCCTCGATTCGGTGCAACCGCTTGTGCAGGTGGTCTTCCGCATGGCGCAGGCCGAAAGTCAGGCGGCAGCGCAACGAAGGCAGCACATGGAGTCGCTCGCCTGAGGTGGTGATGCCGGCGGGGCCGGTCGGGCCGGTTCTGCGGTCGCGTGATCACTGGCCAAGCAGCTGTCCGACCACGGCCACGGCGATCACTTCCGGCTCCTTGCCGATGATGCCTGGCAGGCCGATGGGACAGGTCAGGCGTGCCAGATCCACGGGCGAGATGCCGCGCTGCTCGAACCGGTGCATGAACCGGGCACGCTTGGTGGCGCTGCCGATGAGGCCGAGCCAGGCGAAGTCGCCACGTCTGAGGATGGCTTCGGTGATGCGCAGATCCAGCTCGTGGCTGTGGGTGAGCACGAGGTAGAACGCGCCGGGCGGGGCGCCGGCCACCTCGGCTGCCGGGTCCTCGCTGGCCAGGTGCTCGATGTGTGGCGCGGCCCGACTGGCGGGCGGGAATCCGCTCTCGCCGCGTTCGTCCACCCAGGTCACCCGGCAGGTGATGCCTTCGAGCAGTTGGGCGATGGCACGGCCCACGTGGCCGGCGCCGTGCATCTGCAGGTGAAAGCGCGGCGTCTGCACCGGCCAGCGGGCCAGGGCGGCGACGCTGAGCCGCTCGTGTCTTAGCGTGACACTGCCGCCGCAGCACTGGCCCAGGCTGGGGCCCAGGGCAAGGTGGTGGTCGACCGGCTGGTCGACGTACGGCGGTGCAGGGGCTGCGGCGGCAGCCGCGCTCGGCTTGGTCGCGCCCTGATGATCCATGCAGACCCGTGCCGGCCTGCCCTCGCGCAGCAACTGGCGCGCCTGGGTGATGGCCACCTGCTCCAGGTGACCACCGCCGATCGTGCCGGCTACCTCCTGGGCACTGACCAGCATGTGGGTGCCCGCCTCGCGTGGCACCGAACCGCGGTGCTGCAGCACACTGACATCGATGGCAGACCGATGTTCGGCCAGCCAGCGCTCGGCGGTGGCGCGCAGGGCATAGGGCGTCATGAACCGGTGGGCTGGGTGCTGGCCGTGGCGGAGGTCGGGCTCGCGGCCAGCGCGGCAAGCACCGCCTCGGGCGTGGCAGGCGCACAAAGCGGTGGTGTCCAGCCGGCCGGACCGGTGGCGGCGATGGCGTCGCGGATGGCCAGGAAGACCGAGAAGCCCAGCAGCAGTGGCGGTTCGCCCACCGCCTTGCTGCGGTGGATGCTGTCGGCCGGGTTGCTGTTCTCGAAGAGGTGGGTGTTGAACACCGCCGGGATGTCGTTGGCCGTGGGAATCTTGTAGGTGCTGGGCGCGTGGGTCATGAGCAGGCCGGCGTTGCGCCCGCCACCGGGCGCCTTGGCATCGGCTGGCTGCCACCACAGCTCCTCCATCGTCAGCCAGCCCATGCCCTGGATGTAGGCGCCCTCGATCTGGCCGATGTCCAGCGCGGGGTTGAGGCTCTTGCCCACGTCGTGCAGCAGGTCGGCGCGCAGCAGGGTGGATTCGCCGGTCAGGGTGTCGACGATGACCTCGCTCACGCCCGCACCGTAGGCGAAGTAGAAGAAGGGCTTGCCCTTGAGGCGTTCGCGGTCCCAGTGCAGGCCGGGCGTGGCGTAGAAGCCGTCGCTCCACAGCTGCACGCGCGCCAGGTAGGCGGCCATGACCAGGTCATTGAACGTGGTGTTCACGTCGCCGGCGTGCACCAGGCCGGCGTCGAACGTGATGGCCTCGGCCGGCACGCCGAACTTCTGCGCGGCGAAGCCGGCCAGGCGCGCCCTGATCCGGCGCGCGGCGTCCTGCGCGGCCTTGCCGTTGAGGTCGGCGCCGGTAGATGCGGCTGTGGCGCTGGTGTTGGCCACCTTGTGCGTGTCGGTGGCGGTGCAGCGCACGCGATCCAGCGGAATGACCAGTTCGTGTGCCACCACCTGGGCCACCTTGGTGTTCAGGCCCTGACCCATCTCGGTGCCGCCGTGGTTCACCAGCACCGAGCCGTCGGTGTACACATGCACCAGCGCACCGGCCTGGTTCAGGTGGCCGACGTTGAAGCTGATGCCGAACTTGATGGGCGTGAGCGCCAGGCCCTTCTTCAGCACCGGGCTGGTGGCGTTGAAGGCGGCGATCTCGGCGCGCCGCGCGGCGTAGTCGCTGCGCGCCACCAGGTCGTCGACCAGGGCGTGGATGACGTTGTCCTCCACCACCTGCTCGTAGGGCGTGACATTGCGCTCGGCCGTGCCGTAGAAGTTCGCGCGCCGCACCGCCAGCGCATCGGTACCCAGCCGGCGCGCGATGCCGTCCAGGATGACCTCGATCGCCAGCGCGCCCTGCGGCCCGCCGAAGCCGCGGAAGGCCGTGTTGCTCTGCGTGTTGGTGCGCGCGCAAAAGCCATGCATGTCCACGTGCGGCAGCCAGTAGGCATTGTCGAAATGGCACAGCGCACGCGTCATCACCGGCGCCGACAGGTCGGCCGAATGGCCGGCGTTGCTGACCATGGTGATCTCGGCGCCCAGCACGCGCCCGGCGTCATCGAAGCCCACGTCCCAGCGGTATTCGAAGCCGTGACGCCGGCCGGTGACGAGGAAGTCGTCGTCGCGGTCCAGCCGCAGCTTCACTGGCCGCCCCAGGCGCGTGGCCGCCACCGCCGCGATGCAGGCGAACAGGGCGGACTGCGATTCCTTGCCGCCGAAGCCGCCGCCCATGCGCCGGCACTCCACCTGCACCTTGTTGGACGGCACGTGCAGCGCATGCGCCACGGCGTGCTGCATCTCGCTGGGGTGCTGGGTGGAGCAGTGCACCTTCACCGCACCGTCCTCCTGCGGCAGGGCGTAGCTGATCTGACCCTCGAGGTAGAACTGCTCCTGCCCGCCCAGGCTGAACTCGCCCTGCAGGCGATGCGGCGCGGCGGCCAGCGCGGCGTGGGCATCACCACGCGCCAGGTGCATGGGCGGCACGACGTAGTGCCCGTGGCCATGGGCCGCGAGGGCGTCGAGCACCGGTGCCAGCGCCTCGGCGCGGATGGCCTGGGGCGCCAGCGCGGCGGCGCGGCGCGCCAGCTCGCGGCTGGTGGCCACGACCAGGAAGACCGGCTGGCCGCGATAGGCCAGCGTATCGGCGGCCAGGATGGGGTCGTCGTGGATGATGGCGCCGCAGTCGTTCATGCCCGGGATGTCGCGCGCGGTCAGCACCGCCACCACACCGGGCTGGCGCTGGACCAGTTCGACATCCACGCCCAGCAGCCGGCCGTGCGCCAGCGGCGACAGGCCCAGCGCGGCATGCAGCGTGCCGGCCAGCTCGGTGATGTCGTCGGTGTAGGGCGCGCTGCCGGCCACGTGCAGGTGGGCCGACTCATGCGCGTGTGGCTGGCCGACCTGCGGGTGCAGGCGTGGCGTGGCGGTGCTGCCGGCCTGGGCGGCCGCGGCGGCAGCGCTGGCGAGATCACTGAGCTGGTTCATGGCGGCGCGCTCCTCCTCAGGCGGTGGTGGGGTGGGGGCCGGCCGGCTGTGCCGACGGTGCGCCGGGCAGGCGCGCGGCCGCGGCCCAGACCTGGGTCTGCGCCGCGCCCAGGGCCGGCGTGCCGGCCTCCAGCCACAGGCGCCACAGCAGGTTGGCGGCCACCTGCATGCGGTAGGCGCTGCTGGCACGCAGGTCGCTCATGGGCGTGTAGTCGTGCACCAGGGCGGCCATGGCGGCGCGCACGCCGGCCTCGGCCCAGGGCTGGCCGCGCAGCACGGCCTCGGCGGTGCGGGCACGGCGCACGGTGGCGGCCATGCCGCCGTAGGCGAAGCGTGCGTCGGCCACCGTGCCGTCGGCCGCCAGCTGCAGCCACAGGCCGGCGCACAGGGCCGAGATGTCGCTGTCGTAGCGCTTGGCGATCTTCCAGGCGCGCAGCACGCTGCGGCTGCCGCCGCGGGCCGGGCGCGGCAGCGGCAGCTCGACATGGCTGACGAACTCGCCCGGCGCCAGCGCGTTCTTCATGTAGTCGAGGTAGAAGTCCTCCAGCGCCAGGCGGCGTTCGGCCTCGCCCAGGCGCAGCACCAGGCGGGCACCCAGGGCGATGGCCACCGGCGCGGTGTCGCCGATGGGCGAGCCGTTGGCCAGGTTGCCCACCAGCGTGCCGGCGTGGCGCACGGGCGGCGAGGCAAAGCGACGCCAGACCTCGGTCAGCTCGGGCCAGTGCTGCGCCATCGCGTGCCAGCCGTCCTGCAGCGACACGGCGGCGCCGATGCGCAGCGTGGCCGGTGTGCCGTCGAGGTCGACCCGCTCGACGCGGCCCAGGTCGCGCGCCGAGCCGATGTGGATGATGTCGCCCAGCGGCTTGAAGCCCTTGTTGACCCACAGGCCCACGTCGGTCGCGCCGCCCAGCAGGCGCGCGCCGGGCTGGTCGCGGCGCAGCTGCGCCAGCGCGGCGGCACTGCGCGGGGCGTGGAAATTGATGGCCGTGTCGTCGCGCGCGGCGCCGACGGCGGGGGCGGTGTAGTGCAGCGGCGCATCCTGCGCCAGCATGGTCAGCGCCGCGGCCAGAGCCTGGCGGTCCAGGTGTGCGGCCGGCAGCGCGAACATGCGCTCGCCCGCGTCCAGGATGGGCCGGTAGCCGGTGCAGCGGCACAGGTTGCCGGCCAGGGCGTCGGCCAGCTGCTGGCGGAACTGGCCGGGCGCGGGCGGCGTGTCGGCATGGTGTTCGTAGAAGGCCGCCAGGCTGACCGCGAAGCCCGGGGTGCAGAAGCCGCACTGGCTGCCGTGGCAGTCGACCAGCGCCTGCTGGCAGGGGTGCAGCGGCCGCGGCGCAGCGATGGCCTGCAGGTCTTCCACGGTGTAGAGCGCCTTGCCGTCCAGCGTGGGCAGGAACATCAGGCAGGCGTTCATGGGTCGCAGGCGGATGGCGGGCAGCGGCGGGGCGTCGGCAGCCGCCGGTGCCACGGGTGGCAGCAGATCGGCGGCGTTGGTGGCGGCGTCGGGCGCGAGCTCGGCCACCATCACCATGCAGGCGCCGCAGTCGCCTTCGTTGCAGCCTTCCTTGGTGCCGGTGCAGCGGCGGTCCTCGCGCAGCCAGTCGAGCACGCTGCGCGTGGCGGGCGGTCCGTCGACCTCGACGATCTCGCCTCTGAAATGGAACCGTATCGGCCGGTGGCTGCAGCTGGGCAGGGGCGTGGGCATGGGCGCTTCCTTGTGCATCGCGTCGTGCATCGATCGGGACATACCCGGAACATAACGTGACGCGTCGTTCTTGCTATACGCTTCTCAAGATGTATGCCATGCACCGGATCGTATGACGCAGCGGGCGCTTTTCGACAAGACTGAGCTCTATCTCGTGAGGGTCTTGTTCACCGTGATCACCGAACGCAGCGTCTCGCGCGCCGCGATGCGCCTGTCGACCACCCAGCCTGCGGTCTCCGCCCAGCTCAAGCGCCTGCGCGAGCTGGTGGGCGACCCCTTGCTGGTGCGCTCGGGCACGGGCATGGCGCCCACCGAGGTGGCGCTGCAGCTGCTGCCCGCGGCCGAGGCAGTGCTGACCCACGCGCAGACGCTGTTCGGCGGCAAGTCGGCCGCGCTGGCCTTCACGCCCAAGGCCAGCGAGCTGGAGTTCCGTGTCGCGGCGAGCGACTACCTCGATCCACTCTTCCTGCCCGCGCTGGTCGAACTTCTCAAGACCGAGGCGCCGCAGGCCCGCCTGACCATCCATGCCCTGTCGGCCGAGTTCGACTACCGCGGCCGGCTGGCGCGCGGCGAGGTCGACCTGGTGATCGGCAACTGGCTGGCGCCGCCCGAGGAACTGCATCTGGGCCGGCTGTTCAGCGACGACATCGTCTGCCTGGTGGCCGAGGACCACCCCGCCGTGCGCAACCCGCGCAGCTGGACCGCCGAGCGCTATCTTGACGCCGAACACGTGGCGCCCACGCCGCTGGCCGCCGGGGCGGTGGGCGTGATCGACGAGCACCTGGCCCGCCAGGGCCACCAGCGCCGCATCTCGGTGCGCAGCCCGCACTTCGCGCTCACACCGCTGATGGTGGCGCGCTCGCACCTGGTGCTGACCACGGGGCGGCAGTTCTGCAGCCGCTACGTCGACCAGCTGCCGGTACGGATCGTGCGATGCCCGATGGGTTTTCCGGCCCTGACCTACTACCAGCTCTGGCACGAGGTGACGCACCACGCGGCCTCGCTGCGCTGGCTGCGCGATCAGGTGCGCGAGGTCGCGCGTGGCCTGGCCATGCCGCACAAGACCTGAGCCGCGCGCCGGATCACCCTGCCGACCGACCCTTCCCCATCAGCCATCGTGAGCCTGCCTGCTTCATCACCCGCCACCGTGCCCGCCGCGCCGCGCGGCCCCGGGCGCCTGGCCCTGCGCGGCGACCTGCTGGACTTCACGGCCGACCCAGGCTGGGGGGGCGCCGGTGCCGAGCTGCCCGCTGCGGTGCGCTGGCGGCCCGACCACTGGCTGCTGGTGCAGGACGGCGTGATCGTCGACGCCCTGCCGGCCGCGGTCCACACGCCGTCTGCCGGATGGCACACCGTCGACCACCGCGGCCAGCTGCTGCTGCCCGGCTTCATCGACACCCATGTGCACAGCCCGCAGCTCGACGTCATCGCCAGCTACGGCACCGAGCTGCTGGACTGGCTCGAGACCTACACCTTTCCCGCCGAGCAGCGCCATGCCGCCCCGGCCGTGGCGCAGGCCGGGGCGGCGCTCTTCCTCGACGCCCTGCTGGCGCACGGCACGACCACGGCGGTGGTCTTCCCGACCGTGCACAAGGTGTCGGCCGACGCGCTGCTGGCCGGCGCCCATGCACGCGGCATGCGCCTGATCGCCGGCAAGGTGCTGATGGACCGCCATGCGCCGCCCGCGCTGTGCGACGACGTGGCCAGCGCCATCGCCGACAGCCACGAGCTGATCGCGCGCTGGCACGGCACGGGCCGGCTGAGCTATGCCATGACGGTGCGCTTCGCGCCCACCAGCACGCGCGAACAGCTCGCCATGGCGGGGCGTTTCATGGCCGACGTGCCGGGCCTGTACATGCAGACCCACGTGGCCGAGAACCGCGCCGAGGTCGCCTGGGTCGCCGAGCTCTACCCCGAGGCGCGCAGCTACCTGGACGTCTACGCGCGCCACGGCCTGCTCGGTCCGCGGGCCGTGCTGGCCCACGGCATCTGGCTGGACGACGCCGACCGCGCGCTGCTGGCCGACACGGGGGCGCAGATCGCGCACAGCCCGAGCTCCAACCTCTTCCTGGGCAGCGGGCTGATGGCCTGGCCCGAGCTGGAGGCCGCGGGCGTGGCGGTGAGCCTGGCCAGCGACGTGGGTGGTGGCACCAGCCTGTCGATGCTGCGCACGCTGGCCGATGCCTACAAGGTGCAGGCCCTGCGGGGCGTGCGGCTGTCGGCCTGGAAGGGCCTGTACGGCGCCACGCTGGGTGCGGCGCGGGCGCTGGGGCTGGACGACGAGATCGGCAGCTTCGCGCCTGGCCGGCTGGCCGATGTCTGCGCCTGGCATTGGGCGCATGGGCCAGTGGCGCAGGCCCGCGACGAACGCGCGGCGCGGCCAGGCCAGCCGCTGCACGAACGCGTGTTCGCGACCATGACGCTGGGCGACGAGCGCAACCTGGCGGCGGTCTATGTGGCGGGTCGGGATGCCGGGGCGGTACGGTGAGTCTGGGTGAAAGGCATGGAACTTGCGGATGTGGTGCCTTGGCATCTTTTCGCCCCCGTTCCATCCACTACCTGCAAGGACCCGTCCCCATGAACACGCTGAGCAAGACCTCCGCTGCCGCACTGCTGCTCATCGCTTGCGCCGCCGGCCACGCCGCCGACTGGAGCGACACCTCGATCGGTTACCGCACCGGCAGCAAGTTTGCCGAGCCCTTCAACCCGAACGACATCAGCAAGGACATCGTCAACCTGAACCACGCGAGTGGCTACAAGTACGGCAGCAACTTCTTCAACGCCGACCTGTTGCTGTCCGACAGCAAGGATCCGGCCGGCGCCGGTTCGACCAACGGCGCGCAGGAGGTCTACATCGTCTACCGTCACACGCTGGATCTGGCCAGGATCGGTGGCCCGGCGCTGAAGTTTCCCGGCGTGCGCGGCAGCGGCTTCACCCTGGGCTTCGACGCCAACACCAAGGCAGACGCGGGCTACAACTCCAAGAAGCGCATGCTCGTGGCCGGCCCGACGCTGTTCATGGACGTGCCGGGCTTCCTCAACCTGAGTGTGCTGTTCCTGAAGGAGAGCAACGCACCGTTCAACACCTTCTCGGGCGTGAGCACGCCGCGCTACACCTACAAGACCCACCCGATGCTGACGGCCGCCTGGGGCATCCCGCTCAGCGCGACCGTGCCCGTGTCGTTCGAAGGGTTCATGAACTACATCGCCGCCAAGGGCGTGAACGAGTTCGGCGGTGCGACCAAGCCCGAGACCAACATCGACGCGCAGGTGATGCTCGATGTCGGTGCGCTGGCTGGTGGCGCCAAGGGCACGTTCAAGGTCGGCATCGAGTACCAGTACTGGAAGAACAAGTTCGGCAACCCCGCTTCGGGCCCGGCCGGCAAGGGCGCCTTCGCCAAGACCCCTATGTTGCGCGCCGAATACCACTTCTAAGATAGGTCGCTGTGTGTGGCCGGGCCTGCCTGGCCACCACGCGCGGCGTCCGCACCGGAGGAGACATGTACCGCCTCGAATTGACAGACATCAGCAAGCAGTACCCTGCCGTCAAGGCCAACGACGGCGTGAACCTGCGCGTCAAGCCGGGCGAGATCCACGCCGTGCTGGGCGAGAACGGTGCGGGCAAGTCCACCCTCATGAAGATCATCTACGGTGCGGTCAAGGCCGACACCGGCACGGTGCGCTGGAACGGCGAGGCGGTGCAGATCGCCAGCCCGGCCCAGGCCCGGCAGCTCGGCATCAGCATGGTCTACCAGCACTTCAGCCTGTTCGACACGCTCACCGCGGCCGAGAACGTCTGGCTGGGCCTGGACAAGAGCATGACGATCGGCCAGGTGATCGACCGCATCATCGCCGTGTCGGGCCAGTACGGGCTGGAGGTCGACCCGCTGCGGCCGGTGCATACCCTCTCGGTGGGCGAGCGCCAGCGGGTGGAGATCGTGCGCGCGCTGCTGACCAAGCCGCAGCTGCTCATCCTGGACGAGCCCACCTCGGTGCTGACGCCGCAGGCGGTGGAAAAACTCTTCGTCACGCTGCGCCAGCTGGCCGACGGCGGCTGCTCCATCCTCTACATCAGCCACAAGCTCGACGAGATCCGTGCCCTGTGCCACCACTGCACGGTGCTGCGCGGCGGCAAGGTGACCGGCGAGGTGGACCCGACGAAGGAGAGCAACGCCTCGCTGTCGCGCTTCATGATCGGCAGCGAGCCGCCGGCCCTGCAGCACCGCCCGGCCAGGCTCGGCGAGCTGGCCTTCGAGGTGCAGGGCCTGGCGCTGGAGAAGGAGGACCAGTTCGGCACCACGCTCAAGGATGTGGCGCTGGCGTTGCGCACAGGCGAGATCCTGGGCATCGCCGGGGTGTCGGGCAACGGCCAGCAGGAGCTGATGGCGGCGCTGTCGGGCGAGGACCGGCGCGCGCCGGTGGGCAGCATCCGGCTGTTCGGCGCCGACATCGCCGCGGCCAGCCCGGCGCGCCGGCGCAAGCTGGGCCTGCACTTCGTGCCCGAGGAGCGGCTGGGCCGCGGTGCGGTGCCCACGCTGAGCCTGGCGCACAACGT
>JBJOKY010000298.1:0-10199 GCA_046045865.1 Pseudomonadota bacterium | reverse complement strand
TTGCAACACCACCATGCACCCTCAAGCACACGGCAGCATCATCAGGCCTCTACGCCTTCCAACGCCCACGCTTATCGGCTGTTACTTGTTAAAGAGCTGCCTGCTTCCGATTGGCATTACTGCTTTTCTTCTGCACCTTCGCTGCATCGCAATCCGTTTGCGTCATCAGCGGAGCCCGCTATCTTAGCAGCACTTTCGCGGACCGTGCAAGCGTTCTTTTGCACCTGGGTTGTTTTTCTCGCCGTCGGACGTGCTGCACGCAGTCACGCTGCTGGAGTTCTTCAGTTTGGGGCACGACCGCCGGCTTGCCATTTCATAGTATGAACAAGTCGCGTCCGGTGCATCGGTCTATGCCCGCGCCGGCATGCACCAGGGATCAGTCGATCTTGAGCTTCTGCTGCTCGACCACCTTCTTGTAGACCTCGAACTCGGCCCTGATCTGCGCCGCGAACTGGTCCGGCGTGTTGGCGATCACGACCGAGCCGGTCTCCTCGATGCGTTTCTTCACATCAGGCAGCTCGACCGTCCTGCGTACGGCGTCGTGGATCTTGTCGACCACGTCCTTGGGCAGCCCCCTGGGGCCGTAGATGCCGTAATAGGCCATGCGGTTCACCGGCTCCAGGCCTACTTCCTTGAAGGTCGGCACGTTGGGCAGCACGGCCAGGCGCTGCGGCGCGGCCACCACGATGGGGATGAGCCGGCCGTCCTTGATGAAGGGCAGGGCCGAGGGCAGGTTGTCGAAGATCATCGGCACCTGGCCGGCCACCGTGTCGTTGAGCGCCGGTCCGGCGCCGCGGTAGGGGATGTGGGTGACGAACACGCCGGCCAGGCTCTTGTACAGCTCCATCTGCAGGTGGCCGATGCCGCCCGTGCCCGAGCTGGAAAAACTGTAGCGCCCCGGGCTGCGCCTGAGGATGTCGACGAAGGTCTTGTAGTCGCGCGCCGGAAAGCTCGGGTGCACCGCGATCACGTTGGGCGTGGCCGCGATGTTGATGATGGGCGTGAAGTCGCTCAGCGGGTTGTACGGCGTCTTGGGGTTGATGGCCGGGTTGGCCGCCGTGGTCGACACGGTCGCCACGCCGAGCGAATAACCGTCCGGCGCGGCCTTGGCCGTGTCATTGGCGCCCACGATGCCGCCGCCACCGGCCTTGTTCTCCACCACCATGGGCTGACCCAGCTGTGCGCCGATCTTGTCGGCCACCGTGCGGGCAATGATGTCCGTCGTACCTCCGGGCGCGAACGGCACGACCAGCTTGATGGGCTTGGACGGATAGACCTGCGCCAGCGCAGGCAGCGCCACGGCCAATTGACCCGACACGGCGGCGCCGCAGATCACCAGACGGACAAGACTTCGACGTTGCATAAACACTCCAGCACCTCGGTCTGGCCCCTGCGGCCAGCCCCATGCAAGGGATCGTAACCGCCACGGCCACCGCCCCGCCGGCACCTGCGCGACGCTCGACCAGCGCTCGGTTAGCCTCATGACATGCCTCATACCGCCCTGGCCCTGCTGCCCGACTTCCTGCTCATCGTGCTCGGCTTCGTGCTGTGCCGCCACACCTCGCTGGACCGCGCGCTGTGGGCGGGCGTCGAGCGCCTGGTCTACTGGCTGCTGTTCCCGGTGCTGCTGTTCAGCTCCATCGTCAAGAGCCCGCTCACGCCCGGCGCCGATCTGGCCTTTGCCGGCGCCGGCATGGCGGTCACCGCGGCTGGCATTGCCCTGGCCACCGCGCTGCGCCAGCTGCCGGGCGTGGACCTGCACCGCCAGGCCAGCGGCGCGCAGGTCGCCTTCCGCTTCAACTCCTACGTCGCGCTGGCCATGGCCGAGCGCCTGGGCGGCGGCCAGTCGCTCGCCTGGGTCGCGCTGCTGGTGGCCGTGTGCGTGCCGCTGTGCAACGCCGGCGCGGTCTGGTCGCTGGCGCGCCACGGCGGCCAGAACACGCTGCAGGAACTGGTGCGCAACCCGCTCATCCTTGCCACCGTCGGCGGCCTGGTGGCCAACATCGCCGGCCTGCGCCTGCCGGGCGTGGTCGACCTCACCTTCACCCGCATCGGCTCGGCCGCCCTGCCGCTGGGGCTGATGGCGGTGGGCGCCGGCCTGCAGCTGGGCAGCCTGGCTGCCGCACCGCGCCTGGCCGCCGCGTTGCTGGCCATCCGCCACCTGGCGCTGCCTGCGCTGGGCCTGGCACTGGGCCTGCTGCTCGGCCTGCCGCGCGGGCAGGCCCTGGTGCTGGCCGCGTTCGCCGCCATGCCCACGGCCTCCAGCTGCTACGTGCTGGCCGCGCGCATGGGTGGCGACGGCCCCTACGTCGCCGGCCTCGTGACTGCGTCGACGCTGGTCGGCATGCTCAGCCTGCCGCTGGCGCTCTCGGCCTTCGACTGGCTGCGCTGAGCCAGCGCCCAGGCGATGTGCTCGCCCACCAGCTCGTCCGCATCGGCGGCCGCGCCGGCCAGCGCCTGCGCATGAGCCGGGTCACCGTGCTCGCGCCAGGCATTGCCCAGCGCCACAGCCAGGTTGCGCCGCCAGCGCCGCCAGCCGATGCGGCGGATCGCGCTGCCCTCGGTCAGGCGCAGGAAGTCGGCCTCGCTCCAGGCCCAGAGCTGCAGCAGGCTCGGCGCATCGAGGGCCGGGCGCACGTCGAAGTCCGCCAGCACGCTGCGCTGCGCGTACTTGTTCCAGGGACAGGCGAGCTGGCAGTCGTCGCAGCCGTAGATGCGTGCGCCCATGGCGGTACGCAGTGCCATCGGAATCGGCTCGTCCGACTCGATGGTGAGGTAGCTGATGCAGCGCCGCGCGTCCAGCCGGTAGGGCGCGACGATGGCCTGCGTCGGGCAGGCCGTGATGCAGGCGTTGCAGCTGCCGCAGTGCGACGACACCGGCGCGCTGGGCGGCAGCGCCAGGTCGACGTAGATCTCGCCCAGGAAGAACATCGAGCCCGCCTCGCGCGCCAGCACCAGCGTGTGCTTGCCGCGCCAGCCCAGGCCGGAGCGGCTCGCCAGCTCCACCTCCAGCACCGGCGCCGAGTCGCAGAACACGCGGTGGCCCAGGGGCCCGACCAGCCTGGCCAACCGCTCGGCCAGGGTCTGCAGACGCTGGCGCAGCACCTTGTGATAGTCCCGCCCGCGGGCGTAGACCGACACCACGGCGGCGCCCGGCTCGGCCGCGCGGGCGGCCTCGGCCGCGCGCCAGTCGGCCACCGGCCCGCCATCCGTGGACGTCGGCGCGGCGGACATCGGGCCAGGGGCCCGGGTCGGCGAGCGCGGCAGATAGTCCATCCGCGCGGTGATGACACTCAGCGTGCCCGGCACCAGTTCGGCCGGGCGGGCGCGCTTGAGGCCATGGCGCGCCATGTAGTCCATGCAGCCGTGCATGCCGGCATCCAGCCAGGCCAGCAACCCGGGCTCGGCCTGGGCCAGGTCCACCCCGGCCACGCCGATCTGGGAAAATCCCAGCTCTCGGCCCCAGTCCTGCACGGCCTGCAGCACCTCGGCGCCGGCTGAGGCACGAGCTGCCGCCGGCGGCCCGGCCAGCAGGCCCGGGCCGTCAGTCACGGGCGGGGCAGGGGCTGGCGACATGAACAGATTGTAGAAAGCACCCGTGCCTTGACACCTCAAGCGCCCACCCCGTCCGCCCCGGCCGACGCCGCCAGCAGCCGCCGCAGCACGCAGGTGCATTGGCCGGACGAGACCAACTGCGCCGACTGCGCCGCGCGACTGGCCGGTGTACCCGCCCTGCGCCTGGCCCACATCGCCCTGCACGGCCAGCTCGGCGCCGGCAAGACCACCTTCACCCGCCACCTGCTGCACGCCCTGGGCGTGGCCGGGCGCATCAGGAGCCCGAGCTACACCATCGTCGAGCCCTACGAGCTGCCGGCGCCCGCCCACACCGGCGCGGCCGCCGGCAACGCCTGGCACTTCGATTTCTACCGTTTCGCCGACCCGCAGGAGTGGGAGGACGCCGGCCTGCGCGATATCTTCGCCAGCCCCGGCCTGAAGCTGGTCGAGTGGCCCGAACGCGCCGCCGGCCTGCTGCCGCAGGCCGACCTCGACCTCGCCCTGGCCATCCTGCCGGACGGACTGAGCCGCACGCTCACCGTGCAGGCACACAGCGCCCTCGGCCTCGAACTGCTGCAAGCCCTGACATGACCACACCGCCCCCAGCCGCCCCCGACGACGCCGCCGCGCTGCCGCAGGCCATGCCACCCGGGCCCCGGCTCGACCGGCGCCAGCTGCTCGGCGCCGGAGGCAGCACGCTGCTGTCCGGCCTGGGCCTGCCCGGGATCGCACACGGCACCACCATCGTGGCCGTGCGCGTGTGGCCGGCGGCCGACTACACCCGCGTCACGCTCGAATCCGACACCAACCTGGTCGGCCAGCACTTCGTCACCGCCGACCCGCCGCGCCTGGTGATCGACGTCGACGGCCTCGATCTCAACACCACCCTGCGCGACCTGGTCGCCAAGGTGCTGCCGGACGACCCGCACATCGCCCGCGTGCGCCTGGGCCAGAACCAGCCCAACCGCGTGCGCATCGTGCTGGACCTCAAGCAGATCAGCCGGCCGCAGGTCTTCGCCCTGGCACCCATCGCGCCCTACCGCCACCGGCTGGTGTTCGACCTCTACCCGGCCGTGGCGCCCGACCCGCTGCACGGCCTGGCGCGTGGCACGCCAGCGGCGGCCGGCAGTCCGGGCCCGGGCCCGGACGCCGCACCCGCACCCGGCCCCTACACCCAGCCCGGCACGCCGCCGACCGCCCAATCCGGCAGCGACGACGACGTCATGAGCGTGGCAGGTCACCGCGCCGGAGCGTCCGCCCCGGCAGGCACCGACGGCGGCGGCCAGGCCACACCGATCGCTCCGCCCATCGCCGCACCGGCCGTGCCGCCCTACGACGGCCGTGCCGGCGCACCCGCACCCGCACCGGCCCCTGTGCCCGGCGGCGGCGCCGTCGACACGGCCGCACCGCCCGCCCCCGCCAGCGCCGACGCTGCACCACGCCAGACGCGCCGCCCGGTGCGCCCGGCCGAACGCCTCATCATCGTGGCCATCGATCCCGGCCACGGCGGCGAGGACCCTGGCGCCACCGGCCCCACCGGCCTGCGCGAGAAGGACGTCGTGCTGGCCATCGGCCGCCAGCTGGCCGCGCGCATCAACGCCAGGCCGGGCATGCGCGCCATGCTCACGCGCGACGCCGACTACTTCGTGCCGCTGCAGGAGCGCGTGCGCAAGGCCCGCAGCGTGCAGGCCGACCTGTTCATGTCCATCCACGCCGACGCCTTCGTGCGCCCGCACGCACGCGGCGCCTCGGTCTTCGCGCTGTCGCAGTCGGGCGCCAGCAGCGCCACGGCACGCTGGATGGCGCAGCGCGAGAACCTCTCCGACGCCATCGGCGGCATCAACATCGGCGACGCACGCGACAAGGCCTTCGTCCAGACCCTGCTGGACATGAGCACGGCGCGCCAGATCAAGGACAGCATGAAGATAGGCAGCGAGGTGCTGGGCCACATCGGCCGCGTCGGCCAGCTGCACAAGTCGCACGTCGAGCAGGCCGGCTTCGCGGTGCTCAAGGCGCCGGACATCCCGTCCATCCTGGTCGAGACCGCCTTCATCTCCAACCCGCAGGAGGAAAGGCGTTTGCGCACCGAGGCCTACCGCAGCAACCTGGTCAAGGCCATGTTCAGCGGCATCACGCGCTACTTCGCGCTCAACCCGCCGCTGGCACGCGGCGCGCCCAGCCTCTGACCACCCGGGTGCACGCGGGCCGGCGCCCGCCCGGGGCGCAGCCCAGCACGCCGGGGATGAGGATCATGGCCCAGATGATCTTTTCCAGATTGGCCTTGACCCAGGGGATGTTGCCGAAGAAGTAGCCGGCCAGCACCAGGCTGAACACCCACAGCGCGCCCCCCGAGATGTCCCAGAAGGTGAAACGCGCCCGCGTCATGCGCGCCACACCGGCCACGAAGGGCGCGAAGGTGCGCACGAACGGCATGAAGCGCGCCAGCACCAGCGTCAGGCCGCCCCACTTCTCGTAGAAGGCGTGGGCCTGCTCGAAGGCCTGCTTGTTGAAGAAGCGCGAGTTCTCCCACTGGAACACGCGCGGCCCGAAGTAGTGGCCGATGGTGTAGTTGGTCTGGTTGCCCGCCACCGCTGCGGCCAGCAGCAGGGCCAGCGACAGCGGCAGGCTCATCAGCCCGGTGCCGCACATGGTGCCCACCACGAAGAGCAGCGAGTCGCCCGGCAGGAAGGGCATCACCACCAGCCCCGTCTCGACGAAGATGATGAGGAAGAGCAGCGCGTAGACCCACACGCCGTACTGGGCGACGAACTCGGCCAGGTGACGGTCGATGTGCAGGATGAAGTCGAGGAGCAGGGGAAGGAAGTCCATGGGGGCGCGATTATCCGGATGCGCAGCGCCCCGCCCGGCCGGCCGGCCACCCCTATCCCCGTGGTGCGGCATCGGCCCGCGACCTGCTGCCGATAATTCCGCCCCATCATGATCGACACCCCGAGCGCCGACACCCGGCCCGACTCCCGACCGGACGCCCGCCCGCAAACCCCACCGCACGGGCACCCGGACACCCCGGCCGCCGCCAGGCCGCACCGCCACATCCGCGAACTGCCCGACGAGCTGATCAGCCAGATCGCCGCCGGCGAGGTGGTCGAGCGCCCGGCCTCGGTGGTGCGCGAGCTGGTCGACAACGCCCTGGATGCCGGCGCCAGCCACATCACCCTGCGCCTGGCGGCCGGCGGCGTGCGCCTCATCTGCGTGGAGGACGACGGCGCCGGCATCCCGGCCGACGAGCTCGTGCTCGCCCTGCGCCGCCACGCCACCAGCAAGATCGCCAGCCTGGTCGATCTCGAAGGGGTGGCCACGCTGGGCTTTCGTGGCGAGGCACTTGCTGCCATCGCCTCCATCGCCGACCTGGCCCTGGTCAGCCGCACGGCCGATGCCGCCCACGCCACCCGCCTGGACGCACGCAGCGGCGAACTCAGCCCGGCGGCGCGCGCGCGCGGCACCACGGTCGAGGTGCGCGAACTGTTCTTCGCCACCCCGGCGCGGCGCAAGTTCCTGAAAAGCGACGCCACCGAGCTGGCGCACTGCCTGGAAGCCCTGCGCCGCCACGCCCTGGCGCGCCCGGACGTGGCCTTCACCGTCTGGAACGAGGGCAAGCAGATCGAGCAGTGGCGCGCCGGCGCGCCCGAGCAGCGCTGGGCCGAGGTGCTGGGCGCCGACTTCGTGGCCGCCAGCCGCCCGGTCAGCGCCCAGGTCGGCCCGCTGCTGATCAGCGGCCGTACCGGCCTGCCCGAGGCCGCACGCAGCCGCGCCGACCTGCAGTACGCCTATGTCAACCAGCGCTTCGTGCGCGACCGCCTGGTCGCCCACGGCGTGCGCGCCGCGTACGAGGACGTGCTGCACGGCAGCCGCCAGCCCAGCTACATCCTGTTCGTCGAGATCGCGCCCGAGCGGGTGGACGTCAACGTGCACCCGGCCAAGGTCGAGGTGCGCTTCCGCGACAGCCGCGAGGTGCACCAGGCCGTGCGCCGCGCGGTGGAAAACGCGCTCGCGCCCTCGCGCAGCGCTGCGGGCACCAGCACCGGCACAGGCGTGGACACGGCCGAGGCGCCCGGGCTCGGTGGTGCGTCGACCGCGCGTGCGCCCAGCAGCGGCTCCAGCGCACCGGCGCCGGCCGCGCCCGCCGGCCGGGCGCGCACGGGCGCATCACCCGACTCCGCCGCGTCGCGCTTGTGGCATGCCCCGCCGCCGGCCCAGGGCGCCCTGGCGCTGCAGACCGCCGCGCTGCTCTACGGCACACCGTCCCGCACCCTGCCCACCGCCACGCCGGCTGCAGCGCCCGCCGAGCAGACACAGACGCCGGCATCTCCACGCTCTGGCACGGACACGGGCACGGGCGCGCCCGCAGTCGCAGCCGCCACGTCGCCCCTGCGCGCTGCCGAAGCGCCCGCCGCCTGGCGCCAGATCCAGGCCAGCGACACCCGGCCGGCTGAACTCCCCGTGCTTGCCCCGCCCCTGCCCGGCGACGAACGCCCCGAGCCGCCGATCGCGGACGCCGACACGCCGGGCGCGGACACCAGGGGCCAATACGCCGCACCAGCCGCGTCGCAGGACTGGCCGCTCGGCCGCGCCCTGGCCCAGCTGGGCGGCGTCTACATCCTGGCCGAGAACCGCCAGGGCCTGATCGTGGTCGACATGCACGCCGCCCACGAACGCATCGTCTACGAACGCCTGAAGGCCAGCATCGGCCAGGCGCGCATCGCCGCCCAGCCGCTGCTCATCCCGCTCACCTTCGCCGCCACGCCCACCGAGGTGGCGCTGGCCGAGGCCCACGCCGCCACGCTGGAGGAACTGGGCCTCGACGTGGCGCCCATCTCGCCCGGCGTGCTGGCCGTGCGCGCCGTACCCGCCGCCCTGGGCGACGCCGACGTGGTGGCGCTGGCGCGCGCCGTGCTGGGCGAACTGGCCGAGGTCGACGCCAGCCGGCTGGTGCAGCGCGCACGCGACGAGATCCTGGCCACCATGGCCTGCCACGGCGCGGTGCGCGCCAACCGGCGCCTCACGCTCGAGGAGATGAACGCCCTGCTGCGCGACATGGAGGCGACCGAACGCGCCGACCTGTGCAACCACGGCCGCCCGACCTGGCGCCAGGTGACGATGAAGGAGCTGGACGCGCTTTTCCTGCGCGGCAGATAAAAGAGGTCCCCGGACCGACGGGCCTCGGGTCGCGTCAGACCATCTCGCGCATCTGCTCGACGCTGATCAGGCCGGCGAGCATCTTCTCGACCGCGTCCTGGCGCAGCGTGCGGTGACCTTCGGTCTCGGCCTGCTGCAGCGCCAGGCGCTCGAAATGCCATGGCGGCGCGCTGGCGCGGATGAGCCGGCGCAGTTCGCGGTGGTTGACCGACAGCTCGTGCAGCGCCACCCGGCCGCGCCAGCCGGACTGCTGGCAGCGGTCGCAGCCCGGGCTCTGGTAACGACGCAGCCGGCCCTCGCGGCCGAAGCGGTCGCCCCAGTCGGCGCGCAGCGCGGCGCGTGCCTGCTCGAAGCGCAGCGGGTCCTCGGCGTACTGGCCGTGCAGCACGATGCCCAGCCAGTCCTCCACCTCGGCGTCCTTGGCGCTGCGGCTCATGCGGCAGTGGCTGCACAGGCGCTTGACCAGGCGCTGGTGGTGCACGCCCAGCAGGCCTTCGGCCAGGTCGCCGGGCGGCAGGCCCTGCTCGACCAGGCGGCTGACCGCGTCGTGCGCGTTGCGCGCCGGCATGGCCGCCAGCACCAGGCGCCCGCCCAGCGCCAGCTCCAGCGCGGCGCGGGCCGAGCCGGCGTCGCGCAGCTCGTCGACCAGCACCACGTCGGCGTCGGCGTCGCGCAGCGCCAGCAGCGCGGCCTCGCAGGCACCGGCCTGGCGGATGTTGAACTCGCTCTGGCGCATCTCGGGCTGCAGCAGGCGCACGCGCTCCTCCACGCTCCACACGCGCCGCTCGGGGCGCAGCAGGCTGGCGGCCATGGCGTGCAGGCTGGTGCTGCGCCCGCTGCGCGGTGCGCCGGCACACAGGATCAGGCCGCTGGGCTGGTCCAGCAGCACCTGCAGCTGGTCCAGGTCGTCGCCCGCCATGCCGATCTGCTCGAGCTTGAGCACCCGCGCGCGCGTGGGCAGGTGCAGCACCATGTCCTCCAGGCCGTCGACCGTGGGCAGGGTGATGACCTTGAGCGTGGCGCCGGCGCAGTCCTTGAACTCGCGCGGCAGCTTGCTGGCCGCCAGCACGCGCGACATCAGCAGCCGGCCCTGCTGGGGCTTGCGTGTCTCGGTCACGTCGAGCTCGCACAGCGACTTGATGCGCGCCACCAGCGTGGCGCGCCAGGCCACCGGCAGGTCGCACAGCGGCAGCAGGCGCTCGTCGCGGCGGATGCGCACCTTGAGCGGGTCGTTGCCCGGGCGCACCTCGATGTGCACCGTGGTGGCGTCGCGCTGCAGGGCGTCGAGCAGCACCTGGCCCAGCGCAGAGACGAGCGGGTTGTCGGTGCGCGACAGCGCCGCGACCGCCAGCGCGGCGGCGCTGCCGGCGCCGCCTGCCGCCGCCGTGGCTGGCGCCGCGTACCCGGCCCAGGGCGCAGCCCCGGCACCGGCCCCCAGCACCGGCTGCACGGCTGCCGCACCCGCCGTGGTGGCCGGGCCGGCGGCCCCG
>JBJOKY010000297.1:0-7297 GCA_046045865.1 Pseudomonadota bacterium | reverse complement strand
GCCCTCGCCGGCGCGCGAGCGGGCCACCACGGTCAGGTCAGGCGGGGTGGCGCCAAACCAGGCCTTGGCCTCCTTGGGATCGACCGACACCTTCATCAGGTCGCCCACCTTCTCGCCGGCGAACAGGAGGTTGTCCTTGATCTGCTGGGGAGAGAGGCCGAGTTCCTGCATGCGGTTGTAGCGCATGAAGGCCGCGGCATGGCAGTTGAGGCAGTAGTTGACGAAGAGCTTGGCGCCGTTCTGGAGGGCCGCCTGGTCCCGCATCTTGTCCTCGGGGAACTTGTCCCAGGCGATGCCGCCAGTGTTGGCGTGAACCGCGGAGAGCAGGGCCAGCGAGGCCAGCAGGCCGGCCAGCAGTTTTGCGATGAGCTTGTTCATGGTTGTGAGGCTCCGTGCGGGTTCGTGATCAGTGCGCTTCGAAGGTCACGCGCTCGGGCACGGGCTTGAAGGTGCCCAGCTGGCTCCACCAGGGCATGAGCAGGAAGAAGCCGAAATAGAACAGGGTGCCAACCTGGGCCACCAGGGTGCCAGCGGTGGACGGCGGCTGGATGCCCAGATAGCCCAGCACCACGAAGAAGATGACGAAGACGGCGTAGAGCCACTTGTTCCAGTCCGGACGGTAGCGGATGGACTTCACCGGGGCCTTGTCCAGCCAGGGCAGGAAGAACAGGATGACCACGGCGCCGCCCATCACCACCACGCCCCAGAACTTGGCGTCGAAGGTCTTGAGCAGGAACACCGCCACCAGGGCGCCGACCAGGGTGATGCCCTTGGCCTTGGAGTTGAGGGCGCCCTTGAGCACGGTCAGCACGGCGGCGCCAGCGATGATGGCGCAGAGCACGTTGACCATCACGTCGGTCGTCGCACGCAGCATCGAGTAGTAGGGCGTGAAGTACCAGACCGGAGCGATGTGCGGCGGGGTCTTGAGCGGATCGGCCGGGATGAAGTTGTTGGCTTCGAGGAAGTAGCCGCCCATCTCGGGGGCGAAGAACACCACGGCCGAGAACAGGAAGAGGAAGCCGCCCACGCCCAGGATGTCGTGCACCGAGTAGTAGGGGTGGAAGGGAATGCCGTCCAGCGGGATGCCCTGGGCGTTCTTCTTGGCCTTGATCTCGACGCCGTCGGGGTTGTTCGAACCCACTTCATGCAGCGCGATGATGTGTGCCACCACCAGGCCCAGCAGCACCAGCGGCACGGCGATGACGTGGAAGCTGAAGAAGCGGTTCAGGGTGGCGTCACCCACGACATAGTCACCGCGGATCAGCAGCGACAGGTCCTCACCGACGAAGGGGATGGCGGCGAACAGGTTGATGATGACCTGGGCACCCCAGTAGGACATCTGGCCCCAGGGCAGCACAGCCGAAGATCCACACCAGTTCGCGCGGCTTCTTGTAGCTGCCGTAGATCAGGCCGCGGTACATGTGCAGGTACACCACCACGAAGAAGGCCGAGGCCCCGGTGGAGTGCATGTAGCGGATCAGCCAGCCCCAGGGCACATCACGCATGATGTACTCGACCGAGGCGAAGGCCAGGTTGGCATCCGGCTTGTAGTGCATCACCAGGAAGATGCCGGTGACGATCTGGATCACCAGCACCACCAGGGCCAGCGAGCCGAAGAAGTACCAGAAGTTGAAGTTCTTGGGTGCGTAGTACTCGGAGAGATGCTCCTTGTACAGCTTGGTGGCCGGGAACCGGTTGTCCACCCAGGTCATGAGCTTGGCCGCCAGCGGGGCGTCGGCGGGAGCTTCCTTGAATTCAGCCATGTTGTCCTCGATGTTCTTGATGCCTGAGAGCAGGGCGTTCGGGGCAGGACGCGGCCTCAGGCCTTGTCTTCACCAATGATGAGCTTGGTGTCGGACAGGTACATGTGCGGCGGCACTTCGAGATTGTCCGGAGCGGGCTTGTTCTTGAACACACGCCCGGCCAGGTCGAAGGTCGAGCCGTGGCAGGGGCACAGGAAGCCGCCCGTCCAGTCGTCCGGCAGCGAGGGCTGCGGGCCGGCCTGGAACTTGTCGGACGGCGAGCAGCCCAGGTGCGAGCAGATGCCCACGGCCACGAAGTACTCGGGCTTGATCGAGCGGTGCTCGTTCTTGGCGTAGGCCGGGATGGGGTAGGCCTTGCGCTCGGAGGTCGGGTCGGCCAGCTGCGGATCGAGCTTCTTGAGCGCCTCGACCTGCTCGGGCGTGCGGCGCACGATCCAGACCGGCTTGCCGCGCCATTCCACCGTGAGCTTCTCACCCGGCTTGATGGCACCGATGTCGACCTCGACCGGCGCACCGGCTGCCTTGGCGCGCTCGGAGGGCGCGAAGGTGCTGACAAACGGCACGGCGGTGGCGAGACCGCCGACCGCGCCGGCGCAGCTCGACGCGATCAGCCATGTCCGCTTGGCCTGGTCGACTTGCTGGTCACTCATGGATTTCCTCGGGCAGATGAGAGGGAAAGGAGAAGGAAGGAGCCTTCAAAAGCGAAATAACACCGGCATTCGTTACCGGGAGCAACCCCCGATTCTAGCCTCGCGCACCTGTCGAAAGAATGACGCGTCCACCCCACGGATGTTGCGGCGGGCGCGACGGGCCGGCGCCTTCAGGGTCGCCCCCGGCATCAGCCCCCGGGAACGCGGGCTAGACTGATCTCGTCACAACCCCTGAAGGAGAACCGCATGAGCGTGCTGAGCGAGTTCCGCGAATTTGCGGTCAAGGGCAACGTCGTCGACCTGGCGGTGGGCGTGATCATTGGCGGCGCCTTCGGCAAGATCGTCGATTCACTCGTCAACGACCTGATCATGCCGGTCATCGGCGCGGTCACCGGCGGGCTGGACTTCAGCAACTACTTCATCCCGCTGGCCCACCAGACCGCCACCACCCTGGCCGAAGCAAAGAAGGGTGGCGCCGTGCTGGCCTACGGCAGCTTCCTCACCGCCGTCGTCTACTTCGTGATCCTAGCCTTCGTGATCTTCATGATGGTCAAGCAGATCAACCACCTGAAGCGCGAGCCGGTCGCCGCCGAGCCGGCACCGCCCGCGCCTCCGGCCCCGCCGGCCGAGGACATCGTGCTGCTGCGCGAGATCCGCGACGCGCTGGCGCGGCGCTGAGCCAGCAGCTCGAGCTGTGGCGGCAAAACGACTGGCGGCCATTGCCGCCCCGAGCGCTCAGGCCGCCGGCCAGGGCCGCTGCGGCCCACGGATCAGCTCGAAGGCTCGCGCCACCCTGAGCACGCCCAGATCGTCGTGGCGCCGGCCGATGATCTGCAGGCCGATCGGCAGCGGCTTGCCGGCATCTCCGCCGGCCGTGTAGCCGCAGTTCACGCTCACCGCCGGCTGCTCGCTCATGTTGCAGGCCAGCGTGTAGGCGATGTGCTCGAACGGCCGCTGCGGGTCGTGCAGCGGGCTGGCCAGTTCGGCCGCGTACGCCACATCAGGGCTGACGGGCGAGATCACGTAGTCGTACGGCGCACACGCCACCACGGCCGCGTCGCGCAGCGCCGCCATCTGGCTGTAGCCGGTGAAGACCTCGGCGCCCGACAGGCCCGCCCCGCCGCGCACCCAGTCGGCGATGTAGGGCAACACGCGGGCCTGACGATCGGGCGCCAGGGCGGAGAAATCCAGCCACGAGCGCATGCGCCAGAAACGGTCCATGCCTTCGGCCATGGCGCGGGTGGAAAACGGTGCCATCGGCTCGACGATGGCGCCGGCTCGCTCGAAGGCGGCGGCGGCGGCGCGCACGGCGGCGGCCACCTCGCCGCTCAGTGGCGTGCCCCAGCCGGCGTCCAACATCAGGCCCACGCGCAGGCCGCGGAGTTGCCAGACCAGGGTCTGGCCCACGTCGTCGTCGGTCGCCGAATCGACCACCTGGGCCCACTCCAGTGCCTGGTAGGGCAGACTCATCGCGTCGCGGGCATCCGGCAGGCCGAGCGTGGCCATCATCAGCGCGGCGTCGCACACCGTGCGCGTCATGGGCCCGGCGCAGCGCCCGGCGTAGGGCGGCTTGATCGGCACCCGGCCCAGGCTGGGCTTGAAGCCGACCACGCCGCACCAGCTGGCCGGCAGGCGGATCGAGCCGCCGATGTCGGTGCCGATGTGCAGCGGGCCGTAGCCGGCCGCCGCCGCGGCACCCGCACCGGCGCTGGAGCCGCCCGGGTTCTTCGTCGTGTCCCAGGGGTTGCGCGACAGCTTGTGGAAGCTCGACAGGCCCGAGGACAACATGCCGTAGTCCGGCATCGTGGTCTTGCTGACGAACACGGCGCCGGCCTCGCGCAGGCGCGCAGCGGGTGGTGCGTCCTCGGCCGCAGGCACCAGCTCGGTCGCGGCCGTGCCCAGCGGCGTGGCCACGCCACGGGTGGTGATGTTGTCCTTGATCGTGACGGGCACACCCTCCAGCGCCCCCACCGCCGCACCGCCCGAGCGGTACGCCAGCCAGCGCAGCTCGCTGGCGCGCGCCATCTGCAGCGCGGTGTCGGGGTCGAAGGCCCAGGTGGCGCACAGGGCAGGCTCGCAGCGCTCGATCTGCGCGATCACGTCACGCGCCACGTCCACCGGCGAGACGCTGCCGGCGCGGTACAGCGCCAGCAGCTCGGTGGCGCTGCGCTGATGCAGGCCGTTGCTCATGCGCTACACCTCACTGCCAGCTCATGGCGGCGACGTCGTTGGCGAAGATGGGCGAACCGGTCCACACGCCCTTCAGCCCCTTGCGGAACACCGCCACCTGCTGCGGGTTGAAGATGTAGACGTTGACCGCGTCGCTGGCCAGCAAACGCTGGATGTCGCCGAACAGCTTGGTGCGCTCGGCCGGCCTGGCGGTGGCGGCGTGTTTCGCGGCCAGGTCGCGGAAGGCCTTGCTGTCGTAGCCCCAGTAGTAGCTCGTCTCGGTGTAGCGCATGTAGTCCAGCGGCTCGACGTGGTTGATCACCGTCAGGTCGAAGTTGCCCTTGAAGGTGCCCGACAGCCACTGCGCCCACTCGACGTTCTCGATCCTGGCGTTCACGCCCACCTTGGCCAGCTGGGCCGCCAGCACTTCGGCACCCTTGCGGGCGTAGGTCGGCGGCGGTGCGGTGAGGGTGACGTTGAGCGGCAGGGCCACGCCGGCCTCCTTCAGCAGCGCCTTGGCCTTCTCAGGGTCGTAGGGGTACTGGCCGGTCAGGTCGACATACCCCGCGTCGGTGGGCGCGAAGTGCGAGCCGATGGGCTGGGCCAGGCCCTCGAGCACGCCGTCGATGAAGGCCTTGCGGTCCACCGCGTGCGACAGCGCGCGGCGCACGCGCACGTCGTCGAAGGGCTTCTTCCTGTTGTTGATGGTCATGATGCCCTTGCCCGCGGTCGGGCCCAGCGCGACGGTGAAGCGCGCGTCGGCCTTGAACTGGTCCAGGCTCTGGTTGGCGATGCCGCGCGGGATGGTGTCCACGTCACCCGCCAGCAGCGCAGCCACCTGGGCAGCCTGGTCGTTGATGAAGCGGAAGGTTGCGCGGCTGATCTTCACCGCCGCGGCGTCGCGGTAGCCGTCCCACTTGCTCAGGGTGACCGAGGTGCCCTTGGCCCAGGCCTCGAACTTGTAGGGGCCGGTGCCCACGGGCTTGGCCGCCGCGGTGGCCGCACTCCTGGGGTCGAGGATGACGGCGGTGTTCTCGCCCATGCGGAACAGGAAGTTGCCGTCCGGGTTGGTCAGCGTCAGCACCACGGTGTGCTTGTCGGGCGCGGCGATCTGGGTGATGTTGTCGAACACGCCCTTCTTGGCCTTGTTGGTCGAGCCCTCGGCCTTGGCGCGCTCGAAGCTGAACTTGACGTCCGCGCTGTCGAACTCCTCGCCGTCATGGAACCTGACGCCCTTCTTCAGCTTGAAGGTGTAGACCTTGCCGTCGTCGGACACCGTCCAGCTTTCGGCCAGCAGCGGCGACACCGAGCCGTCGACATTGATCTTCGTCAGGCCCTCGAAGATGTTGTAGTGCACCAGCTCGCCGATGGCGGCCGCCGGCGCGGTGGTCGGATCGAGTGCCGTGGGTTCGAGCACCATGCCGATGACCACGGCGTCCTTGCGCTGCTGGGCCCGGGCCGCACCGCTGGCCAGGGTGGCGGCGCACGCGATGGCCAGGGTGGCGGACAGCGCCTTCAGGGCCAGGCGGCGATCGGGCAGGAAGCGAGAGGTCGTCGTCATGTGTTTCTCCGGTGTGCCCGCCTGAGGACGGGTCGAACGTACGGGGTAAGGAAAGCGAGAGCGGATCGGCGGGCCTGCGTGCACGCGTCAGGGCAGCTGCGGCACGGCCTCGATCAGCGCGCGAGTGTAGGCATGGGCAGGCATGGCCAGCACCTGGCGGGTCGGGCCGGCCTCGACGACCTGGCCGTGGCGCAGCACGATCACGTCCTCGCACACCATGTCGACCACGGCCAGGTCGTGGCTGATGAACAGGTAGGCCAGGCCGTGTTCGGCGCGCAGGTCCTGCAGCAGGTTGAGCACCTGGGCCTGCACCGACACGTCCAGTGCCGAGACCGGCTCGTCCGCCACGATGAGCCGGGGGCGCGTGACCAGCGCACGCGCGATGGCGATGCGCTGGCGCTGCCCGCCCGAGAACTCGTGCGGATACTTGTGCGCGTCGGCGGCGCGCAGGCCGACCTCGTCCAGCACCTGGGCAACGCGGTGGTTGCGTCCGGCACGGCCGAGCTGTTCCTGGCCCAGGCCTTCGAGCGGCTCGGCCACGATGTGCTCGACCGTCAGACGCGGGTCGAGCGAGCCGTAGGGATCCTGGAACACCATCTGGAAGCCGGTGCGGGCGCGGCGCAGCGCGTCACGGCTCAACGCGTGCAGGTCGACCGCCGCGGTGGCATCCGCACCCGCGCCGCGCCACAACACCACGCCCGCGGTGGGTGACTCCAGCGCCATGACCAGGCGCGCCAGGGTGGACTTGCCCGAGCCCGATTCACCCACCACGCCCAGGCTGCGCCCGGCGTGCAGGCTGAAGCTGACATCGTCGAGCGCGCGCAGCCGCGGGCGCGGCGCGAACGGGTGGGCGCGCGCCAGCGGGTAGTCGCGCACCAGGTGGCGCACTTCCAGGAGCGGCGCGGCGGCCGGTGCAGCGGTCATGCTGATCGGGTCGCGTTCAGCCATGGGCGTCCCGGGCCGGATCGTCGTCCAGCTCGGCCAGGCGCAGGCAGCGCGCCAGGTGGCTGGCGGCGGCGGGGCTGGCAGGTGCAGGGCGGTCGCGTGCGGGACCGGCGGCGTCAGCCACCGCGCACAGCGCCGGCCAGCTGGCACGGCAGCCGTCGCGCACGTGGCGGCAACGCTCGGCAAAGGCGCAGCCAGGCGGCAGGTCG
>JBJOKY010000296.1:0-5981 GCA_046045865.1 Pseudomonadota bacterium | reverse complement strand
TGAGCCACGCCATGCGCGCCCTCGTCCCCCGTCACCGCCCGGCACAGCACGGCGCCACCCTGATCGAACTGATGGTCGGGGTGATCATCGGCATGCTGGCCGTGCTGGTGATCGCCCAGGTCGCCCTGGTCTACGAAGGCCAGAAGCGCAGCACCACCTCGGGCTCGGACGCGCAGGTCAACGGCGCCCTGGCGCTGCAGACCGTGCAACGGGATGTTCAGATGGGCGGCTACGGGCCGACCAGCGGGTTGAGTTCGGTGGGTGGCATCGCCATGCCGGGCGCCGGCTGCGTCATCAATGCCAGACTGGGCAGTACACCCGCCGCCGAAGCGCCGCAGCGCCTGGTGCCGATCCTGATCGGCGACGGTGCCGGTGGCACGCCAGACACGCTGCGCATCATGGCCGCAGGCCAGCGCAACTTCTCGGTGCCCATCGCCGTCATGAGCGATGTCGGGCACGTCTCGACTGACCAGGGCTTCCGACTGCGCAGCGGCATCAACGTCGGCAACGCCCAGGGCGACCTGATGCTAGCTGTTCATGTACCCACCACCGGCGCGCCGCAATGCACCTTGTTCAACCTGAACATGAACGGCCTGAACAAGCTGGTGCGCACCGGCTCCGACAACGCGCCGATCGAGACCGAAGGCGCCGCCCTGGGTACCGTGGCCACTGGCACGCCGCTGTTCGACACCAATGCCGCGGCAGGCGGCATAGCGGTCGGCCCGCGCCTGGGGCACGTGGCCGATGGCAGCGCGGACGCCATCTGGAACGGCGACGGCGCCACGCCCCTGTTCCCCGACGCCCTGCTGGCTCCGGTCGACCCCTCGCAGCCCAACACCTATCTGGTCAACCTCGGCCGTCCGGCCGACTTCATCTACCGCAGCTACAGCGTAGGCACTGCTGGCTTGGCCGTGCGCATCTTCGATGCAACGACCGGCAACGCCACGACAGAGGACCTGTACAGCGGCATCCTCAGCCTGCAGGCGGTCTACGGCAAGGCGCTGGGCGCGGACACGCAGCAGGTCACGGTGTGGAATGCCACCGATCCGGCCCTGGACGTCGCCACCGCCACCGGCACGGCCATCAACGGCTGGTCGCGCGTGGTCGCCGTGCGCATCGCCGTCGTGGCGCGCAGCCAGCAGTACGAGAAGACCGAGGTGACCACCACCTTGCCGGTGTGGCACCCCGACGGCGTGACAGCCGAGTCCATCAAGGTCGACACCAACACGGACTGGAAGCACTATCGCTACAAGGTCTACGAGACCGTGGTGCCGCTGCGCAACATGATCTGGCAGTCGTGAGCAGGACATGAGCATGAACCCCCACCTTCAGCCCCCCCGCCCGGTTGCGCAACAGCGACGCCTGGCCACGCGCGGCATCTCGCTGGTCTTCTCGCTCATCACCATGGCGGCGCTGTCGCTGGCCGCCGTGGCCTTGATCCGCTCGGTCGACACGGGCGCGACCATCCTGGGCAACCTCAGCTTCAAGCAAGACACCGTGCTGGCCGCCGACGAGGCCACCCGCCAGGCCGTCGCCTGGCTGGCCACCCAGCAGGCAGGCACCGTGCTGCAGGCCGACCTGGCAGACCGGGGCTACAAGGCAAGCAACGTGCTCAGGCTCGACCCCACCGGCAGCAGCAGCGACACGAACCGCGCCGTGATCGACTGGAGCGGCGGCACCAGCTGCTCGGCCTACACCAGCGGCAGCTTCGAGGGCGGCTGCCTGAAGGCTGCCGTGGCCGACGCGCAGAACGGCGGCACCCCCGGCATGGCCAACGGCGTGAAGGCCAGCTACGTCATCGTGCGGCTGTGCGAGGCGCCGGGCGACCCGAATGCGGTCAGCTGCGCACGTCCGCTCAACGCATCGGTGTCGAACAACGTCGAGCGCGACGAGATCCGCCAGGGCGGCGGTGCACGCCTGACCACCGCCACGCTGTCGCAGTACTTCCGCATCCTCGTGCGCGCCGAAGGCGGCCGCAAGACGGTCACGTACACCGAGACCCTGGTCCACTTCTGACCATCGATCACCAAGGTGGTGCACACAGCCCGCGCACCACTCGTCCGGAGCAGTCCATGAACACGCCCCAGCCCCTGAACCGCGTCACCATCGCCCAGCCCGCCGTCCGGGCGCTGGCGCTGCTGACGCTGGTCCTGTCCATCGCCTGGCCGGACGTCGCACGCTCGGCCTCGGCCGACATTGCCAACCAGCCGCTGGGCACCGGCATCGTCTCGGCCAAGCCCAACCTGATGTTCATCCTCGACGACTCGGGGTCGATGGACTCGGACTACATGCCCGACGACATGGGCGGTGCCAACGACAGGTACGGCTATTACAGCGTGCAGTGCAACGGCCTGGCCTTCGACCCCAACCTCGAATACCCGACACCCTTGCGCGCGGACGGCACCTCCTACCCCAACGCGAGCTACACCGCCGCGCCGACCGACGGCTACGTGAGCGGCACCACCACCATCAACCTGGCCACGGCCGTACGCAACAACGGGTTGGCATGGAATGTTTACTACCGCTACACCGGCAGCCAGACACCACGCAACTGGCTCTACGCCGCCGACGGCGCCCGGCTGAGCACTGACTTCACCAGCGAATGCTTCAGCAACATCGGCTCGACGCCCGGCAGCGGCGTGTTCGTGCTGGAGACCGTCACGGCCGCGCTGCAGGTCAAGTACGCCAACTGGTACTCGTATTACCGCAAGCGCTACCTGCTCATGCGCAGCGCGGTCGGCCATGCCTTCGAGAAGATGGACAGCAACTACCGCGTCGGCTTCACCGTCATCAGTGACGAAGGCGTGAGCGGCGCGGAATTCCTCGACACGGCCGACTTCAACGCCACGCACAAGACCAGCTTCTACAACATGCTGTACAGCGTGCGGCCCAACGGCTTCACGCCCCTGCGCGGATCGTTGTCCAAGGTCGGCAGCTACTTCGGCAAGGCCGTGCCTGGCCAGACCTACGACCCGGCCGCCTACCGCTTCACTGACCCTGTGACCGGTGCCACGAGCACGCGCAAGTACGAGTGCCAGCGCAACTTTGCCCTGCTGTCGACCGACGGCTACTGGAACACGGGTGGCGACTTCACGGCCAAGTACAAGGGTGGCTTCGACCTCGCCGGCGTGCAGGTCGGCCAGCAGGATGGCGACGAGGCCCGGCCGATGAAGGACGGCACCTCGTCGCTGAAGATACGCACCACCACGCTGACCCGCACCGACACCAACGTGCACGTCGACCGCACCGCCACCCGCACCGGGCGCTGGACGCGCACGCGCTACACCAACAACAACAGCAACTGCAACGCCGGACAAGGACGCGACAGCGGCCGCCAGTGGCGCGTGCGCACGCAGGAGGCCACGTCGCAGACCCTGCAGCTGCAGACCTTCTTCGACATCACCTACACCGCCACGCGCACGCTGCGCATCGTCAACGGCGTCGAGCAGCTTCCGGCCACGACCACGGCCTTCACGGAAGTCAGCCGTGCCCAGGTCGGCACGCCCACGTATTCGGCCGCGACCGCCAACTGGAACAACACTGGCTCGACCGACCAGTGCTTCCCGGTCAATGCCCAGCCGGCGAACGAGTTCGCCCCCAGTGCCGACGGCACCCTGGTGGGCAACTACACCGAGACCCTGGGTGCCGCCCAGGCCGCGGCCGGTGGCACGACCGGCACGGTGCAGGAAGGCACGCCGACCGAAGTCGACTCGACCACCACCGGCGACCCCAACACCCTGGCCGACATCGCCGAGTACTACTACAAGAACGACCTGCGCTCCGATATCCCCAACAACGTCAAGCCACTGGGCGTCGACAACAACACCGGTCAGCACATGCAGACCTACACGCTGGGCCTGGGCGTGAACGGCACCCTGCCCTTCGACCCGGACTACCTCATCAAGAAGAACCCCGACGGCAGCTATATGGGCACCTACGGCGACCTCGTCTCCGGCGCCAAGGTCTGGCCCACGCCCAGCCTGCTGGCCACCGGCAACACCAATGCCACCCACGTGGATGACCTGTGGCATGCCGCGGTGAACGGCCGTGGACAGTATTTCTCGGCCAACAGCAAGGAAGACCTCACCAAGGCCATCGCCACCACGCTGTCCGACGTGGGCCGATCCATCGGCACGGCATCGGCAGCGGCATCGAGCACGCTGACCCCTTCGGCCACTGACGACTGGCTGTTCATCTCCCGCTACAACAGCTCGCCCACCTGGAATGGCGAACTGTTCGCGTTCAAGTTCACCTTCGACGCGACCACGGGAGACCTGATCCAGCCCGACACCTCCAATGCAGCCGCGGCGGTGTTCACCGTGCAGGCGGCGCTGAACAACCGCACGACCGCACGCAACATCTTCTTCAATTCAGGCGGCACCAGGACACCCTTCGTCTACGGCAACCTGAGCGCGGCGCAGAAGGCCAGCTTCGACAACCGCTGCACCACCAACTCGCCTGTGCTGGCGCAATGCGCCACCATCGCGACCGACACCACCAACGGCACGGCCCGCCTGGCCAATGCCACCGGTGCGAACCTGGTCAACTTCATCACCGGCGACAACACCTACAAGCTCGACGCCGCCGACGTGACCCGACGCGTGTGGCGCGCCCGTGCCCACCGCCTGGGCGACATCGCGCACGCCTCGCCGGTCTACGTGGGCAAGCCTGGTTTCAAGTACGTCGACACGGGTTATGCGGCCTTCGTGGCCGCCAGATCCAGCCGTACCCAGGTCGTCTACGCCGGCGCCAACGACGGCATGCTGCATGCCTTCCTGGTCAACCGCAACGGCAGTGCCACCACGGCCAACCCGGGCGACGAACTCTGGGCCTTCGTGCCCACGCCGGTCATCCCCAACCTGTGGCGCCTGGCCGACAGCGTGTACGACGAGAGCCACCGCTACTACGTCGACGCCACGCCCAACGTGGCCGACGTCTTTGACGGCACCAACTGGCGCACCATCCTGGTGGGCGGCCTGGGTGCCGGCGGGCGCGGCTTCTACGCACTGGACGTGACCGACCCGCTCAACCCCAGCGTGCTGTGGGAATACACCAGCGCCGACGATGCCAACCTGGGCCTGAGCTTCGGCAACCCGATCATCACCAAGACCAAGGACGGCACCTGGGTCGTGGCCTTCACCTCGGGCTACAACAACGTGCTGCCGGGCGACGGCGTGGGCCGGCTCTACATCCGCAACGCCGTCACCGGCGCAGAGATCCACACGCTGTCCACCGGCGTGGGCAGCACCGACACGCCCAGCAACCTGGGCCGCATCAACGCCTGGGTGGTGCGCGACACCGACAACACGGCACTGCGCTTCTACGGCGGTGACATGCTGGGCAACCTGTGGCGTTTCGACCACGACGACCTCACGCCGCCGAGCGGCGCCGAAGCCTTCCTGCTCGGGCGCGCCACCACACCTGCCGGCGGCGTGCAGCCCATCACGGCCAAGCCCATGCTGACCGAGATCGTCGTGGGCGCCGGCTCGGCATCGCTGGTCTCGTTCGGCACCGGCCGCTACCTGGGCGACACCGACCTCACCGACGCCACCGTGCAGTCCATCTACGTCGTCAAGGATGCGCTGCTCGGCACGGGGCTGGGTGATCTGCGCGGCGGCACATCGGGCATGGTCCAGCGCAACCTGGCCCCGGACCGCACGCTGGTCGCGGTTCCTGCACCCGCCCCCCTGGACTGGACCACCTCCAACGGCTTCCATATCGACCTGACCCTGTCGGCGCGCGAGCGCATCTACCTCGACGCCGTGCCGGTCGTGCCGGGTGTCATGTCGGTAGCCTCGACCATCCCCAACGGCGACCCCTGCAGCGCCGGCGGCGAATCCTGGATCTACGACATCGAGCTCAACGGCGGCCTCCTGCAGCAGGCCACCCACTACGACGTGCCCATCGTCGGACTGGGCCGTGTGGTGTCGGCCTCCGGACCACGCGACCTCGTCACCACGCAGGACGGCCTGGCACAGCCG
>JBJOKY010000051.1:0-17141 GCA_046045865.1 Pseudomonadota bacterium | reverse complement strand
CACCACCTGCACTACACCGCGCTGCCCGACTGGGCGCAGAGCGTGGGCATGATCTTCAGCCTGGTGCTGCTGGCGCCCAGCTGGGGCGGCATGATCAACGGCATCATGACCCTGAGCGGTGCCTGGCACAAGCTGCGTGACGACCCCATCCTGAAGTTCCTGATCGTCTCGCTGTCGTTCTACGGCATGTCGACCTTCGAGGGCCCGATGATGTCCATCAAGACCGTCAACGCCCTGTCGCACTACACCGACTGGACGGTGGGCCACGTGCACTCCGGCGCGCTGGGCTGGGTCGGCCTGATCTCCATGGGCGCGCTGTACCACCTGATTCCCAAGCTGTTCGGCCGCGAGAAGATGTACAGCGTGCGCGCCATCGAGCTGCACTTCTGGGTCGCCACCATCGGCATCGTGCTGTACATCGCCGCGATGTGGATCGCCGGCGTGATGCAGGGCCTGATGTGGCGCGCGGTCAACCCCGACGGCACGCTGGTCTACAGCTTCGTCGAAGGCGTCAAGGCCACCTATCCCTTCTACGTCATCCGCCTGGGCGGCGGCCTGCTCTACCTCGGCGGCATGGTCATCATGGCCTGGAACGTGGTGAAGACGGTGCAGAACGGCAAGGCCGAAGCTGCCCCCATCCCCCTGGTCGCTGCACACGCCTGAACTAGGAGCACACAACATCATGGCAAACCACAACCAAGCCGTCGCCGGTCACGAGCGCATCGAGACCAGCAACTTCCTGATGATCGTGCTGATCCTCGTGGCCATCGTCTTCGGTGGCCTCGTTGAGATCGTGCCGCTGTTCTTCCAGCGCTCCACCACCCAGCCGGTGGAAGGGCTCAAGCCCTACACCGCGCTGCAGCTCAGCGGGCGTGACGTGTACATCCGCGAGGGTTGCTACAACTGCCACTCGCAGATGATCCGGCCCTTCCGCGCCGAGACGCTGCGCTACGGACCGTATTCGAGCGCCGGCGAGTTCGTCTACGACCACCCCTTCCAGTGGGGCAGCAAGCGCACCGGCCCGGACCTGCACCGCGTGGGCGGCAAGTACAGCGACGAGTGGCACCGCATCCACATGAACAACCCGCGCGATCTGGTGCCCGAGTCCAACATGCCGGCCTACCCCTGGCTGGCGGCTACCCAGCTCGTCCCGGCCGATGTCGCGCCCAAGATGCGTGCCCTGCGCAAGGTCGGGGTGCCCTACGCCGACGACGAGATCGCCAAGGCTGGCGACGAGGTCAAGGGCAAGAGCGAACTTGACGCCGTGATCGCCTACCTGCAGGTGCTCGGCACCGCGCGCAAGTAAAGGAGCACCGTCATGGATCTCTTCGACATCAACACCCTGCGCAGCGCGGTGACCGTGCTGTCCTTCGCGCTGTTCATCGGCATCATGGTCTGGACCTTCCAGCGCAAGCACCGCGAATCGTTCGAACAGGCGGCCGTGCTGCCCTTCATGGACGACACCTCGCCCCTGGCAACCGCTGCCCAAGGAGGCAAGCATGAGTGATTTCTTCTCCAGCGGCTGGTCGCTCTACGTTGCCGGCATCACCATCGTCAGCCTGGTCTTCTGCCTGCTGCTGCTCATCATCGCCGCGCGCCGCAAGGTCATGGCCAGCGACAACAGCACGGGTCACATCTGGGACGAGGACCTGCGTGAACTCAACAACCCGCTGCCACGCTGGTGGATGGGCCTGTTCGTGATCACCGTGGCGTTTGCCGCGCTGTACCTGGCGCTGTACCCGGGCCTGGGCAGCAACGACGGCACGCTCAAGTGGAGCAGCGGCGGCCAGTACCTGGCCGAGCAGGAGAAGGCCGCGGCTGCGATGCAGCCGGTCTATGCCCGCTTCGCCACCATGCCGGTGGAGGCTCTAGCTGCCGACCCGCAGGCGGCCGGCATGGGCGAGCGGCTGTTCGTCAACAACTGCGCCGGCTGCCACGGCTCGGACGCCAAGGGCAGCAAGAGCTTCCCCAACCTCACCGACGGCGACTGGCTGGGCGGCGACGGCAGCCTGGACTACATCGCCAAGACGGTCACCGCCGGCCGCCAGGGCATGATGCCGCCGATGGCCGCGGCCGTGGGCTCGCCGGAGGATGTGAAGAACGTGGCCAACTACGTGCTGAGCCTCTCGGGCAGCGCCCACAACGACATCGCGGCCCAGCTCGGCAAGTCGAAGTTCGGCGCCTGCGCAGCCTGCCATGGCGCCGACGGCAAGGGCACACCAGCCCTGGGCGCCCCCAACCTGACCGACAAGGTCTGGCTGCATGGCTGGGGCGAGGACGCCATCATCGCCATGGTCAACGGCGGCAAGACCAACGTGATGCCCGCTTTCGGCGGCCGCCTGTCGGCTGACCAGATCCGTGTGCTGGGCGCCTACGTCTGGGGCCTGTCGCACAAGGCCGGCGCCAAGACGGCACTGAACAGCGCGACGCAGTAAGCTGCGCAACTCGGCCCCGTTGCCGGATGGCCGCAACCCGACGGGTTTGCGGCCTTTTGCATCGAGAGCCCACCCCACATGACCACACCCAGCGCATCGCCCCCCGTTCCGGCACCCGAACCGTCCACGCCGCTGCAGGCTGCAGCAGCGGTGGAAATGGTCTCGATGTACGCGAAGACCAGCAAGATCTATCCGCGTGCGGTGAACGGCCTGTTCGCCATGTGGCGCTGGGGCCTGGTGTGGCTGACCCAGCTCATCTTCTACGGCCTGCCATGGCTGACGTTCAACGACCGCCAGGCGGTCCTGTTCGACCTGGGCACGCGCCGCTTCTACGTCTTCGGCCTCGTGCTGTACCCGCAGGACTTCATCTACCTGACCGGGCTGCTCATCGTCTCGGCCTACGCCCTGTTCCTGTTCACCGCGGTGGCCGGGCGCCTGTGGTGCGGCTACGCCTGCCCGCAGACGGTCTACACCGAGATCTACCTCTGGTTCGAACGCATCTTCGAGGGCGACCGTGCCCAGCGCATGCGCCTGGACAAGAGCCCCTGGTCGGCCGGGAAGTGGCTGCGCAAGAGCGGCAAGCAGAGCGTCTGGATCGCCTTCGCGCTGTGGACGGGCTTCACCTTCGTGGGCTACTTCACGCCCATACGCACGCTCGCCGTCGAGGCCCTGAACCTCGGCTTCGGCCCGTGGGAATGGTTCTGGGTGCTGTTCTATGCCTTCGCCACCTACGGCAACGCGGGCTACATGCGCGAACAGGTGTGCAAGTACATGTGCCCCTACGCACGCTTCCAGAGCGCCATGTTCGACAAGGACACGCTCGTCATCAGCTACGACAGCGAACGCGGCGAACCACGCGGCGCGCGTGGCAAGAAGGTCGACCCCAAGGTGGCCGGCCTGGGCGACTGCGTCGACTGCGGCCTGTGCGTGCAGGTCTGCCCCACCGGCATCGACATCCGCAAGGGCCTGCAATATGAATGCATAGGCTGCGCCGCCTGCATCGACGTGTGCGACGGCGTGATGGACAAGATGGGCTATGCCCCCGGCCTGGTGCGCTACGCCACGCAGAACGGCCTGGAGGCGCGCTGGAGCACCAAGCAGATGCTCAGGCGCGCCATGCGCCCGCGCGTGCTGATCTACACCACCATCCTCGTCGTCATCGTGACGGGGCTGGGCATCAGCATCGCGCTGCGCTCACCCTTCAAGGTCGACGTGGTGCGCGACCGTGCCTCGCTGGCGCGGGTGGTGGAAGACGGCCTGGTCGAGAACGTCTACCGCCTGCAGGTGATGAACACGACGGAGAACATCCAGCGCTTCCGTATCGGCGTGACCGGCCTGCCCGGCATCTACGTCAACGGCACGCGCGAACTCAGCCTGGGCCCGGCCGAGGCACGCTGGGTGGCAGTGGACGTGCGCGTCCCGCCCGAACAGGCACAACGCAAAGGCAGCGGCGTGCACACGATCCACTTCGACATCGAACGCCTGGCCGACACCCGCAGCGGCAGTGCCACCGTGGTCGAGAAATCGACCTTCATGATTCCGCGCTGAGTGCGCACCCGGCGGTCCGACCCTGACCGGGCGCCGCCGGCCGAACCGCTACCGCATCCACCTTCCAGGACATTTCATGAACCGTACAGCCAGTACCTACTCGCCGCAGGACACTCCTTCGCCCGCCTGGTGGCGCTTGCGCATGGTGTGGCTGGTGATCGGCGGCCCGGCCGTGGTCGTGCTGGCCAGCTTCGTCACGTTGTATCTTGCGGTCAGTCATCCGGACCCGGTGTTACCCACCTTGCCGGTGGCCACGGCCGACGGCGATGATGCGACCAAGGCCGACTCGAACAAGGCGGCCGCCCTGCTGCCCGCCCTGGTGGGCCGCAACCACGCCGCCACGGCCGGATCTCCTCGCTGAGGCCGGCCGGTGTGGCATCGACCTGCCGCACGATCATGACCGACACCACGCACCGACACCCTTCCCCCGCCACGCTCGGGCCAGGCGAAGCCGCAGGCCTGCAGGCCCAGGACTCGCTGGCCATCACGGGTTTCGGTCACCGGGTGCTCGCCATCGCCTGGCCGGCCTTCCTGATGGCAGGCGTGCTGGAAATGCTGGTGTTTGCCCTGGCCGACCCCGAGGACCTGCACTGGATGGGCGGAGCGCCGATCGAGCTATCGCGTTCGGCGGTCTACACCCTGGCCTTCTTCGCGTTCTGGCTGATCATCTCGACGGCTGGCGCCCTGACCCAGTTGCTGCTGGCCGACCCCGGCGAAGTCAACCGGACACGCCCACGCCGCAGTGCGCCGCACTGGCCACGCTGATACATCGGGGCACGTGGCCGCCTCGCACCGGCGGCGTGAACCGCGGTAGCGACCAAGCAGGCATATCAGCAGTTGGCGGTGCTCACCAGGCGCTGCAACGCACCCAGGTCGAGGATGCGGATGTCGCGCTGCTTGACCTCGAGCACGCCATCGTCCTGGAACTTCGAGAAGGTGCGGCTAACCGTCTCGAGCTTGAGGCCCAGGTAGCTGCCGATCTCCTCGCGCGTCATGCGCAGCACCAGGGCCGAGGCCGAGAAGCCGCGCGCCTGCAGGCGCTGCGTGAGATTGAGCAGGAAGGCGGCCAGGCGCTCTTCGGCCCGCATGCTGCCCAGCAGCAGCATCACGCCATGGTCGCGCACGATCTCGCGGCTCATGATCTTGTGGAACTGGTGCTGCAGCAGCGTGAACTCGCGCGACAGCGATTCCAGCTGGCTGTACGGGATCATGCAGACCTGCGAGTCCTCCAGCGCCACGGCGTCGCAGGTGTGCTGGTCGGTGCCGATGCCGTCCAGACCGATCAGCTCGCCGGCCATCTGGAAGCCGGTGACCTGCTCGCGCCCGTCGGCGGCCGAGATCACGGTCTTGAAGAAACCGGTGCGCACGGCGTACAGCGCGCCGAAGGTCTCACCGGCATGAAACAGCGCCTCGCCGCGCTTGACGCTGCGCCGCGTGCTGACCATGGTGTCGAGCGCGCTGAGCTGTTCGGAGCTCAGGCCGACCGGCAGACACAGTTCGCGCAGGTTGCAGGAGGAACAGGCGACCTTGAGCGCGTCGATGCGGATGGGGGCTTCAGACATAGAGGGGCATTATCGACGCGCGACCGGCAGGGCCGTGCACCTGTGGCGTATCTTGATCAAACGCAGGCCGCACGGGCTGCTGCAGGAGTGGTTCGCATTCTTTGCGAGCCGCGCCATTCACGCTTGAGGCAGATCAAGTTGCACAACGAAGCCGCAGGCAAAGTGGCGGCCATGGAATCCACCGCCAACGCCGATCAGTCCGCCCGTCGCTCCGCCGTCGTCATCCCCATCTTCGGGGGAGGGGGTGCCAGTTCGTCATGTGCGAGCGACAGATCGTCGTCTGACAGCAACAGCTCGACCGATACCCAGGCCTGCACCGGCACCAGCAGCGACAACGTCGTGCTGTCGACCGAACTCGTGCGCCGCATGGACGTGCCGGGGCCGCGCTACACCTCATACCCCACCGCCGACAGGTTCGTCGAGGCCTTCGACGCGCATGCGTACCGTCAGGCACTGCAGCAGCGCAGCATCGGTGCCGCCTCGTGCCAGCCGCTGTCGGTCTACGTTCACGTGCCGTTCTGCGAGTCGATCTGCTACTACTGCGGCTGCAACAAGGTCGTCACGCGCGACCACAGCAAGGCCGAACCCTACCTCAGCGCACTCGAGCATGAACTCGCCCTCGTCGCCGCCGAGCTCGGGCCGCGTCAGGTCGTGTCGCAGCTGCACTTTGGCGGCGGCACTCCAACCTACCTGACGGACGAGCAGCTCGCACGCCTGATGGCCAAGCTGGCCAGCACCTTCAAGCTGGCCGACGGCGGCGAGTTCTCGATCGAGATCGACCCGCGCACCGTTTCGGTCGAGCGGCTGCGCAACCTGCACGCCATGGGCTTCAACCGCGTGAGCTTCGGCGTGCAGGACTTCGACGCCGATGTGCAGGAGGCCGTGCACCGCATCCAGCCCTTCGAGCAGGTCGAGGCACTGATGAAGGCGGCACGTGAATGTGGCTTCCTGTCCATCAACGTCGACCTGATCTACGGTCTGCCGCGCCAGACGCCCGAGAGTTTTGCTCACACCATCCGCCAAGTGGCCGGCCTGCGGCCGGACCGCATCGCCATGTACGGCTACGCCCACCTGCCGCAGCGCTTCAAGCCGCAACGGCGCATCAACGAGGCAGAACTGCCCAGCGGCGCACAGCGCATCGAGATGCTGTCGGGCGCCATCGCCGGCTTCCTGGGCCACGGCTACCACTACATCGGCATGGACCACTTCGCCCTGCCAGAAGATCCGCTGGCCATCGCCAAGCGCCAGGGTCGGCTGCACCGCAACTTCCAGGGCTACAGCACGCACCCTGACTGCGATCTGGTCGCGCTCGGCGTGTCGGCCATCGGCCGCATCGGTGCGGTCTACAGCCAGAACGCCAAGACGCTGGACGAATACTACGAAGCCCTGCACCGCAACGAGCTGCCGGTGGTGCGCGGCCTGGCGCTCACGCGTGACGACGTGCTGCGCCGTGCAGTGATCATGTCCATCATGTGCCACGGCAGCCTGACCTACGAATCCATCGAGTTGGCCCATCTGATCGACTTCCGCAGCTATTTCGCGCAGGAACTGGGCAAGCTGGACACGCTGGTCGAGGACGGCATGGTTGTGCTCAACGCCGACGGCTTCGAGGTCACGCCGCGTGGCTGGTATTTCGTACGCTCGGTGGCCATGCTGTTCGACCGCCATCTGCAGGCCGACAAGACGCGCGAGCGTTTTTCCAAGGTGATCTGATCAGGCGGATGACCGGCACCCTGCTGCTCACCGCCGCCCTGATGGGCGTTGCGGCCACGCCACATTGCGCCGCCATGTGTGCGGGCGCCTGTCGCATGCTTGCAACACGTGCCGCAGGACCTGGGTCGGCACCGCGGTGGCGGGCCTGGCTGGGTGGCAGGCTGCTGGGATACGCCGCTGGCGGGGCCGCAGCAGCCAGCCTGGGCAGCGCCCTGCGCTGGCTGGCGGACAGCCAAGCCTGGGCACGCCCCATCTGGATGATGCTGCAGCTGGCAATGCTGGCACTCGGCCTGACCCTGCTATGGCGCGGGCGGCTTCCCCCGGCGCTGGAGCGCTGGCTGGACAACGGCAGACGGCCGGCGGCGGACATCGGGCAGGCCATGCAGGTCGTGCACTGGAAATCGGACCTGCGGGCTGCCAGCACCGGTGCCATGTGGGTTGCACTGCCGTGTGGCGTACTGCAGGCTGCATTGGTGGTAGCCGCGCTGGCCTCCACGCCAGGCGAAGGCGCGGCGGCCATGGCGCTGTTCGCGCTGGCCAGCACACCCGGCCTGCTGGCCGGACAGTGGCTGTGGCACAAGATCCGGCCATACAGGCCGCAGCAGCAACCGGCCGCCACAGGTGGTGCCGACATGGCGCCGACATGGCCGCTGCGCCTGGCCGGCGCAGGCATCGCCGTGCTGAGTGGCAGCACGGTGGCCATGGCAGCCTGGGCACCGTTGCAGGCAGCCTGGTGCGCCTGAAAAAAGAATGCCCGGCACAACAGGCCGGGCATGCAACGACCCGCTCAAAACGGGTCGACCGAGGACGCCCTGTGGGCGTCCGCAGCAATTACTTCGAAGCGGCCTTGGCCGGAGCCTTGGCCTCTTCCTTCTTGGCGGCGGGAGCGGCCTTGGCGTCAGCCTTGGCTTCGGCCTTCGGGGCAGCGGAGGCAGCCTTGTCAGCAGGCTTGGCATCAGCAGCGAACACGCCAGCGGCGAAGGTGGCGGCGATCAGGGCGGCGAGGAGCTTGTTCATTGTGGGAACTTTCAAGTGAGTTGATTGATGTCACCCGGGTAACAGCCCGGGCCCTTCCTGAACGGACCGTCGCGCAAGTTGGTTGACAGTACCCGTTGCATAAAATTGCTGGCTACACCCTCAGTCCAAGAACACGCCACCGGAGTCGGCTCCATGTACCAGCACATCCAGGTGCCCAGTGACGGTCAGAAGATCACGGTCAACGCCGACTTCTCGATCAGCGTCCCTGACCACCCCATCGTTCCCTACATCGAAGGGGACGGCACCGGTATCGACATCACGCCGGTGATGCTCAGGGTCGTCGATGCGGCCGTCGCCAGGGCCTATGCCGGCCGGCGCAAGATCTGCTGGATGGAAATATATGCAGGTGAAAAGGCCACCCGGATCTACGGCCCGGACGTCTGGTTGCCGGCAGAAACACTGCAGGCCCTGCGTGACTATGTCGTGTCGATCAAGGGCCCGCTCACGACACCGGTCGGCGGCGGCATCCGCTCGCTCAACGTCACCCTGCGCCAGGAACTCGACCTGTACGTCTGCCTGCGCCCGGTGCAGTATTTCCAGGGCGTGCCATCACCGGTGCGCGAACCCGAGAAGACCAATATGGTGATATTCCGGGAAAACTCGGAGGACATCTACGCCGGCATCGAATTCGAAGCCGACAGCGACAAGGCCAGGAGGCTGATCAAATTCCTGCAGGACGAACTGGGCTCCAGAAAGATCCGCTTCCCGCAGACCGCAGGCATAGGCATCAAGCCGGTTTCGCGGCAAGGCACCGAGCGTCTGGTGCGCAAGGCCATCCAGTACGCCATCGACAACAACAAGCCCAGCGTGACGATCGTGCACAAGGGCAACATCATGAAGTTCACCGAAGGCAGCTTCCGCGACTGGGCCTACGGCCTGGCTCTGGAGGAGTTCGGTGCCCAGCTGATTGACGGCGGCCCATGGTGCAAGCTCAGGAACCCGAAGACAGGCAAGGACATCGTGGTCAAGGACTCGATCACCGATGCCTTCCTCCAGCAGGTGCTGCTGCGTCCGGCGGAATATTCGGTCATCGCCACACTCAACCTGAACGGTGACTATATCTCGGACGCCGTGGCGGCTCAGGTAGGCGGCATCGGGATCGCGCCGGGAGCCAACCTGTCGGACTCGGTCGCATGTTTCGAGGCCACTCATGGCACAGCCCCCAAGTACGCCGGCAAGGACTACGTGAATCCGGGTTCGGAAATCCTGTCAGCAGAAATGATGTTGCGTCACATGGGCTGGACCGAAGCGGCCGACCTCATCATTGCATCAATGAAAAAGGCGATTGCATCCAAACACGTGACCTACGATTTCGCCCGTTTGATGGAAGATGCCGTGCAGGTATCCTGTTCGGGTTTTGGTCAGGTGATGATCGATCACATGGACCCGGACGACTGACGCAGTACTGAAAGAAACGGGCATGCCCTCACGGCGTGCTCGGGTCCGCCGAAAACTGACTTGCGCTGCAGCACGACGAGATGCAGTGCGGGACAAGAGCCCAGGCCCCGGACGCAAAAACGCACTTCGACCACGCACGGTCACCTCGGGATCTGGAAAATGCTGCAGCGCCACAAGACGTGCGCCCATGTCAGGCAATGGCCGATCAACCCTGTCTGCAAGACCGCCTATCCGGGCCGGTCTTCAAGCTGTCGCCGTCATGCCGCCGCTGACATGGGTGGGGGCGCGTTATGACGCCGCAACGCGGCGGCTTCCAGCGAGCAGATGTTCTGGGCCAGTCGACCCTTCGGCCCCTCGACCAGATCAAACTGGACACGAGAGCCCTGCTTGAGTGTCCGGAAGCCTTCCATCTGGATGGCGGAAAAGTGCGCAAACACATCCTCACCACCTTCTTCCGGTTCAATGAAGCCAAATCCCTTGACATCGTTGAACCATTTCACGGTTCCATGAGCCATAAGTTCCTCCGGTATTCCCCAGTCTTTGCGAAGATTTTTCAACCCGGGCTTGCCCACTGTCAACTATGCATACCCGCAGGAGGACGACGCCGCAACATCCGCACAAACCCGCATCGCCGCGACTCCGGTCAGGTCGCACGCACACGATCGGGCATTGCCGCAGCGCGACGAGCGAGGCCTTGGGTGCATCGATAGAATGGGCCGCATGTCCACTGATCTACCCGGCCAACCTCCCCAGCCCGTTCGCCCCGAGGGGGAAGGGTCGGTAGTCGCCGAGCGGCAGGCAGCACGCGTCAAGCCCCCCCCGGTCTACCAGGTCGTGATGCTCAACGACGACTTCACGCCCATGGAGTTCGTCGTGATGGTGCTGCAGGAATACTTTCATCGCGACATCGAGACCGCGACCCAGATCATGCTGAAGATCCATCATGAAGGGCGCGGCATCTGCGGTGTCTACACGCGAGACGTGGCGGCCACCAAGGTCGAAATGGTTCAGGCAGCGGCGCGCCGATCGGGCCACCCCCTGCAGTGCATTATGGAGGTTGCATGATTGCGCAAGAGTTGGAAGTCAGCCTGCACATGGCGTTCGTCGAGGCGCGCCAGCAGCGCCACGAGTTCATCACCGTCGAGCACCTGCTGCTCGCGCTGCTGGACAACCCGTCGGCATCCGAGGTGCTCAAGGCCTGCGCCGCCAACATCGAGGACTTGCGCAAGAGCCTGACGCAGTTCATCAAGGAAAACACGCCCACCGTGGGTGGCACGGATGACGTGGACACCCAGCCCACGCTGGGCTTCCAGCGCGTCATCCAGCGCGCCATCATGCATGTGCAGTCCACCGGCAACGGCAAGAAGGAAGTCACCGGCTCGAACGTGCTGGTGGCCATCTTCGGCGAGAAGGACTCTCACGCCGTGTACTACCTGCACCAGCAGGGCGTGACGCGGCTGGACGTGGTGAACTTCATCGCCCACGGCATCCGCAAGTCCGACCCGCCCGAGCCGACCAAACCCAGCGAATCCAGCTCGTCCGAAAGCGAGAAGGAAGAGGGGGAAGGCAAGGGTTCGCCGCTGGACCAGTACACGCACAACCTCAACGTGGCGGCGCGCGAAGGCCGCATCGACCCGCTGATCGGGCGCGAGCACGAGGTCGAGCGTGTGGTGCAGATCCTGTGCCGCCGGCGCAAGAACAACCCGCTGCTGGTGGGCGAGGCCGGCGTGGGCAAGACAGCAATCGCCGAAGGCCTGGCCTGGCGCATCACCCAGGGTGACGTGCCGGACATCCTGGGCGACGCCGTCGTGTATTCGCTCGACATGGGCGCCTTGCTGGCCGGCACCAAGTACCGCGGCGACTTCGAGCAACGCCTGAAGGCCGTGCTCAAGCAGTTGCGCGAGCAGACCAATGCCGTGCTCTTCATCGACGAAATCCACACCCTGATCGGCGCGGGGGCCGCGTCGGGCGGCACGCTCGATGCCAGCAACCTGCTCAAGCCCGCGCTCAGCTCGGGCCAGATCAAGTGCATCGGCGCGACGACCTTCACCGAATACCGCGGCATCTTCGAGAAGGACGCGGCGCTGTCGCGGCGCTTCCAGAAGATCGACGTGGTCGAGCCCTCGGTCGAACAGACCGTCGAGATCCTCAAGGGCCTGAAGTCGCGCTTCGAGGAGCATCACAGCGTCAAGTACGCCCTGGGCGCGCTGCAGGCCGCAGCCGAGCTGTCTGCCAAGTACATCAGCGACCGCCATCTGCCCGACAAGGCGATCGACGTGATCGACGAGGCCGGTGCAGCCCAGCGTGTGCTGCCCAAGAGCAAGCAGAAGAAGACCATCACGCGCGCCGAGGTGGAGGACATCGTCGCCAAGATCGCGCGCATCCCTCCGGCCAGCGTGTCCAGCGACGACCGCTCCAAGCTCAAGACGCTCGACCGCGACCTGAAGAGCGTGGTGTTCGGCCAGGATGCCGCCATCGAGGCCCTGTCGGGTGCCATCAAGATGGCGCGCTCAGGCCTGGGCAAGCCGGACAAGCCCATCGGCGCCTTCCTGTTCAGCGGCCCGACCGGCGTGGGCAAGACCGAGGTGGCCAAGCAGCTCGGCTTCATCCTGGGCATCGACATGATCCGCTTCGACATGTCGGAGTACATGGAGCGTCATGCCGTGAGCCGCCTGATCGGCGCGCCCCCTGGCTATGTCGGCTTCGACCAGGGCGGCCTGATGACCGAGGCCATCACCAAGAAGCCGCACTGCGTGCTGCTGCTCGACGAGATCGAGAAGGCGCATCCGGACGTCTTCAACGTGCTGCTGCAGGTGATGGACCACGGCACGCTGACCGACAACAACGGGCGCAAGGCCGACTTCCGCAACGTCATCATCGTGATGACGACCAATGCGGGTGCCGAGACCATGAACAAGGCGACCATCGGCTTCACCACGGCGCGTGAGAGCGGCGACGAGATGGCCGACATCAAGCGCATGTTCACGCCGGAGTTCCGCAACCGCCTGGACGCCATCGTCAATTTCAAGGCGCTGGACGAGGACATCATCCTGCGCGTGGTCGACAAGTTCCTGCTGCAACTGGAAAGCCAGCTGGCCGAGAAGAAGGTCGACGTCACCTTCAGCGATGCGCTGCGCAAGCATCTGGGCAAGAAGGGCTTCGATCCGCTCATGGGCGCCCGGCCGATGCAGCGCCTGATCCAGGACACCATCCGTCGCGCCCTGGCCGACGAACTGCTTTTCGGCCGCCTGATCGACGGCGGCCGCCTGAGCGTGGGCGTGGACGACAAGGGTGAAGTCACGCTGGATATCGAACCGCGCAAGAGTGACAAGCCCAAGGCAGAACCCGCCACCGCCTGAACATACCCTCGTGCCACGGCAACCTTTCCGGCGCCCACCGCTCGGCGGGGGCGCCGAAGTCTTTTGTCGGCATGACGCAGATCCGGTGCACGGCTCGCCTACAATCGGTCTTGACGGGCCTCCCTGCATGGGGGCGCGGCCAACCGGGTCAGGTCGGGAACGAAGCAGCCCTAACCGTTAGCACTCAGTGCCAGGGTTCAGGCTCGTCACCCTCTACGCTGTTCTTGCGTGGAATTCCCGACAGTTGGCGACCTTGCGCCGTACGCGCTTTCTTCCTCGTTTGCATTGCGCCATTGATCCTGACGAGATCAGTATGGCGCTCTCCCGCCATGGACATGGGTCAAGCTATCCGACGTGGCGCGCCAAAGTGGTGGTTGAGTCGCTGTCGAGCGCTCGTGTAGCTGTCACGCAGGTTGTCGACTGTCACACCCAGGGTACGCGAGTACCGGGCAGCGACCTGAGCCAGCGCCCGCCCCTGATGGCCGGCTGGAAGTGCGGCAGACAACACGACTTCATTGGCGCAGCTGGCCACCAGGCGCAGCCAACCGTGGACGTTGTCTGGCGCATGTACACCAGTGTTCCGAGGCAGTGGCTGCATCAACTCCTGCGCCGCGTCGTCCAGCCCCCAATGGCGGGCCACGGCTGCTGCCAGCGCATCCAGGCTAACGCCCAGCACTGCCATGGCGGCCGCTTCAGGAGTCAGGCCAGGCGTCTGGCGTCGAGGATCATCCGGGTCGGGCACGGCGGCGGTCAGACGGTCGATCTGGGTCGCTTCATCATGGAAGTGGTATAGCGCCAGCAGGCGCCCCAGGTGCTGCAACTGCGCAACCAGCAGACAGGCCTCGGCGTCCAGCCCGCCAGGAGCCAGCCGTTCAGCCAGGTGTCCGGCAAGCAGAGCCAGCTTCATGCCACGGTCGAGTGCCTTGGCCGCCACGTGCTCCAGCGGGCCTGGCCAGGCACGCACGCTGCCAGCAGCACGCCGCACACCGGCAGTACCCAGCAGTTCGACAGCACGCCTGACGGTCATGACCGCCTGATCGTGTCGCCCGCCGAACTGCGGACCATTCACCACCCGCAGCAGCTCGAACGACAGGGCAGGGTCTTCCAGCAGGATGTTGGTCAGTTCATCGATGCGCTGCGTGTCCATCCGCACCACCTGTACCACCCGCTGAGCCAGCCCTGGGCGCGCAGGCAGGTGACCGACCGCATGCAGCTTGTCGACGAGCAAGGCCAGCGCGCCGCCCTTGGCATCGGCCTCGACCTGGCACCAGCCGCTCAGGGCGCGCTGGAAACTGCGCGCACTGAGGTAGCGCCGGTGTTCGTGCCTGTCCGTGGCACGATTGACGATGGCACGCAAGGCCTCGGACACAGGCGTCGGCAGGTTCCAGGGCAGCCGCACGATCTCCCGGCCCAGCCTTTCGGCTGCGGTGGGCAGATCGGCCAGTTCCAGTGCAGGCGCACCGGCCAGCATCTGGTGCAGCAACAGCCCAACGGCCAGCACGTCACGGTCACCTGCAGCACGCTGCCGGCGCAAGGTAGCAGCGTCACCGGGTACCTGGACGACTGACGACGACACCAGCGCAGCCCCAAGACCCCAGACCTGAAGACGGCCGTTGCGGTCCACCAGGAGGCTGTGCAGGCCCACGTCGCCGTGGGCGACACCGGCATCGTGCGCATAGGCCAGGCCGTCGAGCGCATCGATGCACCAGCGTGCCGCCTCGGCAGCCGTGGGCAAGGCGTGGGATGCCAGCCACTGGCCAAGCGGCGTGCTGCCCGGCGGACAGGCGATGGCGAGAAATGGCCAACCGTCATGCTGGGCGAACTCGTCGATCTGGGCCAGGCGCGGGTGTTCCAGACGTGCAGCCAGGCGCACGACATCTAGCCAGCGGGCCAGCGCCTGCGGGCTCCCAGCAGCGGTACGCGGCAGCATCAACATGGCATCGGACCGCGTGCGTGTGTCGGTGGCGAGCCAGGCCATCGTCACAGAACTGCGGCCGATGAGTTGACGCAACATGAAACGTCCGACGCGTTTCTCGGCTGAAGCCAATGGCATGGGACGCGACTGGCCGGCAATCATGCCGGTCAATGCAGCAGGAGTCGTCACAGGGGTGGTACGCATGCGGATGGGCCACGACCGCGGTGTCGGTGTCGTCTGCGCCGATTGGATGCCCACGCACGCACCCGTCATGCGTCGAACAGGCCAGAAAAGCGGGGGCGTTTACGGGTGTGCCATGTTGCACCACAGCGATGCAGAAGGCTTCGTGACAGAATCTGCGTCATACGTGATCGGCAAGCGTGGCCTGTCATCGTTCAACGGGCCGGCAACTCAAGATCCGCCGCCCCTCATCCCCCTGGAACCGACCATGAGCATCGATCTCATCAAACACATCTCAGACAGCTCTTTCGACGGTGACGTTCTGAAGGCCGACAAGCCCGTCCTGGTGGACTACTGGGCCGAGTGGTGCGGGCCGTGCAAGATGATCGCCCCCATCCTCGATGATGTGGCCAAGACCTACGAAGGCCGTCTGCAGATCGCCAAGATGAACGTCGACGAAAATCGTGACGTGCCGGCCAAGTTCGGGATCCGTGGCATCCCGACACTCATGTTGTTCAAGTCGGGTCAACTGGCCGCGACCAAGGTTGGCGCCCTGTCCAAGCCACAACTGGTTGCCTTCCTCAACGAGAACCTATAATCGTTGGCATCGGCCGCGTGCACTGCGCGGTCGATACCGAATGCCACTGCGCGCAGCCTGCTGAAGGCGACAAGGCTGCTTCCGACCGGATCATCAGCGCGCAGCGTCGGCCCTCCCCCTCCCTGAACTCAAAGTACACCCGAAGCCGGCCTGAAGGGCCGCCTTGGGCTGCCACTCCAGGCGAGCCGACGGGGCCTCACTCCTTTGGCGTGCACGCAGGCAGCGTGTGCGTCTGACATCAGGGTACGCCCGCATGCATCTTTCCGAACTCAAGGCTCTACACATATCCGCACTCGTGCAGATGGCGGACACGTTGGAGATCGAAAACACGGCCCGCATGCGCAAGCAGGAGCTGATGTTCGCCATCATGAAGAAGCGCGCCCGTCAGGGCGAGCAGATCTTCGGCGACGGCGTGCTTGAGGTACTGCCGGACGGCTTCGGCTTCCTGCGCTCGCCCGACACCAGCTTCCTGGCCAGCACGGACGACATCTACCTGTCACCCAGCCAGATCCGGCGCTTCAACCTGCACACCGGCGACCTGATCGAAGGTGAAGTCCGAGTGCCCAAGGACGGCGAGCGCTACTTCGCGCTGGTGAAGGTCGATCTCGTCAACGGTCTCACGCCCGAGGAGACCAAGAACAAGATCATGTTCGAGAACTTGACGCCGCTGTTCCCCAAGGAACAGTTCAAGCTCGAGCGCGAGAACATCCGCAACGACGAGAACATCACCAGCCGCATCATCGACCTGGTGGCGCCCATCGGCAAAGGCCAGCGCGCCCTGCTTGTCTCGCAGCCCAAGAGCGGCAAGACGATCATGATGCAGCATCTGGCGCATGCGATCATCGCCAACCATCCCGACGTGCACCTCATCGTCCTGCTGGTCGACGAGCGCCCCGAGGAAGTGACCGAGATGCAGCGCACCGTGCGCGGCGAGGTCATCAGTTCCACCTTTGACGAACCCGCCGCGCGCCACGTGCAGGTGGCCGAGATGGTGATCGAGCGCGCCAAGCGCCTGGTCGAGATGAAGAAGGACGTGGTGATCCTGCTCGACAGCATCACCCGCCTGGCCCGCGCCTACAACAACGTGCTGCCTTCCAGCGGCAAGGTGCTGACCGGCGGCGTCGACGCCAACGCGCTGCAGCGGCCCAAGCGCTTCTTCGGCGCGGCCCGCAATGTCGAGGAAGGCGGCTCGCTGACCATCATCGGCACGGCGCTGATCGACACCGGCTCGAAGATGGACGAGGTGATCTACGAGGAGTTCAAGGGCACCGGCAACTGCGAGATCCATCTGGACCGCCGCATGGCCGAAAAGCGCGTCTACCCTTCGATCCTCATCAACAAGAGCGGCACGCGGCGCGAAGAACTGCTGCTCAAGCCCGAGATCCTGCAGAAGAC